>JBDNIG010000292.1:0-9883 GCA_041688415.1 Rhodopirellula sp. | reverse complement strand
TCAAGAAAAAAAATCAGCTTCCTGGCAATCCTTCCACTTGAGCAAAACGCCAATCGGCTGCTATAGTTCGCGATTCGCAATGGCGGGTGAGGCGTAGAAATTCGCGATCCCCGCTTGCGTGCAGGTCATGCGGATCGGCTCCGCAATGCCCCCATGGGCATCCATGCGTGCGTCAGCAGCACGGAAAAATCAAATTATTATCACGCAGTTGCTCTCGGAGTTTCGCCATGCCCCGCTTGATGGGCGTTGACATCCCCAACGACAAACAGATCCAGTATTCCTTGACATATCTTTATGGGCTCGGCTTGTTCCGCGCTCGGGAGGTGTGCCAGAACCTCGGTATCGACCCAGTCACTCCGGCGAGTGAAATCAGTGATGAGAAAATCGGTCAGATCGCTGCGTTGCTCGGGCGAGATTATCTCGTCGAGGGGCCGCTGCGTCGTCAGGTCACTCAAAATATCAGCCGTCTGCGGGAGGTGAAAGCCTACCGTGGGATCCGACACCGCGTGGGTCTTCCCGTTCGCGGCCAACGCACCAAAACCAATGCTCGCACCCGCAAAGGCCCTCGCAAGACGGTCGCCGGCAAGAAGGGCGTCAAGGATTTGCGATAGTTTTGCTCGCATTTCCATCTCCTAATTCCATTTTCACTTATGTTTGTTTGAGACCCACCGGTGGCAAAGACCAACAAGAAGAAACGCGTCCGTCGCAATGTCAGTAATGGCATTGCGCATGTCCACGCGACGTTCAATAACACCACGGTAACGATTACCGACACCAAAGGCGACACGCTGTGCTGGGCCAGTGCCGGAACGAGTGGCTTCAAGGGAAGTCGCAAGAGCACCCCGTTCGCCGGCCAATGTGCTGCCCAGCAGGCGGCTGAGAAGGCCACCAAGTTCGGGATGCGGGATGTGGAAGTCCGGGTCAAAGGACCTGGCTCGGGGCGCGAAAACGCCATCACGTCGCTGCAAGCGGCTGGGTTGAACGTCAAGTTGATCGAAGAAGTCACGCCGATTCCGCACAACGGATGCCGTCCGCGGAAGAAACGACGCGTCTAGTTCGTCAGGTATTTCCGCCAGCCCGTTCTGTCTCTCAATCCGCTCCGTAGTCGTGCCTTCCGTTGTTGGCGGCACAACTCGTTATTCGCAACCTCAATACGCCGAAAGCACCTCTTAGATGTCGATGCATATCCGATGGCGTGGCATGGAATTGCCCAGTACGCTCGAAGTCGATCGCAACACGCTGACTCAGACCTATGGTAAATTCTCTGCCGAACCGTTCGAACGTGGATTCGGTGCGAGTATCGGCAACAGCATGCGACGCGTCCTGCTGAGCAGCCTCGTTGGGAGCGCGGTCACGCAAATTAAAATTCGCGGTGCCCAACACGAGTTCACGTCGATTCCCGGTGTCCTCGAAGATGTCACCGATATCGTCCTGAACGTGAAGTCGCTGATCGTTCGCAATAACAGTGACGCGACCCGCGTCGTTACCGTCGAGAGCAATTCGGCTGGCGTGATTACCGGCGGCGACGTGGAGACCGATGCCGACGTCGAGGTGATCAACAAGGACCACGTGATCGCGACGTTGACCGACGACAAGCCATTTATGATGGAAATGGTCGTCGAGAGCGGGCGGGGATACGTCCCCAGTACCGAGCACAGTAGCGTCGACCATGAAATTGGTATCATCCCGATTGACGCGGTCTTCAGCCCGATCACGCGGGTGCGGTACGAAGTCGAAGCGACCCGGGTTGGTCAAAAGACCAACTATGATCGGCTCAACTTGGAAATTTGGACCGACGGCACGATCAATCCCGAAATGGCATTGACCGAAGCGGCCAAGATTTTCCGCAAACACCTCAATCCGTTCGTCCAGTACCGCGAACTCGGTCCCAGCATCTTCTCCGCGGCACGCGGCGGTGCGGGCTCGCCGGAATCGCAGCTTGAAGCCAAGCTGAATATGACGTTGGAGGATCTGCGACTGTCGGTGCGTGCTAACAACTGTCTCGAAAGCGAAAACATCATGACCGTTCGCGATCTTGTCCAACGTAACGAGGACGTGCTGTTGGAGGTTCGCAACTTCGGCGACACGACACTCAACGAAGTGCGGGAGAAACTTTCGCAGTACGGTCTGCACTTGGGCATGCGAGTGCCGAACCAACCGCTCTTTTAACCCACTTCGGTTGATGGAAATTCAACCACCGGAGACGCTCGCATCGGCGAGCGGACTCCCTTCACTGATCCAGTTCACACATTTAGCTCAGTAGTTTTCCGTTATGCGTCATCGTCGCAAAGGCCGTGTTCTCGGTCGCTCCCCATCGCACCGTAAAGCGATGTTCAAAAATCTCACCGCCGCCTTGTTTTTGACTGAGCGTGACGCCAGCCACGATGAGAACGCGCCCAAGGTGAAAGGTCGGATCATCACTACCTTGCAAAAGGCGAAGGAGATTCGTCCGAACGTCGAAAAGTGCATCACGTTAGCTAAGAAGGCCCTCGTGGCCAAGCAAAACGCGGAGCAGTTTGCAACCACCGCCGAGCGTGGCAGCGACGAGTACAAAAAATGGCGTGGTAGCGATCAGTGGCAACAATGGGCCAACGCTCGCGCCCCGTACGTCAATGCCCAGCGCCGTGCACTTCAGCTCATCGGTGATCGCGAAGCCGTCGCCATTCTGTTCGACACGATTGCCGAGCGATTCGTTGATCGGCCCGGTGGATACACCCGAATCATGCGTCTGGCCACGCCACGCTTGGGCGATGGTGGCACGCGAGCGATTTTGGAATTGGTCGGCGGTTCAAACGACAAAGTGAAACGCACCTCCTCCAAACCGGCTTTCGAAGCGGCTCCTGAGGACGATGCTCCAGCGGAAAACGTGGCGAGCGAAGAGCAAACAGAAGCCGCAGCGAACCAGAGTTAAGACCCAACGGCGATATTCGCTGACGTTTGAAACGTACAAAACGCCCTGATTCATCAGGGCGTTTTTTATTGTCGCTCGGCTCTCCGAGCCGATAGCACAGATCACAACGAGCGGCCGATGCGATTCCATTCGATGGTTTTGCTTGCCTTTGGTAAACTTATTTGCCTTCGCATCGGTACCGTTCGCATTTCGGCGCAGCGGTCTTTGTTTTCCAGTCGCGACGATCGCCCATATGAACCGTTTTCCTGAATCGAATATCGATCACCCGTGGGCATCGTGTTGGTGGACTCTGGTGATTGTGTTGCTGATGTTCGCGGATATTGCCGCCCCGACCCGCTGGGGCTTATGCGTGCTGCACTTGGTCCTGCTGCCGCTGGCGTGGCGATTTTTGCACCGCCGGGTAATCACGCGAATCACCGTGATTCAAGCGGCCGCGGTCGCGATGGCTGGACTCTGGCACGCGATCTATGGACCGGCGATTTCCGCGTTTCTACCCAACACACATTGGCTAGTCGAGGCAGTCATTGAGAAGGTCAAGCAGACGGACTTTCTCTATTTTGATCCGGTTCGACTCTGGACGTTTATCGCGTTGATGGCGGCCGTGTATTTCCACGTTTTTCTGCGTGGCCGATTGAGACTGCGACTCAAACATCAGCAATTGTTGCAGCATGGTGTGCGGCGGCGATCACAGGAGGTGGCGCAAGTCAACCATGCGCTGCGCGAGGAAGTCGCCCGTCGGCAGGCAACCCAGCACCGGCTCGATCAGAGCGAGACAACGTTTCAGTCGATTATGGATCGGATGCACCTGCAGGTGGCTCGCAAGAACGCGGCGGGCGTCTTCACCTACGCCAACGATCCGTTCTGCGCCGAGTTGGGACTGCAGCCGATCGACGTGATCGGCAGCACCGATTCGGACTTGTATTCGCCAGCATTAGCGGCGCGGTATCGGGCGGACGATTTGAGTGTGATGGCCACGGGCACTCATGTGGACCGCGTCGCCGAACACCCGGGTGTGGATGGACGTCCTGGATTCGTCCAGGTTTTCAAGGCGCCGGAGTATGATCAGCATGGCGAGTGCGTTGGCATCCAAGCCATCTTTTGGGATGTGACTGAAAAGCACCGTGGCGCGATGGCATTGCAGAACAGCGAGGCTCGCAAGCGGGCTTTGTTTGAAGCTGCCGCCGACGCGGTACTGTTGGTCGATGACCGCGGTGTGATTGTGGAAGCCAACCCGTCCGCGATGCAGCTTCTCCAGGCCGGTGGCGGCCGGTTGGTTGGTCGGCCGCTCGAAGACTTGATCATGCCGGTCGCAACGAACGAGCAGCCTCAATTCACGCGAGCGACGTTTCAGCGGGACCTCATGACCTGGAAAACGCTGTCATTTACCGAGCGTCATCAACTTCGCTTGCGGCGGGGGGATGGTGTGGCGTTTGATAGCGAAGTCTCGGTCCACCCGATCCCACTGGGCGAGCGAGATGGGCGGGCCGTCATCATCCGCGATGTGACGTTGCAACAACAGGCCTTCGACGCGATGCGGGAGGCCAAAGCGGCCGCCGAGCAAGCCAACCGCACCAAGACCCAGTTCATGGCGGGCATCTCGCACGAACTGCGCACGCCACTGGGCGGGATCCGTGGCCTCACCGAGTTACTCGCTGCGCAGTCCCTCCCGGCACTCGCCCGCCGATACGTCAACCTGATCTCACAGAACACGGAGTTATTGCACGACGCGATTGAAGACATTCTGGATTTTTCGGCGATTGAGGCTGGAAGAGTTGCAATTGATCCGCACCCCATCGACTTGCATGAAATCGTTGGTGACGCGTTCGGATGCCTAGCCATTCGGGTTGCCGACAAGCCGGTTCGGTTATGCCTCGCGATCGACCCCGAGCTCCCGCGCCGCGTCATTGCCGACGCGAAGCGACTTCGTCAGATCATCGTCAACCTGGTCGGCAACGCGATCAAGTTCACGCCTCACGGGCTGGTTAGTCTACGGTTGGCGCATGCCAACACGGGTCATCCTGGCGATACCCCGGATGAAAACAAATGCATGATTGAATTGATAATTACGGACACCGGGATCGGCATCGCTCCGGAGAATCAATCGCGAATTTTTGACGCGTTCGAACAGGCCGACCGGGGCACCAACAAACGTTACGGAGGCACGGGGTTGGGGCTCGCCATCGCTCGGGGCTTGGCCGAACGAATGGGAGGCGGAATCGAACTGGAAAGCCAAGTTGGATCGGGAAGCTGTTTTCGCGTTCGTTTGAAACTGAAGCTTGCCAGCCGATCTGGCAACGGCGCTGATCCGGCGCCGACGCTCCGCGCCAATTCAGAAAAAGGGACCGTTGTCATTTCGGTCGACAACGACTCGATCGAGGCGGCGATCACGGAAACGCTGGCGTTTGACGGTTGGACGTTTTGCCGACCGGCGCAAATCACGGATCCCGAAACGATATCGTCTTCGGCAGAGGGATCCACCTCAAGTTTCAGTCTCCAGCCGATCTACTGGATCCTCGTCAATGAAACGGCCGATGCGGCATGGCGAGCTCGTGCTCGCAAGGCCAGTGATCGCGTTCTGTGGCTAACCCACACCGGTGCGCCGACACCTCGTCGGGCCCGGACGGAGGATGCAATTATGATTGAACCGGTCCATCCAGATGAACTCAGGCGATGGCTTCGCGGCGAAGCGTTGCGCCAATCCGGTCGCGGAAACGCCATCGCCACCGTACCGCTTCTCGACGCTCACGCGGCACCGACATCACCTGCCGGGTTAGTCGATCGCGCGACGGTGCCGGGCCGGTACCACCTGCTGCTCGTCGATGACAGCCCAACGAATCGTTTGGTCATTCATGACCAACTCGTTTCGGTCGGTCATCGCGTGACAACAGCGGACGGCGGCGTCGCCGCCCTGTCACACTTCCAGCGAGAGTCGTTTGACTGCATTCTGATGGACTTGCAAATGCCCGGCATGGACGGTACCGAAGTGGCCACCAAACTGGCCGCACGGGCCGACCATTCAGGCCGTCTCCTGCCTCCCATCATTGCGCTGACAGCCCACGTCACCGACCAGCATCGGGAAATGTGTCGTGATGCTGGGATGGTCGGATACATCACCAAACCGATCGACCTTGAACCCCTGATGGCGGAGATTAAACGTGTGGTCGAGGGGCAAGACGCGATGGAGGAGCATCCGAGCGAGGTTCAGCTACCCGAACACGAACCAGACAGTGATGACGCATGGTGGAGGCGATTGGCCGAACACTGTGGTGACGACATTTCGACGACACAATCGGTTTGCGAAGGCATCCGCATGGAGATCCCGGACTTGATTCGCCGTCTCGACCGCGCCGCGATCGATGGGAACGCCCAAGCCTTCAAAACCGCTGCTCATACGCTGAAGTCATGTTTGCGATACATCGCCCCAGAGCATCACAACACGCTGGCCTCGGAACTGGAGCGGCACAGCAGCGACGCGGAATGGTTTGGGCGTCTGCACCGGTCAGTCCAGTCCCACGATAATAACGTGGCAAGAGTGACCCAAGGAGACGAGCTCCAGCAATTGCGTCGCGTGCAGGAAATCTCGCGAGAGTGGGTTCAGCGAGTGCAATCGCCGCCTACCGGTGCGACTAAATCCGCGTCACCCGCCGGTGTTCCACCCGCTTTTTGAGCAATCGCCCGCTATCGGGCTGTCGATTTAGTGTCGATTGGGTGCGATAGTGTTTAACCGTTAGCCGTAGGCGAGCGGTGAAACGTACGCCTTCGGCTAACGGTGAAACGACTAAATCAACAGCCCGTTAGCGAACCGGCTGCACGAATTTTCCGCTTTTGGCAAAAAATTCCGCTGGGTTGTCATGCACGACACGGCGGATCAGCGATTCGTCGTAGCCACGACGCCGCATTTGAAAAATTAAATCCGGGATCGCTGTCGGCTTGCTAATGCCCCAATCGCCAGCGGAATTAGCGAGCAAGCGTTCGCCGCCAAATCGCTCGATCATATCCGCGGCGCGGTCCGGCGTGCATTTGGTGACGGGATACAGCGTCATCCCCGCCCAAAATCCGCGGTCGAGCACCTCGGCAACCGTGTGCTCTTCGACGTGATCGACCAACACGCGATCCGGGTTGATCCGCGAGTCATCACACAACATGTCCAAGATCATTCGCGTTCCCTGGTATTTGTCCTCGAGGTGCGGCGTGTGGATCAGGATCAATTGGTCATGCTCCACCGCCAAATCGAGATGCTCGAGAAAAATCGTGGCCTCGTTCTTGGTGTTCTTATTAAGCCCGATTTCGCCGATGCCGAGTACGCCGGGACGATCGAGGAATTCGGGGATCATGGCGATCACCTCGCGCGACAACGAGACGTTTTCGGCTTCCTTGGCATTGATGCACAACCAACAGTGATGCTCAATGCCAAACTGCGCGGCCCGGCGCGGTTCGACGGATGTGAGCTGCTCAAAATAATCGCGGAAACCGTCCGCGCTGCCACGATCGAAACCGGCCCAAAACGCGGGTTCGCTAATCGCGACGCAGCCCATCCGGGCGAGCGCCTCGTAGTCATCCGTCGTGCGACTGACCATGTGAATATGCGGATCGATGAAATCCATCGTTTCAGCTTTCTCGTGTATTGGATGGGGAAGCATGCTCGACCTGCAGTCCAAAGTCGGATCGCCACTGCGGATCGTATTGGCGCGAGAACAATTGCTGGATCAACTCGGCGCGGCGCGGTGAGTCGTCCAGCAGAATCTGGATCGCCTCGTCAATTTGCGACCGCCGCGTCTCCGCGTCACTTGATCGCGTCTCCGCGTCACTTGATCGCGTCTCCGCGTCACTTGATCGCGACGACTGGGGTGCCCCCGCCCGATCAATGCGGTCCAACACCGCGGCGACCTCGAGCAGTTTGGCTCGGGTTTCCAGGTAGTGTGCGTCTAAAACGGCCTGAGCCGGTTGAGATTTCATGATTATCCTTCGGCGGGTTCAATCGTGGCGGACATGCTGCCTTTGCAGTTCGCCGATGCATCGTCGCGACCAAACGAATGAATTTGGTCCCGTTTCAGTTCGGCGAGTTCGAGCGTGGTTGTCATGCAGATCGCCCGACCGCTCGAATCGACTTCCTTTGCCAACTGATAGCCTTTCTCACGAGGCATCCGAAACACCTGACCCATCATTTTGATGACGTAGTCGAACGTGTGGTCCGTGTCATCCCACAAGATCACATGATACGATGGTTGGCGTTTCGGTTCCGTTCGCGACTGTTCTTCCGTTTCCGGTTCGGCAACGGCAACAGTGACGACTTCTTCAAACATGTTTTCTTCGTCAGACATGATATCTTCGTTCTCCTTAATCACGATTGTACCGCAAAAACGTTATTGTAGTGGTGAAACATGCTACCTGTTAGACCCGATGTGCCGATTTTGCTGCAGGTTGCGTGAATCGCGTCGTTGCGTTTTACCCAACCCGCACGGTCTCCTTTGATCCTTTCGAGAAAACTCACCATGACCTCTCCAAACCCGCTTTTGCCCACCGATTTCCTCGACTACTTGACCGAGAACGCGGATCGCTTTGAGCGAGAATTGACGGATTGGCTGCGAATCGCCAGCATCAGCAGCGACTCGTCGGCAACTGGGAATGTTCACGCGGCGGCGGATTGGGTCAAGCAAAAACTCGCCGGCGCGGGGCTAAAAACCGAATCGATCGAGACGGACGGATTTCCGCTAATTTACGCTCAAACGCCGCTCCCAGAGACCGTTGACGGAAAAAAAACGCCAGTCGCGTTGGTTTATGGACACTATGACGTCCAACCCCCCGAACCGCTCGGTCTGTGGGATAGTCCCCCGTTTGAGCCGGTCATTCGCGACGGCAAGATTTACGCGCGTGGGGCGACCGATGACAAGGGCCAAGTCCTCACCCACGTGCTGGCGGTGACCCAGTGGATCGCTAGCGGCCGCTCGCTGCCGATGCAAATTAAGTTCTTGATCGAGGGCGAGGAGGAGGTCGGCAGTGAAAATCTGGACGAGCATCTGCCCCGGCTTGCCGAAAAGCTCGCCTGCGACGTGGTCGTGGTCAGCGACAGCAGTCAGTACGCACCGAACCGACCGGCGATCACGTGCGGTTTACGCGGGATCGCCACCTACGAATTGTTCGTCGATGGCCCCAGTCACGATTTGCACAGTGGCTCCTTCGGTGGTGCGGTGATGAATCCGGCGATGGCGCTCTGCCACCTGCTCTCGAGTATGCTCGAGCGTGACGGCAAAATCGCCATTGATGGGTTCTACGATGACGTTCTGCCCATTCCCGACATCGAGCGTGATTCGTGGAAACAGCTCGGCAGCGATGATGCGGAATTCGCGCGCGGTGTGGGTGCCAATGCGTTGGCCGGTGAGCCAGGCTATACGACGGACGAACGTCGCTGGGCGCGACCGTCACTCGATATCAATGGGTTGACCTCCGGGCATCAGGGCGAGGGTGTAAAAACCGTGCTGCCAGCCAAGGCGTCGGCAAAATTCAGTTGCCGTTTGGTTCCGGGGCAACATCCCGAACGCATCACGCGTCTGATCGAGGAACATTTGACGCGGCACTGCCCGGTCGGTGTCCGGATCGAACTCAAGCCCGATCACGGCGCTGCCGCGATGCTGGCCGACGCGACGAGCCCCTTCATCATTGCCGCCGCCGATGCGGTGGAGTGTGCCTTCGGTGTGCGGCCCGTCATGATCCGCGAAGGTGGCTCGATTCCGATTCTGGCACGGTTCCAAGAAGTGCTCGGGTGCGACGCCTTGTTGCTCGGTTGGGGACAAAATGATGACGCCGCCCACAGTCCCAACGAGAAATTCTCGATTTCCGATTTCCACCGCGGTATTCACGCTTCGGCGGCACTCTGGCAAGCCATTGCGGAAACATGAGAACGGAAGCACTGTACACAAGTCATTCTTTATCCCGAGGGACGTCGATTTAATTACTGACGAATCCACCTGTAGC
>JBDNIG010000038.1:0-26949 GCA_041688415.1 Rhodopirellula sp. | reverse complement strand
TCGGCCAGTGGTCACGCCCGGCGTCGCTGTTGATCTTGGGGGTGCGTCCGAATTCGCTCGTGACCATCACCAGTGTCTCGTCGAGCATGCCCCGTTCGCTAAGATCTTCGAGCAAGACTGAAAGACCTTGGTCGAGCGCCGGCATCTGACGCTGCATGCTGCTGGTAATCGTGGTGTGCATGTCCCAACTGCCGTATGTCAACGTTACCAAACGCGAGCCAGCCTCCACCAAACGCCGCGCCATCAACATCCGCGCCCCGGCTTGGTTGCGACCGTAACGATCTCGCATCTTGTCGTCTTCTTTCGACAGATCGAAGGCCTCCTTTGCCGCCGGTGTATCGAGCAGGTCGTAGGCGCGCTCGTAGAACGTATTCATCGCAGCGACGTTGTCGGCGCTCGTCGTCGAGACAAAACGCTGGTTGATCTGCTCAAGAGCCGCTTTGCGGCGGGCGAAACGCTCGGCGTCCACTCCGCTGGCCAGGTTGAGGTCACGCACTTGGAAATTACTTCTCGCTGGATCGGCACCGAGCGCGAAGGCACCATAACTGCTCGGTAAATAGCCCGTTCCCGCAAATTCGTTCGGGACCTTGGGAATGCAGATATAAGCTGGCATGTTGTCCCGCGGTCCATACTCATGGCTGACCACCGCTCCAAAGCTCGGATACTGCAGCGCCGGACTCGGCTTGTATCCGGTGAACATATTGTGTGTACCACGTTCGTGAGCCGCTTCGCCGTGCGTCATACTGCGGATCACGCAGTATTTATCTGCTTGCTGAGCCAGTTTCGGCATCGAGTCGCAGATCACCTCACCCGTGTTGGTCTTGGTCGTGCCGAGTTCGCCCCGATACTCAAGCGGACTATAGGGCTTGGGGTCAAAGGATTCCTGCTGGGGCATTCCGCCGGGCAGGAAAATGTGAATCACGCTCTTGGCTCGGGCCTTGATGAAATCGTACTGCTTCATCTCCGCCGTGGCCTGCCGCATTAAAAGTTCAGGCAGCGAGAGTCCAAGGCCCCCGGCCGCACCGGCCAGCAAAAAACCGCGACGTCCGAACAGACCCGACCGGGTCAGTGGATTTCCGTGACACAACATCGTTGTCGGCTCCTTAAAAAGAGCAGGGAGTGAAGTTCCCAACGAACTCAGCTTGACAGAAACGATCTTCCGCAATCACGAGGGTTCGATTGAAACAAGAGGTGGGAATTTGTTCGAGCGCCCGTCCATCGCTGGCGAGCAGCTCTTTTCGTACGCGAGTAACAAATTGAGGGGTGGGGCGGACCAAACCGGCTAGGTGCCAAGTCCAGACCGGAAAACGGGTGGGGTCGGCATACCGTCACAGCTGCGACGCCTGCGACATTCTACCATTACGTACCTAAGATAGCAATTTCAACGACCTTGTCAAATGTTCGGCCGAATAATCAGCAATCTTCGTGATCTGAAACGTACGAGCCGACCAACTTGTACTCGCAACTTCTCCAATTTTTCCAAACTTTCCTGTGTGCCCCTCAACCCACCGCTTGACAGCTTCTGTTCCTCTTCCAGCCGCTGTTCACCAGGTGAGCTGACTCACACTCCTGTTGACAAGGTGATTGGATACAGTCGATGGGGGATGGCTGGCGGAGTGCTCCGGTGAAGCGAACGCGAGAGACGGCACCGGTTTTCACTCGCACTTTTCTTACTTTTCGTCTTTCTTTCCCGACTTTCGGCGCTCACGTCGAAGTTCTTTGCCGCGTTCTTTCATCGCGGCAAGCTCGTCGCTCGAGAGCGATCCGTCTTCATCAATGTCAGCAATTTTCATCAGCCGCTGGCCGCGTTCGGGCAGTTTGGTCAGTTCATCCGCCGACAGAGCTCCGTCGTCGTCCTGATCGAGTTTCATCAATCGCTCCATCATTGACGAAGCATCGCGTGGGCCTCTTTCATGGGTACTGTGCTCTTGGGGTTGTCCGCCTCGTCGATCAGCGTGGCCACGGCCACCTCGCCCACGAGAATTCCTGTCCATCTCGCGACGGCCGTCGCGGCGTGGGCTGCGTCGTGCATCGCGTCGCGGCGGCCCAGGATCGCCAACAAAATTCGGCCGCAGTTCACTGAGGTCGAGCTTACCATCACCGTTTTTGTCCAGCATTTTCAATGCGGCGGAAGCGTTCTCGATCTCTTCGGCCGAAATGCTTCGATCCTTATCCGCGTCAAGTGCGGCAACGAGCGGCCGCATCCGCATCATTCGCCCCGGCTCGGCGGCCCCCCTCGGTCCTCCGGGCCCATGATGTCGCCTGGGCCCTTCGCGATGATCTCGATGATGATGTTCGGCTCGCTTGATGAGATCGTCACGCTCTCGTTCCGCACGCGGGTGCCCGTCTCGGCCTTCGCGTTCGAAGGGGTCGGCTGACGCGATCGGAGCGAACGTCCAGGCAACGCCCGCAACCAACAACAGACTCAGTGATTTCCTACGCATGTTTGTTTCGCTTTTTGATAGACAAGGGGACAGAAATTGTTTCGTTTCCTTCATGACATCCAACCGGACAAACAAGCGAAGGTTTCGCAAAGTTTCTGCAATGGAGGTCGTGATTGCGAAGCTTCTGTGTCTAAATCGTTCAGCCAGCGACGCTGCGCATCCCCACGATCGTTGACGCGGCGCATGTGGCGGGGCTTTCGACCGCCGAGATCTACTGGCCCTGCACGCGGGGATCGGTATCTTTCGATGATTACGCTTGGACGGAGGCGGCGTGTCATATCATTCGCGAACGGGAGCCAAGCTGAATCACTCGTTACGAGGGATCTCGCTCGACGATCTCGGCCAGTTCCGTTTTCATTTGGACAGCTATCTCCGGATGGGAGTCGATCACGTTGTGCTGTTCCGCGGGATCCTCGTCGAGATCAAATAGCATGAACTCGGGCACCTTGCGAGCCTTCAGCGGTTCTTCGACGACAACGTTGTACTCTCGTCCTGAATCGTGTCGTTGCAATTTCCACTTGCCTTTGCGATATCCAAAATTGCCTCTGTTACCGTTGTCCTGCTGGACCAGCGACTCGCGACCCTGGCTACCGTCGCGACCCAGCAAGGCCCCCGAAACATCAACGCTATCCTGACAGGCGTTTCCAGGCACTTCTTGTCCCGCGATCGCCGCCAGACTCGCGGCGAGGTCGATGGTGCAGACCATCGCATCACTCACACCTGGTTCGATGTGCCCTTGCGACCAATCCATTCTCAACGAATCACGCTCCGAGACCCCCGTGGGATAGTCCTTGCTCGGCTTTTTGTTGCCAACCCACAACGGGTCAGCGGGATCGAGGTTCGGCACGCGATGGTCTTGCACGTAAACCTGCGGCACGCGGTCGTTCGTGGTCGGCAGCAGGAAGCAGGAATCAAATCCGATTTCCAACGGCCCCGGTTTCAATTCTCCGTTCCAGTCCGGGCCGCCGTTACCTCCCAGACCCAAATGCCACTTGCCAACGACGCCGGTCGCATATCCCGCCTTCGCGAGGAGGGACGCGACCGTCTCGGTACCTGGCTTGATAATCGCAGGCGCATTCGGCGGCGCTATGCCGGTGCCCTTGGTACGGAATGCGTAGTCGCCCGTCAAAAATGAATAACGGGTCGGAGTACACGTCGACGCCGAGCAGTATCCGTCGGTAAACCGAAGCCCTCCCGCTGCGAGTTTGTCGATATTCGGAGTCTGCAGCGCCGTGGCACCGTTGCACGACACATCACCATAGCCAAGGTCGTCCGCCATGATCACGATGATGTTGGGATGCACGGACGTGGCAGCACGCAGTGACGTGTTGACTACAGACGATAGGAAAACAGTCGCAAACGCCGCGAGAAGGAATAAGATAGGTTTGCTCATGTGACTTCGTGGTGGAACGTGGGGAGTGTCGAGAACTATCGTCCCGCGAGGGACAATAAGAGCCAAGCAACGCGGAACAAAAACGCTATCAACTTCCGCCATCACAATGCTTTGTCAAGACCAACTTTTTAACGACCCAGGCCAACGCCAAAACGGCGGATGGCCAAAAACACGTTCCCCGAACGTGCTTAACACGCCTGCACAACGCGGTGAATCGATGGGTAGCCCCAAATTCCACTACGAGTTAGAATGTGCGGTGTTGTCCCGAATGCGTCACGCCCCCTAGCGTCCTCGGTGTGGCGACAACGTTCAACGTACAATCTATCCGCACGTCCGGCGATCGGCCCAACTTGCAAAGCGGGGGTTTTTAAGGCTTGACAAGCGAATAGATCGCAATTCGATGGGCGCAGTTCGTTAGCCATGGAAGGGAAGCGTGAGTGGACCAAATCAACATTGGAATGCGATCTTCTCCAGGAAAACCGATCCCGAACTCGGCTGGTATGAGAACGACGCATCGCAGACGCTCAAATTCCTGAATGAGATCCCCGACATCGGCGACGCCACCCTATTTCTTGCTGGGGCCGGGACGTCGGTTCTGGTTGACGCTCTGCTTCCGCGATGTTCGCACATCGTGCTCAACGATATCAGCGATGTGGCGCTCAAGAAACTGGGAAAACGAATTGGAACGAACGAAGGAAAGGTATCGTGGTTGCACCATGACATTTCCAAACCTTTGCCCACCGGGACACCGGTTGCCAATGTGTGGATCGATCGTGCCGTCCTGCACTTTCTAATCGAAGAACGAGATATTCAGTGCTATTTTGACAATCTTCGATCTGGCTTGAGCGATGAGGGCTACGCGCTACTGGCCGAGTTCTCTAGCGACGGCGCACCCAAATGTGCTGGCCTCGATTTGCACCGATATTCTGTTGAAGAGATGACCGAACGAATCGGCCCGGGCTTCACTCTCATGAACGAAGAGAGATACTCTTTCACCAATCCGTTTGGTGATCCTCGTCCCTATATTTACGCGCTTTACAAGCGGAATCAACCATCATGATGAGCACCCCCCCAATATTGCGGAGCAAGCACTATCACCATGCATCCCTGTTTGACCCGTCCGCTCTGATCAGAGAAGCACGACGACAAAAGGGGTTGCCCCCATGCGATGTTCCCGCCTTTTGCGTTCTTGATCCCGATGGTGACCTGTCGCGATACCTGAGAGATTCGGGTGTTCCCATAAACGACTGCTGGGCCTGCTATCACACTGAAATGCGAAATTTGCGACTTGGAGACGAGTCGGTCGGAGTGGTCGGTTGTGCGGTCGGTGCACCGTTTGCGGTATTGGTCGCGGAGCAACTTTTCGCTTCGGGTTGTGAGTTTTTAGTCAGCATCACGTCTGCTGGCCAACTTGCCAAACACAAACCGCCCCCCTATTTTCAGTTGATTGACTACTGCCTGCGTGATGAAGGGACTAGCTACCACTATCTTCCGCCATCTGAATTTGTGTCGCTAAGAAGCGACCTTGGTTGCTTGGCGGAGGCAGTGATGGATGCGACTCCCGACCTGATCCGAGGCGGGACGTGGACAACCGACGCCCCTTATCGAGAGACTGCCGAAGCCACCAAGAACATCACGGAGGCGGGGCTTCTTGCCGTTGAGATGGAAGCGTCCGCACTTTATGCATTCGCACAAGTAGCGAAGAAAGATATTCTATGTTTCGCGCACATTACCAATCAGATGGCTACTACAGAGAACGATTTCGAAAAAGGCCATAACAGTGGAAATACAGCGATGGTTGAACTGATTCGGACCGTGTTTTCACTTCACAGTCAATCAAGATAGCCTAACAAGACGCCACACTGGACGGAGATTCTGATGTGCGGCATTCCCCGCCAGCGAGTTGCCAACGCCCTGGGAGGCATCGACAGCAACACGCCTAGCCTCGATTTCATCGTTGATGAACTGAGCGAAATGCTGCGCCGATGCGTCCATGTCAGCTCAGCAGGGTGACGTCGCGATCAGGGAACTTCTTCTGAGCAGATCGTTCGTTATTATGCAGATGAGAACGCGAGAAAGTAGCGCACCTCGCGGGACATGGCGTCGGGCGCCGCGTCGCGATGATCCCAACACAGGGACTAAACTGTTGCCCTCTTCCTCGTCCAATTGTCGACCGACGGCTCCGCCCGTCGGGAGAAACCGGCGCGGACTCAGCTCAGACGGACGGAGCCGTCTGGCTACATTGTCGACCGACGGCTCCGCCCGTCGGGAGAAACCGGCGCGGACTCAGCTCAGACGGACGGAGCCGTCTGGCTACATTGTCGACCGACGGCTCCGCCCGTCGGGAGCCTCCCCAACGCCGCCGTCTGCAACCACAACCGACTCGCTGACGACCTCAGGTTCATCAACCAGCCCCTCGATCCTTCGCTGAACCGAAGACATATGCGATCGCCACCTCATCGGGATCGAAGACCTCACACCGTGCCATTCGAGTCATCACGCACCTCGCATTTCCAGGACAACAGTCGCAAACGTCGAATCCAGTATGCACGTTCCTCTTTCATGCCGAGCCCCCGAAGTTGTGGCAACGAGTATGGTGGGGATCATTTGGGATATCTCGGGTGCAGTACTCCTGAATGTGCCTGGACCATTCAAGCGAACAAAGCCAACTCTGTTTACGATCTATTGCCAGGCCGACATGCAGCCATTTATCGATGTTCTTGACTGCGGACACTATGCGTCAATGAACCATCGTTGGTTGTTCAATGCTCAAGTGCAATGCAATCCCAACAAACTTGCAAGGTATCTTGCGCAGCCGAAGTTCAAGTATCGTCGTGTGTCTAAAGGATAATCAATCAAATGGACCGGAGATCGGTGTTTATTTCTCAATCCGCCAACAGCGGTGGATGCGGCGGTTGCGGAACTCGTCGGGGACGGTCTGTTTTGAAATCTCGTGGAACGCGCCCGCCGTCAGGGAATCGGTATCAAACTTGAACCGGCGGAAGTTGGTGGAGAAGTAGACGACGCCGCCCGGCCGGACCAACTTCAAGACGTCATTGAGCAGGGGGACGGCGTCGGTCTGGACGTTCCAGTCTTGGTCAGTGCGTTTGCTATTGGAGAACGTCGGCGGGTCGCAGACGACGAGGTCGTAGACTTCGCCAGGCCGATGACGACGAATGAACTCGCCGATATCCATCGCTGCGAATTGATGCTGGGGGCCACTCAATCCGTTGGCAGCGAGGTTCTCTTGGGCCCAGTCAAGATAGGTTTGCGACAGGTCAACGCTCGTCGTCGAAGCGGCTTCACCCGCTGCCGCGTACGTGGTGAACGAACCGGTGTAAGCGAACAGATTCAGGAAATGTTTCTTCGTGGCTTGCTCGCGAACCATCCCACGCGTGACGCGGTGGTCCAAAAACAAGCCCGTGTCGATGTAGTCAGCGAGATTGACGAGAAAGGTCAACCCTCCTTCCTGGACCGGGATTTTCTGGTTCGTTTCCGAGACCTTCTCATGCTGCGTTTTTCCCCGCTGTCGTGATCGTCGTTTTAGAAACACGTTTTGTTTGGGCACGTCGAGCGCTTCGCCTGCGGTCTTCGCCATCAGATCGAGCCAAGCGGCATGTTGAGCAACGTCGCGATCGTGCGGCCGCTCGAATTCGCTCAGGTGCAGGTAATTTTCATAGCGATCGACGACGAGCGGGATCTCGGGGACGTCACGTTCATAGAGGCGAAAACAAGTGATATTTCGCCGCGCCATCATTTTCCGGAAATGCTTCGCTCGTTTCCGCAACCGCGTCGCAAACAGATCGGCTTGGTGCTGTGCATTATCGGGCAAGGCACCGAAGGCCGCTTCACCAACCGCGTGAACGTAGGGCCGTGCGGGCTTTTGTGGCTGTGGCTCAGGAGGTTCCAGAGTGCCTGTGGGTTCACTGGATCGCTCGCGTGCATCCGCTGGTGGCCCGCCGTCAGCGACCGGCTTGGGGCCTTGGAATTGGTAGTACGTACATTCGATCCGGCCATTGTAGAGTTTGCGGCGTCGATCGGCGCCGCGCCCGAGCACCTTTTCAAATCCCGAAAAAGACGTCAGGAAATAGAAGGACCATGTCGGTAGGTGTCGCAGCACATCGGGCAGCGACGCGTACAGTTCTTCGATTTCCCAGTCACGACCGAGCCGCATGCCGTAGGGCGGGTTGGTGATCAAGCATCCGAATCGGCGGCTGCTGCGCAGGTCGCGAACATCCGCGGTTTCAAAATGCACGTCCGACGTCACTCCCGCCGCTTCGGCGTTGTCGCGGGCGAACCGCAGGACTCGGAAATCGGTATCGCTGCCGAGCAGACGCTGTGGCAGCGGATCGAGCACGCCTTGCAGTGCTTCGCTACGGAGATCTAGTAGTGTTTCGCGGGGAGCATCCTGCCATTGTTCAAAGCGAAATTCTCGAGATTGCCCCGGAGCCATGTTGCGTCCGATCATGGCGGCCTCGATCAAGATCGTGCCGCTGCCGCAGAACGGATCGACGAGTGGGCGATCTCGTTTCCAGTAGCTCAGCATCACCATCGCTGCGGCGAGGGTTTCCTTGAGCGGTGCTGCCGTGACGGCGGAGCGATAACCGCGGCGATGCAGGCTCCGGCCCGTCGTGTCGAGCGTGATCGTCGCGGTGTCCTTGAGCAGTGCGATGTCGACGGGATAAGGCGCCCCCGTTTCCGGTAGTGACTCCGTGCCGTGATCCCGCCGCATCGCATCGACGATCGCTCGCTTGACGGCTCGCTGGCAGGCCGGAACGCTCGTCAGTGTTGATTTGACGCTGCGTCCGGTGACGGGGAATTCACCATCGACGGGAATCCAATCGCCCCAGCAGATGGCTTTGGTGGTCTCGAACAGGGCATCAAAGTCAGCGGCGGGGAACTCAGCCACACGGATCAAGACCCGGTCGGCACAGCGCAACCACAGGTTGGCCTTGGCAACCGTTTCGAGCGTACCACGAAAATGGACTCGCCCCGATTCACCAATCGTCGCATCGATGCCCAGTGCGGAGAGTTCACGACGAACGATCGCTTCGAGACCGAAGGCACAGGCGGCGATTAAGTCGAATTGTTGTTGCGAGTGCATGAGGAACCGTTGGTCCAAAGCAGGTAGGTAAATGAAAAACGGCTCCAGTGAAAACTGGAGCCGTTGCATGATTTCTCACGATTTCGAGCGACAGTGTACTCAGTTCACCGCGACGCGTTTGAATTCAACGATCTCGGCGTCGGGGCTAAGCGCCTTGACGGCCGCTTCGACGGTCTTGGTGTCGTCGAGCGCGTAGAACTGGCTGAGCAGACAGCGTTCTTGATCCAACGCCGTGTTGTCGGAGATGAACCGCTCGAGTTTTCCAGGAACGATTTTGTCCCAGATCTTTTCCGGTTTCCCTTCGGCCTTGAGTTCCGCCTTGATCGCCTCTTCGGTCGCTGCCAAGACCGCGGGCGTCAATTGGCGGCGACTGGCGTACTGGGGCACGTTCTTGACTGGTTTGCCGAGGTTTTCCTTTTCGTTGAGTTCGTTCTCAGCAACGATCTGGGCCTTGAGGGATTCGGTTTCCTTTTCCACAAATTCCGGATCGAATTCGTCGGGATGCAGGATCGAAGGCTTCATGGCAGCGATGTGCATCGCCACGCCACGGAAGAACTGAGGCCCCTCGTCCTTGCCACCGTCTTTGTAGGACACCAGCACACCGATTTTACTGCCGGCGTGAATGTACGAAGCGATGTTGTCACCCTCGACGACTTGGACGTCCGAGACTTCGATCTTTTCGCCCGTGCGACCGGTTTCGCTAACGAGGTGTTCTTTGACGGTCGTGCCTTCGATTTCCAACGCGTTGACTTCATCGACGCTCGTCGCACCTTTGTCCATCGCCAGGCGGGCGATGCGTTCGGTCAGGGCGATGAAGTTCTCATTTTTGGCGACGAAGTCAGTCTCGCAGCTCAGCGCGAACAGCAAGCCCTTCTTGCCTTCGGTGATCGCGACGACGACGCCTTCGTTAGCATCGCGGTCGGCGCGTTTTTCAGCGACTTTCTGGCCCTTTTTGCGAAGGTAATCGAGGGCACCCTCCATGTCGCCACCAGATTCCTCCAGTGCCTTTTTGCAATCCATCATGCCCGCGCCCGTTGACTTTCTCAACTCGCTAACGTCTTTGGCAGAAATGCTCATCTTTGCTTCCTAAATAACAAGAGTCAGGTATCTATTTTGGTTGATTGTATGTGGTTGGTAATCCGGCCCTCACGGCTCCTCGATCCATGAGCCAAGACGCGTCAACGGCCGGGTGAGACGCGTTACCAGATGCCTCCATGCCTCGGTTTAAAATCCATCCGAAAACCTCGGAAAAACCCGCGGCTAACGCCGTCAGCCACGGAAGAACACGCTGAACACTCGCGTGCGTCTGCGGCTGACGGTTGAACAGCGTTCGCATTGGCACCCAAGCTGAAGATGGCAAACGGCACTCGGCTCACGGACGAAATCCCGCTCACCCACGCGATTTCCGTTGACATTGCGCCGCGCCACCGATCACGGGTGGCACGGTCGAGCCAACGTCTCACTCCAGAGAGAACCTACTCGCTAGCGGGTTCGCTCGCGGCGGGTTCGGTAACAGGCTCAGGAGCCGCTGCGGGCGATTCGCTGGCCGCGGGGGCTTCGCTGGCTGCGGGCGCTTCGCTGGCCGCGGGGGCTTCGCTCGCCGCGGGGGCTTCGCCGGTTGCTGGAGCTTCTTTCTGGGCCGCCGGGGCACCGGCGTCGGACGCCTGCGTTTGCACGGTTCCCTTGCCGGCGATAACGGCGTCGGCGAGTTCTCGCATGATCATCTCGACGCTACGGATCCCGTCATCGTTGCCGGGGATCGGCAGATCAATTTGGCTGGGATCGCTGTCGGTGTCGATCAGGGCGACGGTCGTGATCCCCAACCGTTTGGCTTCGCGAACGGCGTTGCGTTCCTTGCCGGGGTCGACGATGAACATCACCTCGGGCAAGCGGTTCATGGACCGCAGACCGTTGAGGTTGCGATACATCTTGCGATATTCACGGTTGAGCGACGACTGCATCTTTTTGCTGTAGGTGTTGATCTTGTCGCTGTTGCGAAGTTCTTCGAGTTCCTCCAACCGGCTCAGACGACTGCGAATGGTGCGAAAGTTCGTCAACGTCCCGCCGAGCCAGCGTTCGCTGACGAACGGCATACCGCAACGCAGCGACTGTTCTTCGACGGCTTCACCGGCTTGACGTTTGGTACCGACGAACAGGATCAAACTGCCGCCCGCGGCCACTTGCGAAAGATACTTCTTCGCCCGCAGGAGTCCCCGGAGGGTTTCGCGGATATCGAGGATGTGAATTTGGTTTTTCTTGCCAAAGATGTACGGAGCCATCTTCGGGTTCCAGAGACTGGTGCGGTGCCCGAAATGGACGCCGGACTCGATCATCTCTTTAACAATTTCGTTTGCCATCAGCTTTTATCTGCCCGCTGCGACGCGGTGCAATCTCCAGGTTGGATACTTTCACATCGGGTTCGAGAATGGACGCGGACGGCGACGACCGCTCGCGAGATTCCAGAGCCTTGCGGCCCTTCGCCCCACCAAATGGACATGAAAGAAAAAGGGTAAATCGGCCGGAATCCACGTGGTTCCAGCTTAGAGGAACACGAAATGCTAAGAAACGAGTCGCTGTTCCACAACCCCAACGCTTTAAAAACCCAATTCATCCAAGAGTTGCCGCTCGATTTCGGTGCGGTGATACATGGCGTGAATCAGATCGATGTCGGCCTGGCGTTGCTTCGTTTCGCGGCGGGCAAACATGCGTGCTTGCGTGCTCACCATCACTTCGGGGGGGAGCAACGAGGTCTGGCCGAACAACCTCGCGTAATTGACATAGCTCGGCACGTTCCCGGTGACGAATCCGTACATCATGCTGCACACGCCGATGACTTTCCCGGTAAAAATCCCGGTGTTGATGGCGGTTTTGGAATAATCGCCCATGATGCAGCCGAGGAACTGCATCCCGGTCGCGATTTTTTCGTCGCCGTACTGGAGATTGATTTTGCCGTAGGTGTTTTTCAGGTCGCTATTGCAGGTTCCCGCCCCAAGATTGATCCAGCTGCCGAGGTAGCTGTGACCGAGGAATCCGTGGTGCTGCTTGTTGGTAAAGGGCTCGATCACCGACGCCTCGACTTCGCCGCCGATCTTGGTCGTATGCCCCAGCGAAACGCCGTCTTTGATCGAGGAGTGTTCGATCACACGAGTATTCGCGCCCGCGTACATCGGTCCTTCGAGAAAACAGAATGGTCCGACTTGGACGTTGTCGTCGAGCACGATTGCGCCGCCCCCGGTATGGATTGATTCGTATTCTCCGATGGAGACGCCTTCACCGACGAAAACACCGTCCTCGAGCTGCGTGTAGTTGCCCGCGGCGATGCGATGCTCGATCGATCCGCCGATGAACTTCATGTGTGCCGAAACGACATCGTGCGGCCATCTCAATTCGTTTAGTTTCAGTGACGAGCGAGCGGCAGCGGTGGCGGCGTGACGGCAGAGGGTTTTGAAGGTGGCGGCGCCAGCGGACGCATCGCCGTGATCCGCTTTCCTGCGTGAAGCCCCATGGTTTCCGCTCTCCGCGGCTGCCGTCGTGGCTGCCGCGGCGCGGCCGAGTGCTTTGGCGACCTCCGCGGCGGGCAACCACGCCGCCAACACCGCACCGGCTGCTCCTGACTCGGCATCGCCGTCCGGCTCCATCTCCGTCTCGCCCCGCTCGCCAGCCGACATGACAACGGCAAATCGTTCGCCACGCATCAGCTCTCGAAGGCTCTGGAAGCTATCAACCGACGGCACCAAACGAGCATTCACCAACAGAATATCCGAGATGTCAGCGGCCGCCGCGTCGAAAGACGCCAACGACGGGGGGGCGGACTCGAGCCCGTAATCAACTGCCTGGATCGCGCGCAGGTACTCACGGACATCGCCGACGATTTTCGCGTCACTGGTCTGACGCCTTAGCTCGTCGAGCCAATCAACCAAGCGATACCCGGCACACGTGATGGCGTAGGCGGGACGCGCGTGGATGATGGGCGCGAGTTTCTCGACGCGTTCGTCCTCAAAACAGTAAATCAGCATGGGTGCTATCGGTGACAGGGTGGACGGGCAGTCTATCGATCGGGTGAGCCGAGCCGCGTAAGCGACCGGGCTACTGAGGCCAACAGCATGCGGCTCATCATCGCAACTTAAGCAACGCGGGATCGATAACTGTTGTAGTGGATTTTGTTAACAGCTTGTTGATTTAGTCGTAGGTTGGCCACTCTTGGCCGACATCCACGCCACTGACGGGCAAAAGTGCCCATCCTACGTTTATTAAATCGACGTTTTCGATTAAATCAACAAGCTGAAAAGCGGCCGGACTGGTGGTGCTGCCCGGTGTCTACGGCACTCGGCTCACCATTGCGTCGCCGAAAGCCGACTTACTAACTCGGCGCGCCAGCGGGGATGTCCAAATGAGTGCCGGCGTCTCGCCCGCTTACCTATTTCGTTGCGACAGCCATAGTTCGACCGCGATGCGGTTGGACGGAAATGCCATGTTGCCGAGTATTTCGGCGTCGGGGATGCACCAGCGATACTCGCACAGTTCGTTCCGAGCCAGCACGATGGGGTACGTGGATTTCACGCGGCACAGAAAGAACATGTCCAAGACGTCAGCAGTCGTGCCGGTGTGCGTGTATCGATTCGGGCCGGTCGTCAGTAGTTCATGGTGGATCAGCGTGAGCTGTGTTTCTTCGAGCACTTCCCGCGCGAGTGCTTCTTCGGCGGTCTCACCGTGATCGACGAAACCTCCCGGCAACCCCCACTGATGTTTGCCAGGATTGCGAGCACGACGAACGAGCAGTATGCGGCCTTCGTCATCCAAGATCAATCCAGCTACGGCCGCAACGGGACCGAAGTAGATCGCCAGAGCACAGGCACCGCAGCGAAACGGAATCGAGCCGGGCTTCGCGTTTGGTGTCCCGCAACGTGGGCAGTAGGCAAACGCATCTTCGATTCGCTGGGCGAGCGGATTATCCGCAGGCGAGACGGCCATCAGGATTCCTCGGCGGAGGTTTCCGACCGTGCGACCGTGCTCGCTTGGAACTGGGCTGCGCGGAGCATCCCGGCAGCTTGGCACGTTTGGCCGAGTCGGTGCAGTTCCTCCACGGAGCTGACGATACCGATGCCAAGCGACTCGACGTCGGCATCATCCAGTTCGCTGTGCAAGAACACGCGATTGGTTTCAAGAAGTTCGCCAAGTTTCCTCGCCCACGCCTGATCGGTGCTCCAGTCCGCGAAATCATCCGCGGCGGCGGTTTGGAATCTCTGGGTCAACGATTGGTAGCAGCTATCGGACGCTTCTGACCAGAGGACGATACTGACTCGTCCGGCCCTACAGGATTTCAGTACTTCCAGCACGCCGGCAATCACCTCGGCCACTCGTGGGACATTCGGATCGACGGCTAACGCCACGTGATCGCCCGCGAGAATCGCGTCACTGATGGTGGGATAATCCAGCGGTGTCCGCAGCGATATTTCCGCCAGGTGCCGGGTCGCTTCGAAAGAGTCGTCGCGCGGCGAACTGCGATACTGGATCGGGCCGGTGATCGCGACCGGGCACAATTCCCATGGTTCGCCCGCAACGGCATGACGATACTCTTCCGCCGCGACAACCGGCAGCGAAAACTGTGGCTTCGGGGAACTCATTTCTTGGCCTTGGGTTGATCCTTGCTGGCAATTTTTGCCCACGTGTCGCGCAGGCCCACGATCCGGTTGAACACCAAAGCATCGGGACGAGAATCCGTATCGACAACGTAATAACCGAGTCGCTCAAACTGCACGCGGTCACCGGCCGCGGCGAGTTCCGGTTCGACCATCGCAGCGGTTGTCGACAGCGAATCGGGATTCAGGTGATCCAAGAACGTTTTGCCGTCGGCGGTGCTATCGGGATTGGCTCATCTCCGGTTCCAGGTTGATGTCCAACCGTTGCCCTGCAACTGGCGGTCTAGCGAAACCTGGAAACCTAGGCAATTGAGCCGGCTTCACAGTCAGGCACCCAGACTCCACAAACCTCCCAGTTCAATGCGGACTTGTTGTCGTATTCGTATCAACCCGGAACCGGAGATGAGCCTTTTTTAAAACCATTCACGCTTATCTGAGCGGATCCGTCGACCGCCAATCGAATCAAATGACCTACACACGAATGAACCAGCCAAATCGACCGGCAACAGAGATGAGAGCAATGGCGGTGCACGTGATCGCAAACGCGGTCATGCGATGGTAGCGAACCGGAGATCGCTTGCCAAATGCGACTAGCAAAAGCACAGCCTGCACTACCACTGCCGGAATGCAAACCATCATCATGATGAGTGCCAGTGGAGCGAGCGGGAACAATGTGCTTCCGGTGGCACCTTCATCGTCGATGAATTCGTACGCAGCAAACGGGATACAATGCATGCACAGTGCAATGCTGGCGAGAATCGCGTTCCAATACAGAAAAACCACCTTCCTCGCGTGGGGATGCTTGGCGTCCGTTGTTGGTGGTTCGTATGGGTTTTTGGGTGTCACGCGTGCGACCTTGGAAAACTCGCTGTCGCTTAACGATCGGTCTTCACGGTTCTCAAATGATTTTTCGTCGACAGGGCAAAACATGCGTCATCCCGGGTAACATCACCCGTTGTCATCTTCACTTGTCGACTTCACACCTGCTTGGATTTTCCGAATCTCTTGCCGCAGCGTTTTTGATTGTAACGCCACTCCCACCCCGCTGTCGATTAGCAAAGTCGCGATGGGTTGTCCTCGTTGCACCGGAGTTCCGTCGGCGGGGATGTCGGCGAGCTGCCGGCGTGGTGATTCGTCGATATTGAGGGAGTTACTCGCATTGGTTTGCCAAGCTTGAGCCAGCGTGGACAAGTAGGCCCGCCCATCGCGATGACTGTAGACGATTCGTTTGATGTGAGTGGATGGCGGGGGCGAGATGTTAAGATCACCGGCTCCATCCACCATCTTGCGACGGCGGCTACTCGTTCTCAATTTAGGCAGTACGGCGGCGAGGTGCCAGCGCATCAGCGAATCGCCGTCGGCGCAGTGGCCGCTGTGCCGTTGTGCCCGCTCGATGACTTCACACGACGCGCTCGGGCGCTCGTTGATCTCGAGTAGCCACCATTGGTCTCGGCGATCGCGGATCCAGTCGAGATTGAACAGTCCACGAAGTCCACGAGTTTCGGCCACTTGCTCGCATAGCGATTGCATCGCCGACCAGGGCACCGCATCGGCGTGGTCGAACGTGCGGGAGCCGGCGTAGACGAACGGCAGGTCGCCGCAGCGTTGGTAGATCGACCGTGTCATGCCGAGCAGCGACACGCCGCGTTTCTCCGCGAGCGCCACCAGCCCCAATGAACGACCGGGGATCCAACGCTGCAGGATCGCCGTGGCGGGGATCGTTCGATGCGGCCAGCGGTCTCGGAAGTGAACCCCCAGCCCGCCGGTGGAATCAGGTTCTTTGACGAGCCAGCGGGAATTTGATGAAACGCTTCCGTCGTTTGCGGAAAATGTTTCTGGAAAGCGGAACCCAGCTCGCCGGGCGAGTTCCGCTAGCTCTTCGTGGGTTCGCCGCGAGAGTCCATTCGATTCGTCGACCGCACCCCTCAAGCCACCCACCCAGACGACGCGGGCCCGTTCCTGGCCGGCGAGTGTGGCGACGGTTTCGGCGAGTTTCTTTGGGGCGGCTTGCTCGGCGGGTTTGATCTGCTCGAAGCGGGCGCAGGTGGCACGCGTGTCCAGATCGCCAAACAGATCCATCCCCACGACCCGGTAGCCGCCCGCAACCGCGGACTGGGCAGCCCAACGCACCGAGGCTCCGACCAACAAAACACTGGGGGGATCTTGGTTACCCAAAGACCTTCGTGTGACCTGGTTGGCGAGACCGGCCTTTGTTGATACCGTTTCGCTCTGCAAGACCCACCCACCGCTCGATTGGGATTCCACGTGTGGGGCAAGGACCTCGGGTTCCCCACCGGTCGTTTCCCAAAAAACTCTTTTACTTTGAGGCATCCTGTCGTGCATTTTCACATCGGTGAAGCCCTGGTCGGCGACGGCAACGAAGTCGCTCACATCGACCTGATGATCGGTAGCAAGAACGGTCCCGTCGGAACCGCTTTCGCTAACGCACTGGCCAACCAGAGCGAAGGTCACTCGAACCTGCTGGCCGTGCTCGAGCCCAACGTGGCCGTCAAGCCAGCGACCGTGATGATCACCAAGGTGACGATCAAGGGCATGAAGCAAGCCGTGCAAATGTTCGGCCCCGCCCAAGCCGCGGTCGCCCAAGCGGTTGCCGATGCCGTCAGCCAAGGAGTCATTCCCAAGGACGCTGCCGAAGATCTCGTGTGCGTCTGCGGCGTGTTCATTCACCCCGCCGCCGAAGACGACGAAAAGATTTACAAGTACAACTACGAAGCCACCTTGGAGTCGCTCAAGAACGCGATGGGTGACAAGCCGAGTGTCGATGACGTGTTGGCCAAGAAAGATAGTGCCAAGCACCCCTTCCGCGGTTTCTAGTAGACACGATCATCTGGGCGTCAACGTTAGAAATGTCTTAGATTTTGAGATTTCAACCTCTCCCGATCGCTTCGGGAGAGGTTTTTTCATTCCGGCAGACTTGTTATGTCACGAAAAATTCTCCTGCAGTTTGATGTCGATTCCCAGCCGAGTTCGTTTGACTCGGTGGTCGCCGTGGATGCCGGTGTGGATCACCTGCTCCGCTACGGCAACGTCGAGGCATCCGGTGTCGAGTCGTTGGTTCACGGTGCGATGTTCACGCGTGGCGGTGCCGATCTCGCCAACACCGCGATTTTCGTTGGCGGCAACGATGCGCGGGCGGCGGAGGAATTGTTTGCCGCGGTACAAAGTGCGTTCTTTGGTCCGGTCCGCGTGTCCGTCATGCTCGACGCGTCCGGCTGCAACACCACGGCCGCCGCCGCCGTGGCTTCGCTGACGAAGCACGTTTCCTTGTCGGGTTCGACCAGCGTCGTGCTCGGCGGTACCGGACCGGTCGGTCGCCGCGTCGCCCACATGCTCGCGCGCCAAGGTGCACACGTGATCCTGACGAGCCGCTCGCTCGACCGAGCCGAGACGGCCTGCCGGGAAATCGCGGCGGGTCTCGGCGATACAGCGGCGGGCAAATCAACTTTGGAAGCGGCCGCTCCGGAGTCCGCCGAAGCCAAAATGCAAATGCTCAGCCGCGCCGACACGATCGTCGCCTGCGGTGCGGCAGGAGTTGAACTGTTGTCCAGCAACGAACTCAATGCACTGGAGAAACTTCGCGTCGCGATCGATCTCAATGCCGTCCCGCCAGCGGGCATCGGAGGCGTCGAAGCGTTCGATAAAGCCAAGCGAGTGCGCGGCGATGATGCGAACTCACCGCTCGTGTACGGACCGATCGGTGTCGGCGGTCTGAAAATGCGGACGCACAAAGCGGCGATCGCCAAGCTTTTCCAGACCAATGATGCCGTCCTCGATGCCGACGAGATCTACGACCTCACGATCGAACAGTTGGGGTCGCGGAGGATCATTATCCTGCGCGTGCAGGTCAGCTACACCGATCGTGGTTTTGTAGGTGCGCCCGCCAGCCCTGGGCCGCGTCCTCATGAATTTCCCGCGTGGATTTCCCACTTTGATCGGCCAGCCTTCGCGCTTCGGCGTCTTCGAGCGAGAAACGCTGAGAACCGTCGGGCAGCGTCACGACCTTTCCCCGGGCTCGACCGTGAGTCGTTTCAATTTCAATCGCTTGCCGGGCGAGCTTCGTACGATCAAGCACCTGTTGGCGAATACCGATCGTCGAGGTGTGCTGGAACAACAGGCTCTGCATCGTGGCGACATCCGATGCATCACACAGCACCGACACGATGCTGGCCAAGCGTCCTTTTTTCATGACGCAAGATGTTTGCCACACGTCGAGAGCACCCGCTTTGAGCAGTCGTTCGGCAACGTCAGCCAGTTGTTCGGCGGTCGCGTCGTCAATGTTCGTTTCGAGCAGCGTGGCACGATCCGTTTCTACTAGGCTTGTTGCCGTGGTGACCTCATTGAGCTGGCCGAGCGTCACCCGCAGCACGTTGGCTTGGCCAGGTAAATCGCGTGTTCCCGCGCCATAGCCAACACGCTGCGGTGTCATCGCTGGGGGCGGGCCGAAGGAGCTGGCCAAGGTCTTGATAATCGCCGCGCCGGTCGGCGTGGTCAGTTCGGACTCAATGTCGCAGTACGCCAGCGGCACGCCAGTCAATATCTCCGCCGTGGCGGGCGCGGGGATCGCGACCCGGCCGTGATCGATGACGATCGAGCCTGTACCGGTCGGGATGGTTGATGACGAGACCTGATCGATCGCGAGTGAGTCAATCGCGATCGCAACGCCGACGATATCGGCAATGGAATCGACGGCCCCGACTTCGTGAAAGTGCACTTTTTTTAGATCGCAACCGTGTACTTTGGCTTCAGCCTCGCCGATGCAGCGAAAAATTCGCAGCGCGAGCGTTTTGGCGGAATTCGTGATCGCGTCGGCCGCCTCGATCATGGCTTCGATATGATGCAAATGACGGTGGGCACGCTGCTCGGGATGCTCGACGCGGATGTACTTGGCGTGAAAGCCGCATTTGAGGACGTCATCGACCTGCAGTTTCAAATCCGCCACATTGAGTGACGCCAAGCCGTCGCGAATGAGTTCCAGCGAAACCCCCAGGTCGATCAAGGCCGCCAGGGTCATGTCACCACTGATGCCGCTGAGGCACTCAAAATGTAAATTGGTTTTCATGAGAGAGAGTACACCAGATCGGTGGCCGTTTAGGAACGCCGCGTCACCATGAAGCTTCCCTCAACAGGTAACAGATAGAATCGATTCACTGCATATTCGAATTGCCGCGCGGACCGCTCCGCTGATGTTCAGCTTCGCCGTCGCGTTCTTGGTGTGCCAAGCCATTTTGATCGTGATGTGGGTGGATGTGCCCGCCCTGCGCGAACAACCAGAGACGGCGACAGTCTCGACCGACGGCGCATTGTCAACCGACGGCGCATTGTCGACCGACGGCGCATTGTCGAGCGACGGCGCATTGTCGACCGACGGCGCATTGTCGACCGACGGCTCCGCCCGTCGTGAGAAACCAGCGCGTAACCGCCTGGCGACATTGTCGACCGACGACTCCGCGGAAACCGAATCACTCCATCAAGCCGTGCTCGGTCCCGCCTCTCCCTCACAAATTATGTTGGAACGAACGGCACTCGGATTGATGTATTTGATCTGGCCGCTTGTCATCGCCGAAGCCATCTACCACATCATCATTCGGCCCAAAACGTGGGCGATGGCGACCACGCACGTGTGTTCCTTGCTGTTCTGCCTCTGTCCTTCGCTACGGATGTGTGCGCGAAGTGCGGAGATGGGAGATCGTTTGTGGTTGCCGGGTTGGTCGTGGCAACGTCCTGACCGCCGTTTGCGGCGGCGGCTCGAGCAATATTTCAGCGTTCCGATGATCGGCATCGCATTGTTAATCGTCCCCGTATTGATTGTGGAGTTCCTGTTCAAAAACCAAGTTGCCCAGTATCCGTCGCTGCGGCTATCGCTGCACATCGGCACGGGCGTGATTTGGTTTGCATTCGCGGCGGAGTTCATTTTGATGATCTCGATCGCTGAGAAAAAACTTGACTATCTCCGCCGCCACTGGGTCGATCTGGCAATCATCGTGCTGCCGTTTTTCTCGTTTTTGCGGTCATTGCGAGCGATCCGTGGAACGCGATTGGCGCGCCTGGCGAAAGTGCCCCGACTGACCAAGCTCGCCCGTGCCTATCGGCTACGTGGGACCGTCCTTCGCGCCTTTCGGGCACTCGTGTTACTCGACGTGGCGGCCCGCTTGTTTCAATCAACCCCTGAAAAACGACTGCGTCGCATGCGGCTGCAATTAGCGGCCACGCAGCGTCAGGCTCGCACGATCCGCTTGATGATTGTGCGAATCCAGAGAGAGATTGAAACATCCGAGGGACCGGACGAGCAGCCAATGGGGGAAGAGCCGACGGAGAGACCCCCAACTGAGGAAAAAACGGTGTGATTACGAGAGAATGACGTAAATGACGTATTAGCACTCTTTTTTTGAAACCGTACGGTGGTTGCGGAGGTAATGGCTGTTAGAGCGACATGGCACACGAGCCGATTTAGCGTCAGAATATTCACCCGCGACTCGAGGAGTCGGGAGAAAATGTGCAATTTCGGTTCGGGCGGGCCGAAGGGCATGGGTTGATCTCCTGGCGCGCCAATTGCTCTGGCCTCGTTCGCTTCCCTCTTTTTCGATCAGTACAACACAAATAAGGATGTTTTCGTGAGTCGATTTTTTACCCCCTCTCGTTTCTCTCGCTCGGTTGCCGTCGCTGTGGCAACCTGTGCGGTGGTGCTCACACCGCTTGGCAAGGTGTCCGCTCAAGACAAACAGCCCGCTGGACAGAGTGAATCCGCCACCGCTCCCGCTCCCGCCACCGCTGCCACCGAACCGGTCTTGGTCGTGTCAATTGGCAGCATCGATCAATTGACGCAGAACCTGAATTATGTCACCGGCGCGGTGGGGCAACCGCAGTTCGGCGGCATCTTCGCGATGATGGCGGGGAACTTCGCTCAAGGCATCGACACGACTCAACCCGTTGGCTTGCTCGTGCCGTTGATCGACGGTGCGGCGGAACCGATCGCGCTGATTCCGACCGCGGACGTCAAGGCTGTGCTCAAGCGCCTCGAAGACAAAATGGGCGGGCCAGCGGACGAACTCGACGATGGCACGCTCGTGGTAGCCATCGGCGCAAACACCGTATTTATCCGCCAGGTTGGCAACTGGGCCATTCTCGCACGTAATCGCAATGTGCTCGATCGGGTTCCCGCCGACCCATCCACCGCGATCGCCCAGATGGGGGCCGACTACGATCTGGCCATGCGTCTGGACATGCAGCAGGTTCCCGATGGGATCCGCGACAGCATGATCGCACAACTGCGTCAAGGGTTCGATCAAGCGATGAGTCAGCAGGGTGGCGAGGACGCGGAATCGTCTCGCGAGTATGCCGAGCAGTCGATGGACCAACTCGAGCAGATGATCAAACAGACTGACGAACTCATGTTTGGCTTCAATATCGATTCGAAGAAAAAACGCATCGTCGTCGATCTTTCATTCACGGCAATTCCTGGCACCAAACTCGCTAAAACATTTGCCGGCCAACAGCCGATCCCATCGGCCTATTCGATGGTGGTCCGTGATGACGCCGCAGGATACTTCCACGCGGCCACGTCGATCAGCCCCGAAGCAGTCAAGGACGCACGTACTGGTATCGACAGCATGTTGAAGATGGTCAGCCAAGCACTGCAGAAATCGGACAAACTGAACGAAACCGAAGCGGATGACGCGAACGAAGTGGTCAAGCGTATCGCGGAACTGGTTGTTGCCTCCTACGAGGAAGGGAAACTCGATACCGGAGCGTTGTTGCTGACCGACGCTGGCTCGATGAAGTTCGTGATGGGTGCTTTTGTCGCCGATGGCGGCGAAGCGGCCGCGATTCTCAAAGACGTCGCCAGCAAGGTCAAAGGTCACGGGGATGCACCGAAATTCGAGTTCGATCGCGATACCTACCAAGGTGTAAATTTGCACTTGGTCGAAGCGGATGTCCCCGCCAAGGACGACGAAGTACGCAAGGTGTTCGGCGACACGGTGCGGGTGCACGTGGGTACGGCGGAGAAAGCTGTCTATGTTGCATTGGGAGACCAGAGCCTGCCACTGATGAAAGAAATGATCGAGAAAGCTGCGACACCCGCCGCTTCCGCCGCTGCGGACCTGGTGCGTTTCGAAGTCAATCTCATGCCGATTTTGCAGTACGCTCAATCGGTCGAAGCCAACGATGACATCGCCGCGATGATCGACGCGCTCAGCCGCGCCGAAGATGCGGGCACCCTCCAGGCATCCACCAAACCGACTGCCCATGGTCAAACGACTCGCGTCGTCATCGGCGATGGACTGCTGCGAGCCATTGGCGGCGCCGTCCGCCAAGCTCAAGCGAAGCAAATGCAGCAGCAGAACAAGGGCCAATTCTAAACGAACGGACTTTTGCCAGGACTCAATCGCAGTCCGGGAGCTGAGACTCTGCCGAGCGGCCAATCATCATGGTCGCTCGGCAGGATTGAGAACCCACTGGAAAACCTGTAGCTACGCTCGCCTCTGAGTTTTCGGTTAGATAGCGTCAGCGAGACAAAAAGTCGCGTAGTGGACGAGGCAACGAGTCCTTCGCTGCGGGACTCGTTGCCTCGTCCACCACCATTCAGCGTGTTTTGTTTCGCGATAGATGGGTGTTGTGTATAACTGACGGGGGCCTCGACTACGAACAATAGTGGGGATGAAAAACCGCGGCCCATCGGGTACAGTAGAACGTTCTCTCCTTGATGCTTTTCGCATCATCCCAGCCCGCCCCTTCTCTCGACCCGTCCGCCATGTGTGCACATTGCATGTGTTCGCGACTCCGTTGTTCGTTGGCCGCCATTTCGATCTGTATCGTGTTGTCGGTTTCTTCGAATGCCGAATCCATCGCGGACGATGAACCCCTGGCCCCCGCCGCGGCGCATGGTTTCTTTCGCACGTACTGCGTCGATTGCCACGATGGCGAGGGTGCCGAAGCGGGACTCGACCTCGGTTCATTCGAGTCATCGGAACAGATCCCCACGGCAATTGACAAGTGGAACCGGATCGCTGATCGCATCGCTGACCAGCAGATGCCACCGATTGATAGCGACACGCCAGACCTGGAGCTGCGGACCGCGGTTGTCCAGTGGATTCGCGGGACGATTCACGCGGCCGTGTGCGACAACGGCATCGCCGCCAGCGGACCGATGCTGCGGCGACTCAATCGCACCGAGTACGCCAACACGGTTCGCGATCTGCTGGGAATCCAGTTCAATGCGGGGCATGGATTGCCCGCTGATGGTGCGGGCGGTGAAGGCTTTGATAACTCGGCCGAGACGCTCTTCATCTCACCAATTCACGCCGAGAAATACTTGGAGGCGGCCCGCGATGCATTGACGCACGCGATGAGTGACCCCCGCGATCGACGGGCCATTCTGATTTCGCAGCCTTCCGCGGAAATATCGCCGCGACGGTCAGCCGAAAAGGTATTGGCGAAATTCTTACCGCGGGCGTTTCGTCGCCCGGCGACGCCCGAAGAAATCCAGCAATACACGAGTCTGTTTGAGCAGGTTTACGCGGAGGGCCAGTCTTATGAATTGGCAATCACGTTTGCACTCGAAGCGGCACTGGTATCGCCCAAGTTCTTATTTCTGTGGGAGCAACCACACAATGAACCCGAGCCCATTCTCATTTCGCAATATGAGATGGCGTCGCGCCTTTCGTACTTCCTATGGGCGTCGATGCCTGACAATGAGTTGATCAGTCTGGCCGAGCAAGGCAAATTGCACGACGAGGCGGTCCTGGAGGCTCAGGTTCAGCGGATGGTGAAAAGCCACATCGACGATCGAGGCCACCGTCGGAACGCCAAAGTCCGTGAGTTCGCGCAGAGTTTTGTCGAACAGTGGTTGGGGACTCGCGCGCTCGGTCGTGAGTTCCAACCCAACGAAGCCGTCGTGGGGAAACTTGATTCAGAACTCATCGGAGGTATGAAGTATGAACCGGTGTTTTTCATGGAAGATCTCTTGGCTGAAAATGAGTCGTTGCTCAATTGGATCGATTCCGATTTTACGTATGCCAATAGTCGTTTGGCCCGACACTATGCGATCAAGGGTACGTTTCGCGCACAGCCCCGGCGCGTTGATCTGCCCGAAAATAGTCATCGCGGCGGCGTCTTAGGCATGAGCGCCGTATTGGCGGTGTCGTCGTATTCGCATCGCACTAGCCCGGTGTTGCGAGGCAAGTGGATCATGGAAACGCTGCTCGGTACCGCACCGCCCCCACCACCGCCGAATATTCCAGATTTGGACGAGGTGGTTGTTGAGGACGGCGAAAAACTCTCGGTTCGTCAACGACTCGAGCGTCACCGTGCTGACCCAACTTGCGCATCGTGCCACTCCGTCATGGATCCGTTGGGCTTTGGACTCGAGAACTACGACGTGCTGGGGCGGTGGCGAACCGAAGTCGATGGTATTGATATCGACAGCACTGGCACGCTGCCTGACGGCACCACGTTTGCGGGTGCGGCGGGTTTGAAAGACCAGTTGATGCAACGCAAAGATGAATTCATCCGGCATCTGACCCGCAAAATGCTAGGCTACGCGCTGGCTCGGCAACTGACCAACGAAGACCAATGCGTCGTCGAATCGATCAGTGAGAAAGTCGCGGAAGACGATTTCCGAGCCCAGACTTTGGTGCTGGAAATCGTCAAGAGTGTCCCGTTTCAGTACAAAAGCGGGCAGTCCCCTTCTTCCAACAAGGAACAGAATGATGGCAAATAAAGTGCGTATGACGTTTCTCGACCGGCAGAATCTTCGCAAGGCATCACTGTCGAGGCGAACGTTGTTGCGCGGCACCGGTGCGACCCTAGCGTTGCCGTGGCTCGAAGCGATGACGCCGCGACGAGCCATCGCATCCGAACCCACTGCGCAGGGCAACGACCAAGCCCCCGTTCGCATAGCGGCATTGTTCGTACCCAATGGTGTCCGCCAAGACAAATGGACACCCGATGGAGCCGGCAGCGACTTTCAGCTCTCACCCACGCTCGAACCGCTCGCCGACCTGCGGGATCAATTGTTGGTTCTGACGAATCTCTGGAATCAAGCCAGCAACGTGGGCGACGGACACTACGTCAAAACATCTGGCTTCTTGACGTGCACTACGATCAACAAATCGCTCGGCATCGATTTGAACTGCAACGGTCAATCGATGGACCAAGTCGCCGCGGCGCACACCGAGCACCTGACACCGCTGCCATCGCTCGAACTCGGCATCGATCCCGTCACCACCGGTGTGGATACCAACGTTGGATATACACGCGTCTATGGGTCGCACATCGCGTGGAAAGGCCCCACGACGCCATTGGCCCGGGAGTTGAATCCACATCTCGTCTACGAGCGTTTGTTGCGATCAGCAAAACCAAATGGTAAATCGAGCCAACGCGATGCTCTGCTATTAGATCAAGTCATCGACGATGCCAAACAACTGTCCCAATCCCTCGGGGCGGATGATCGCCGGCGCATGGACGAATACTTGCAGTCAGTCCGCAGCATTGAGAAACGCTTGGCGCGGCACAAACAGACGGACGCGTTGGCATGGACACCGCGACTGCCGCTGGACTCGTGGCAGGCACCGCCCGAGGATGTCCCCGATCAATTCCCCGAACACGTGCGGCTGATGCTGGACATGATGGCACTCGCGTTTCAAACCGACACGACGCGCGTTGGCACCTTCATGTTCGGTAACGCCGTCAGTGGCCGGAGCTTCGCGTTCCTCGACGGCGTTTCGGGAGGTCATCATGACACATCCCACCACCAGAACTCGGCTGAAAAGCTGCTGCAGTACGAAACAATCACGCGTTGGCACGTCCAACAGTACGCCTATTTGCTCAATAAACTGCGGAGCATGAAGGAAGGCGAGAAAACGGTGTTGGACAATTCGATGATTCTGTTCGGTTCGGGACTGCGAGACGGCAACAGCCACAGCCCCCACAACTTGCCCATCCTGGTAGGCGGCAGTGGCGGTGGCCGGATCGCCACCGGCCAGCACCTCTCCTTCGGCCCCGATACGCCCCTCTCGAGTCTCTACCTCGCGATGCTCAACGCCTACGGACTGCCCGCGAAACAATTCGCCGACAGCACCGGCGTCCTACCAGGCGTGCTGACGTCCTGAGTCGGCAGTGCCTTCTTTGAAAGCGAAACCGATCCAAGGCAGAACTTTGGCACTTCGCTTCCGTCAGGCATGCGCCAGCGACTCGTGGATCCGAACCACGTATGCGGATGGAGTCGATCGTCTCGCAGTGGAGCTCATATCCACCAGCTCGCGATCATCTGGCTCCAGAGCAAACTAACTTTGGAGAGACTACTTGTTCGCTTTCCACCGGGGGTATAGGATGGGCATCCATGGTGGGGGG
>JBDNIG010000291.1:0-2613 GCA_041688415.1 Rhodopirellula sp. | reverse complement strand
ATCGCGATATTGAGCACGTGATCGGCTTCGTCGTAGGGCAGATGCATTTTCAGCACTGGTGCCGCTTCGTTGATGTACTTTCTCAAATCGAGCTGCTTGACCATTTGCATGATGACGCCGATGCCTCCCCAAGATATCGCCTGTACTTTTTCGCTTAATTCGAATTTCGTTGTGGTAGGGCGAATCGCAGGAGACTGAAAAATTCCTTCGCGTTTGTCGATACGTTGCTGGATTTTCCGATTGCGTTTTCGTAATTGCTGGCGTAATTTAGCGTTCACTCGAAACCCTCGTTAGCGCGTATGAAAGGAATTTGGATTTGTCTCCGAATCATACGGGAAACGCCGGGGGTTTTCGAGTTCTCTTAAGATTTTTGCAACCGACGAACGCTTGATTAAAGACTAGGCAAATCCTCGAATCTTCCAGAATCCTCTTGACTCTGTACCATGGTACGGAGTCGACAATTGTTCGTAGTGGAGGATTTCATGGCTGGGTTTACCATTGGCAGAGTTGCTAAGGCCGCAGGCGTTGGAGTGGAAACGGTACGGTTTTACGAGCGGCAGGGCTTGATCGAAAAGCCCCGGCCGCAGCGGACATCGTATCGCGAGTACTCAACTTCTGTCGTGGACCGTATTCGGTTCATCAAGCGGTCTCAGAAACTTGGCTTCACGCTATCCGAAGTGTCTGAGCTGCTGGCGTTAGCTGACGAAAGTGGCGCTTCACGAAAGAGAGTCAAGGAGCTGGCCACAAAGAAGTTAATCGCCATCCGTGAAAAACTCGCAGATTTAAAACAGATGGAATCGACGTTGTCAACGCTTGTCAACGATTGTTCGGGCAAAGGGCCGCTCGCCGGATGTCCGATCATTAATGCCATCACCAACAAACACTCACAATGCGAACATTAAGGAAACCGAAATATGCAAGCGATATTCTCAACAACCCTAACTTGCGGCGGATGCCTTCAGAAAGTCACTCCGTTGCTCGACAGCGAACCCACGATTGACAAATGGGAGGCTGATCTCAACGATCCATGCAAACTCTTAAAGTTCGATCTAAACGCTCAAGGGCGACCAGACGCGATCGCAGAGTTGATTGGCAGAGCGGGCTTTAGCGCGACACTGATCGACGAAGCTCCGAAGCCTTCTAAGGTCAGCGGCGCAGTAAAGCCAGCGAAATCCTTCAGGATTTCTAACTATCTACCGCTGTTTTTAGTTGTCACCTACGTAATCGGACTCGCGGCTTTCGCCCAGTTCCAACAACCAGCGTGGGATTGGAGTGGCTTCATGACGTTTTTCATGGGGTTCTTCTTCCTCGGTTTCGCGTTCTTCAAGTTGTTGAGTGTCTCAAAGTTCGCAGATGCCTTTGCAACATATGACATCGTGGCGAAACGTTCTCACGCCTACGCCCTTGTCTACCCGTGGATCGAGGTGGGACTCGGATTGCTATTTGTAACCGGAACTTGGCTCGTCGCGGCGAACATCGCAACGGCAATCGTCATGAGTATCGGCTTGGTCGGTGTGGTCTCGGCCGTCCGAAAAAAGCAGACTATCCAGTGTGCGTGCCTTGGTACAGCTTTCAATCTCCCAATGTCGGTGGTTACCATTATCGAAAACAGCGTGATGATCGTCATGGCATTATTAATGCTTATCCTTTAGCCGGTTCCCTTCTTCCTTTGTGCAAAATGTTGCCAAAGAAGACCGATCGCGATGACCAATATGCCGATGATCCAGATGCTTGGTTCGACCCAGAACGCGAGGAACAAGCATGAGAGCAATCCACACCACGGAATGAAGCGGGGATAGAGTCTTTCCTCGTCGGTCAACTGAATTGCCGACAAGTTGGTGATTGCATAATAAATCAGCACAGTGAATGCGCTAAAGGACCATGTCGATTTGACGTTGCCAATCAGCGTGATCGCAGCGATGATGCTGCCTACCAGAATGACAGAAGCGTACGGCGTTGAATTGGACTTCCCCAACCGTGACAAGATTGACGGCATGTCACCGTGTCGCCCCATCGCTAATGAGACCCTTGAAAGCCCAAGGATTAAATTCAACAGCACGCCGAGCATCGCAGTGACGGCACCTATTGCAACCAATAGGCTGACGCCAGGGAAACCGAATTTGCGTGCGACAACTTCCAGCGGGGCTGCGTGCTGAAGCGTCGCTTCCGAGAAGACGTTCACGTCGGAAGATCCGATCGCGACAATACTAACCGCCAAGTACAGCACCATTGATGCGGCAAGCGTATTGATGATCGCGATAGGAATGTTCCGCTTGGGTTCGTGGATTTCTTCACCGAGCGTCGCGATTCGTCCGTACCCAGTATAGGCGACAAACATCAAAGCGCACGCTTCAAGAAATCCAGCGTGACGAAAGCCCGACAAGCGTGATGCGCCTGCTTGCGTCTCTAAAAAAAACGGTTGCCAGTTCTGGAAGCCGTTTGCAAACGCTCTAGGAAATCCAGCAATCACGAATGGCTCATCCCCGGTTCCGGGTTGATGATTTGAGTAGCGTTTTGACGAGTGTTTCAAAGATCGCCGTGCCGCGTTTGCGTGCGTTGTGAACGAATTCGAAGAACGCCAGATACAGCGGAAGTTTCTCCTGCGAAATGCCT
>JBDNIG010000290.1:0-6109 GCA_041688415.1 Rhodopirellula sp. | reverse complement strand
GCGACCTTTCGTGGTTTCGTCGTGAAACAATTAGCACACGGAGGGTCGTTTCTTTTTGGCTCCCAAGTCAAGCCCGATAAATGACGACACAGTCACGACTTAGAGCGAGGACAAGCCACGAAGTGGCGCTGTCCAGCTAGGCTCCAGCTTCTCGGGCTTTGGCGGCGTTCTATTAGTAGGTCCCCTTGGGGTCGGCCCCGATGGTTGGATCGTTGGTGATGGTGGCTGCCCGGTTCTTGGCGTGACATTGGGAGGCGTGCCGGTCGGGGGTCTCGTAACAGGTGTTTGCGGATTGCCTGGATTTCCCCTAACTTTTTGCCAAACCCATTTGCCACAAACCTTCGTTTTCGTCCAAGTCCATTTCACAACTGGAACGAAAACCCTCGTTACCACCCAACGGCCACCAACCCAAACGATACGAACAACCCAGACGCCAGGATGTTTACCCGACGGGTCGATTAAGATCGTCGGCTGTCCGTTCGCATATTCAAATAAATTCCACTGGCTCCCTTTATACCCGGTAGGATCTCTGGAGCAGAGCCTACCGGCAACCGAGTCGTACATGCGGGCACGGTAGTGATACATGCCGAGCGTCTCATCGAACTCGCGGCCAGTGTACGTGTAACGATTGTTCTCCGCACTCGCCGTCAGTGCAGTGCCGCTAGCATCAGTGATCGTAGGTGTTCCATACGCATCGTAAGCGTATCGTTCGACGACGGTTCCGCCGCCGTTTGTCAGTGCGATGACTGAGTATTGTTGGCCGCGGTGGTAGTAGCGCAATTCGCTGCTGATGGTGCTTATGACTGGATCGTCGTCGTAGGTGCTGGTGATGACATCGACCTCCCCGAGAAATGTTCGTTGTGTCCGTGATCCGCTCGCTGAGTTGTCTCATGATTGGCGTCGAACCGGCCGCGGGTGCGAAGTGCCGCGTCTGGCTCGTGGTGTTATTGTACACTTTCGTGGGGCACGAAACTGACATTGTCGCCTGACGGCTCCGTTTGGTCGAGCTGGTATACTCTCGGGTTCTCACGACGGGCGGAGCCGTCGGTCGACAATGTCTTTGCTGAACTCGGAAGTTGGGATGAATATGGAATATCGAGCTTGGGTCGCTGACGAAGCCGGTGGTGCGTTTTCAAAACAGTCGCTCGATCGGGGGCCGCTCGGTGCGGAGGAGGTGGAGATCGCTGTCGAACACTGTGGCGTCTGCCACTCGGATCTCTCGGTGTGGAAGAATGAATGGGGAACGTCCGCGTTTCCCGCCGTTCTCGGCCATGAAATCGTCGGTCGGGTGACGGCGGTTGACGAGCATGCCAAGGGCGTCCGTGTGGGGCAACGTGTCGGTGTTGGTTGGAATTGCCAGAGCTGCATGCACTGCCGACCGTGCTTGTCCGGTGAACAGCATTTGTGCGGCGACGTGCAGCCCACGATCGCGGGGCACTTCGGTGGTTTTGCGAGTTCCATGCGTGCGCACTGGGCGTGGACGATTCCGCTGCCCGATGAACTCAACGTGGCTGACGCGGGGCCGTTGCTGTGCGGTGGGATCACCGTTTTCAATCCACTGCGTCTGTTCGCCTCGCCCGTCAGCCGGGTGGGCGTGATCGGTATCGGCGGACTGGGGCACATGGCGATCAAGTTCGCTGCGGCCTACGGCTGCGATGTGACCGCGTTCACGTCGACGGAAAGTAAGTTTGACGAGGCACGGGAATTTGGTGCCCAACACGTTGTCGCAACGCGGGATCAGGACGCGATCGCGGGCTTGCGAAAATCATTTGACCTTCTGATTGTCACCGTCAATGTGCAGTTGGACTGGGGCGGGTTCATCGCTTCGCTGGCCCCGCAGGGCCGGATGCACGTCGTCGGCGCGATACTCGAGCCGATTCCCATCCCCGTCCTTCCCTTGATGATGCGTCAAGGCAGCGTCGGCGCGTCACCGACGGGATCACCGGTCGACATTGCTGACATGCTCACGTTCGCGGCCCGGCATGACATCGCGCCGCAGACCGAGCACTTTCCCATGAGCAATATCAACGATTCGTTTGCGCACGTGGCTGACGGGAAAGCGAGATACCGCGTCGTGCTGGACGCTGATTTTTAGGGGCGGGAGGAAAGGAGGACGCTGGGTGAGCGATTTGGATGCAATCGTGGGGAGGAGCGACGGACAGGAAGTCTGTCCTACGTGGGTTGGAAGCCTGAGCCACAAAAATCCACCTGGATTCGATTATGGACTTGGTGGACGCCCGGCACTCGGCGAACGAGTTCTTGGGCGAGTTGGTTCAGATAAAACGACGGCAGTCGTCCGCGGAGCGTCACCGTCACGTGATCGTCCGCGGAAATGAAGCAATCGCAGTCCAGGTCGGCGATCGAGTGACGGCCACAAGTGCGCAGAGCTGCTCGCACGGATGCTTCGATTGCCTCCACCCTGCGGGCGGCCGTCTCGACGACGGTCCCGCTCGGAACGCTGATGCCCGGTAGATTACGAACGGTCTGGTTCATGAACTCTCAACTCCGTTGCCATGAAACTATTTTTCGGTGTCTTGTTCGTCGTTGGTCTCGAGTTGATCTGCCGAGACGGGGGTGCCGTCATCGATCATGTCCTCGGAAAACTCCGTGGCGACTTCCCCGTCTTCGGTGGTGATCGCCTGCTCGCGAGGCGGACTGCACCCCGAGCTGACCACGACGAAGCAGCTAAGAACAAACGACAACGCAACAAGTTGGACTCGAAAGCGAAATGGGACCATGAGATTACTCGACAGAGGTTGTGGGAGCGGGAACGCGAACTGTAGGTTGACGCGGTCAAATCGAACAGCCATCGGCAACGAATCACGCTGACGGGCAACGCAAGATTCATACCGAATGCTGGTTCTCAGGCGTCTAATCGGCCCGCAGGCGGGCCCGCGAAGAAAGAATTGCTATCTACCATCGCATTTACGGTCCCTGACGTGTACCCTGGTTCGCTCAAATTTCCGCGCGCCGCTGGATATTCGTTTTGCGTCTTTGGACCGCGGCTGGGCAGGGAATGCTCGTTTTTTCACGAAATTGGGATTGATGACGGCATGGACTGGATCGCCGAAGACCAGATCGGATCGCTCGGACTGTTGCTCGGCGAAGCAATTGAGCGTCTGGTCGACTCACATGATCAAGAATTCGACAAGCATGCGGCCATGATGAACGTCAAAACGCCCACGCTGACGCAGGGCTATGATGGCGTGCGGTTCGATTTTCAGGTCAAGGGGAATCGGCAACGCATGCACGGTGTTGCCATCACCGTGCAACCGCTTGCAGATCCAGAGGATCCGAGTGCCGAAGCGATGCAGTTGCGCTGTGACTGCGAGTGCGCGTGCGTCGCCTTTGAGCGGCACCTCCGCTGCGCCCATTCGCTCGCCTGCGCGTGGTGGATGCAGGAACAAATCACGCGTCGGCGGGGAAACGGGCAGTTGTTCGAGTTTCTCGCGGGGTTGAAAGCCGACGCGGTCGCGGCGGGCAAGCAGTTTGTCGATGAATTGCTACGCCGGGCCGCCAGTGCGAGGCCGGAGCGGGCCGAGGAAGAACCGACGCGTCTGCAGTGGCGACTCCGCGTGAACGTGGCATCCCAAGCCACGCCGCTGACGATCACGCCGTTTGAACAGCGTTCCCGCAAGGGCGGCAAGGGATGGACGAAGGGCCGCGAGGTGCGCAGTTTTGATCTGCTCGAACAAAACCTGCTCACCGAGTCGCTCGACAGCCAGATCGCTTCGTTGACTTCGATCCCCACGCACGGCTTTCGCGAAGACCAGTACGGCATGTTCCAAGCCTTGCGATTGCTCGCCGGGCACGAAAACGTTGCTTGGGACGATTCGGACGCGTCGTCGGTCGATGTCTTCAGCAGTCAACTCAGCTTGACGCTGCATCCGGTCGAGGTTGACCGACCGAACAAGACGAAAAAGCAAAGCACGGAAAACTCAAAAGTCAGCGGCCAGAAACCTCGCCAGAAAAAACAGTCCGGCAGGTCGGCTCGATCCAGGTCGTTCTCCGAACTCACCGAGTATTCCGACCCCGTCGGAACTGTTGAACCAGACGCGACGGCAACCCTGAGCGTCGATCGAGATGGTGACGCCTCGGTGCCTGACGCACTCGCCGCACCGCCCGGTGAGACGACGGCGGTCCAATTCCAACCTCGGCTGACGGTCGAGGGCATCGATATCGACGTGCATTCCTGTGAAGTTCTGTTCGGCCACACGAGCCCCGTCGAACCGGTCGTGGTGTTGGCGGATCGGAAAAAGAATCGTCTGGTCGTCTGCACGCTGATCGACTCGGCGGCGAGCGGGCTGGTTCAGTTTCTGTTGCGGGAGGACTACCGCGACACCATGCTCGACGAACAGTCGGCGGCCAAGCTGGCCTTGTCCGCGGGCACGATCGATTCGTTGATCCATGTGTCGCTACCGCCGCAGCTCGCCGGTCCGATTCAGCCAATCCTGAGCGAGCTGATTCTGCAGATGCGTCCGCGACCGGGTGCGGGATTGAGGGTTGCCCTGCGCGCCCATGACAGCCGGTTCCGCAATTCGCTTGTGCCCGGACAGCAGCCTGACATCGTGCCCTGCCTCAGTGAAACGGGGCCGGTTCGTTTGCAACGCAATCTGTCCGGCGAATTGTTATCTGCCCAGCAGGTGGTCGAGCGTTTCGCGTTGAACAAACTTTCCAGCGACGGAGACCATGAGTGGGTAGCGGTGAGTGACCACGCGGCCCTCGATCTGCTCGGCCGTCTGCACGATGCGGGCGAGGACGCTCCGCGCATCGTGTGGCCCGAGGGCGAGACGTTTCGCGTTCGCGGCGAGATCACACCGAAATCGCTCCGGGTGCAAATCGATGATTCACCGGATTGGTTTGGCGTGAGCGGATCGGTCACGATCGACGGCATGGAAGTACCACTGAATGACCTGTTGCTCGCCGTTCGCGAGGACCGTCAACTCGTCCGGGTTGGTGACCGCAAATTTGCGAAGATCAGTGAAGCGTTCCGCCGCCGGTTGACGCAGTTGGCCGATACCCTCGTGGCTGAAAAAGGACATTTAAAACTACCCGCTGCCGCCGTTCCGCTAGCTCAGGAGGTGCTCGGCGAGGACGTGTCTCTCGAAGCCACCGCGGCCTGGCATTCCGCCGTCGAGCGACTCGAGTCGCTGGGCAGTTGGAACCCGGAGCGTCCCGCGGGACTCGATGCGACGCTGCGAGATTACCAGCTCGACGGTTATCGCTGGCTCTCCCGACTCAGCCGCTGGGGCGTCGGGGGCGTGCTGGCCGATGACATGGGACTCGGTAAGACGGTCCAGACGCTGGGCATCCTGATCGATCGGTCGGCGGACGGGCCGGCGCTCGTGGTCGCACCGACGAGCGTGGGTGAAAACTGGGTTCGCGAAGCCGCTCGGTTCGCCCCCTCGCTCAACGCCGTCCTGTACCGGGATTGCGATCGCGATGAGATTATTAAAACCGCCGGCCCCGGTCATGTTCTGATCGTCAGCTACCAATTGATGCAGCGTGACGCCAAGCGTTTTGCCACTCGTCCGTGGACGACGCTGGTGCTCGACGAAGCCCAGTTCATCAAGAATTCCCAAACGAAAACTTCGCAGGCCATTCGCACGCTGCAGGCCGATTGGCGGTTGGGGTTGTCGGGCACGCCATTGGAAAACCATCTCGGCGAGCTATGGAGTTTGTTCCGCACGCTCAGCCCTGGATTGCTCGGGTCGTGGCAGCGGTTCCGCAGCCGGTTTGCCGAACCGATCGAGCGGCACAACGACGCCGAGCGGCGGGAAGCGTTGGCGAGGCTCGTCCGCCCGTTCATTCTGCGGCGAACCAAAGACAAGGTGCTCACCGAATTGCCGCCGCGGACGGAGATCACGCTGCGTGCGGAACTCAGCGATGCCGAACGCAAACTGTACGAAGACGCCCGGTTGGCCGCGCTCGCCGAACTCACCCACGGCACGGGCAATGGTGAGAAATCGCACGAAGGCCGACGTCGAATTCAAACGCTCGCGTGGCTGACCCGACTGCGTCAACTCGCGTGTCATCCATCGCTGGTCGAACCGAACTGGAAGGGCACCTCGGCCAAGCTCGAGTTGCTGCTATCGCTCGTCGACGAACT
>JBDNIG010000037.1:0-8400 GCA_041688415.1 Rhodopirellula sp. | reverse complement strand
GCTCGCGGCTTCCTGAAAACTTCCGCAAGACCGACCGTGCATTGTGTTCAGCCGGAGGGGAATGATACGATCGCCAGCCCACTTCGAAATCACAGCGATCAAGCCACCGACGTGCAGTGCACCACCTCGATCAGCGGTTTGCAAGTGGCGTCGGTGATCGACGGTCACGACGTCATCGCTGCCTGCGACGCATCGGGAGGCACAGGATATACCGTCAGTGATGCCGAAACGTTTGAAGTTCAAAAGCGACTGGCGCGAGAAGAGGGCATCTTTTGCGAGCCTGCCGGTGCTGTGGCCCTGGCGGGAGCACTGAACGGGTTCCACAATGGCGAACTGGATCCTGAGGCGTCTGTCGTCTGCATTGTTTCGGGCAGTGGATTCAAAGACGCCGCCTCGGTTGAACGCATGAACCAGCATCGCGGCTGTGAGCTTGTCGATGTGGATGATCTTTTTCAACGGTGTTAGCCCAGGTTTGATGCATTAGCAATTCAGGCATGGGAGCGCAACGCCCGATCACCTCCGCCAACTGCTCGGCGAGGCAGGCGTCGACATTTCATTTCCGCCACGCGCTGGCAGAATCTGATTCGGTTGTGAAGTTGCAAGCACCCGAGTGATGCGGCGCGGAACTTGCGGGGCTTTCATGTCCTTTCTGCCTAGATTGCGGTGGGCCAAACCTCTGTATGAATGCAACAACTTTCAGGCAACGCTGCGTTCATTGTTCACGAATTTGCCTCGATCATCATTCCTGTTTCGGTTGATCCAAGGCGTTTCCAAGGGAGAAGTCATGAGTACTCAGTCAAACGATTCCGAGCTGGCATCGCGGCGAGACGTGTTGCGAGTATCCGGGGCCACGGCGGCGGCCATCGTGAGTGGTATGGCGTTGCCAGTTGGCCGCGCCTATGCGGCGGACACAAAGAAGAAGATTCGTTTGGCGGTTGTCGGTGGTGGTTTTGGTGCGAGTTTCTACTGGCACGAACACCCCAACTGGGTGGTGACGGGTGTTACCGATTTGCTACCGGACCGACGCGAGAAGCTGAAGAAAGTTTATAAGTGCGATACCGCTTACGACTCGGAGAAGAAAAGGCACGGGAGAAGAAAAGGCACGCGGACTCAAATCTCGATTCGAGTCTTGGATCCCTTTGCCTTTTCTAGTCTTCGCGGCTGGTGATTTCGATCAAATGATAGCCGAATTGTGTTTTGACGGGACCGTGCACTTTGTTCAGGTCGCCGCTGAAAACGACTTCATCAAACTCACGCACCCTTTGACCGGAGCGTCGCGATGCGTGTATGCTCAAACCGCGATGCTACCGACTTCCGTGATTGAGTTCCAAACAAAAACAAATCGAGTCATGCCTTTTGCCGCTTACCTTGCTCCCTTTTCGGATCACCCCACTTTGCAGCGGCGAGTGCGGTATGTCCTCGAGCGCTTGCCCGACGAGGTGCAGCGTGATTTTTTAGAGGATCAACGTTTCCAGGTCATCATCGATAACTACGAACCGGGCGTTGGTTGGTCATTTTTAATGCCACCGCCGGGTCAGGGCAAAAACGGCAGTCGCTGCGTCGTGCTTCGTTTAAAGCTTGCCGATGCATCCGAGGCGTTTGCTTGGTACGTGATTGCACACGAATTTGCCCATGCCTATCTCCGAAACGGCGGCTGGGGAGAGATTACCGATATCGAAGAGGCTGCCGATGCGATGGCCGCTTCGTGGGGGTTCCACCGTCCCTAGGTTGTTGCGTAGACGATAAAAAAGGCTGCTGCGATTGGAATCTTGGACATATTTCAAAAACACTCCAAATAGTGAAAAGCAGGCAGTTCCGGCGGGTCTACGGAAAAGTGGATGGCCTCAACTATGCCGCTGTCCCCAGGGGACTAAACTGTTACTGTCGATTTAATTGGATCCCGAGTCAATCAGACAGAAAGTTGAATATGAAACGCCGCCGAATTCTTCAAGCCGGACTGAGTTTGACTGTGGGAACGCCGCTGTTTGCTGCCGTCAAGAAGGGCCGCTTCGACGCGGCTGCCGATGTCTTGCGGAAAGCGACAACATCCGGCCAGGTGGAATCGGCAACGTTCTACGTGCGTCGAAAAGACGAAGTTTTCTCACAGGCATTCGGTGGTGCAGCAACGGCGGACGCCAGTTTTTTGCTGGGGTCGATCTCAAAGCCGATTACCGTTGCGGCGGTGATGTCTCTGTTTGATGCGGGCGAATTCAAGCTGGATGATCGTGTCGTGAAGCATCTGCCCGAGTTCCAAGGCGATGGCCGCGAAGCCATCACGATGCGGCAGTTGTTGACTCATAATTCCGGACTGCCCGATCAATTGCCAGAGAATGCAAAACTGCGAGCGGCTCACGCGCCGTTGTCGAAATTCATCTCCGCCGCCATCCGAACTCCGTTGCTGTTCATGCCGGGTTCGAAATACAGCTATTCCAGTATGGCCATTCTGGTCGCGTCCGAAGTGGCTCAGCGAATCACGAAAAAGCCCATTGCCACGCTGGTGGACGAAGTTGTCTGTCAGCCATTGCAGCTCAAACACACGGCTCTGGGAATCGGTCGATTGGACGAAAGCTCATTGATGAGATGCCAAGTCGAACACGCGGCTCCGGAATCCGGCGCGGGAGACCCCACCACGAAGACGTGGGATTGGAACAGCGATTTCTGGCGACATCTGGGAGCGCCCTGGGGAGGAGCATTTGCATCGTCGGCGGACGTGGCAAAGTTTCTGAATGCGTTTCTGCATCCTCAGGGAAACATGCTGCAAGCGGAGACCGCTCGCATGATGGTCCAAAATCACAATCCACCAAAGATGAAAGCTCGTGGTCTAGGATTCGATCTCGGAAGCGGTTTGAACGGGCCCGCGCGAGACAACGTCTTCGGGCATACCGGCTCGACAGGCACGATCTGCTGGGCCGACCCAACGAGCGATACCGTGTGTGTTGTGTTGACGACGCTTCCCGGTCGCGCGATCACGCCGCATCCTCGTGAACTGGTGTCTCGACGTGTCGTCGAAACGCTAGCGTCCTGACTCACGGGGAGTTGGTGTCACAGAACGTTTGCAGGCGGAACAGAAGTACTTGATGAATATTTCTCTTGAAAGATTGGTGGCCTGTGGCTTAACTACTGCTCAAGCACAGGACTGGGTTTCGAAACTGCAGCAGTGGACGGATGTCCATGATGAGGCGTCGCGTTGGCAACGGATCACCTCCGAGCTGCTGACGCCGTCCGTGCCGTTTGCCGTTCATGAATTGCTGTACCAGCAGAACTACGCGAAACACTGCGAACAACATCTGCCTTGTCCGGCCTGGATTCCCACGCCGGAAGAAGTCGAGGCCACTCATCTGGCGGACTGGATGCGGTCGCTGAACCTGTCCGCTTACGAAGATCTGCACGAGTGGTCGGTCCAGCATCCCCGCGATTTCGCCAGCCGACTTGCCGACGCCTTGCAACTGCGTTTCCGTACTCCTGCCCATCGATTCTGCGATACGTCCGCTGGCATTGAAAACACACGCTGGTTTGCTGGAGCGACGTTGAATATCGTCGAAAGCTGCTTTCAGGCAGACGACACTGCGACGGCGATTATTTCTGGTGATCCGCACAATAATCTAGAACGACTGACCTATGGTGAACTCAAATCGCTGACCGCGCGGGTCGCCAATGGGTTGACGCAGCGCGGGGTGGTCCCGGGGGACCGAATCGCAATTTCGATGCCCATGACGGCAGACGCCGTGGCCGTGTTTCTGGGCATCATCGCGGCGGGCTGTGCGGCGGTCACGATTGCCGACAGCTTTTCCGCGAACGAAATGGCCGTGCGGTTAGAGATCACTCAAGCGAAGTTCATCTTTGTTCAAGATGAAATCCTGCGCGGTGGAAAAGCTTATCCGCTGTACGCAAAGATTGCAGATCAGAAAAACGTCACCGCAATCGTGTTTCGTGGGTCGTCTCGTCGAGACATCCGATTGCGCAACAACGATCTGGAATGGGACGTGTTTCTTTCTGACGACGCTGTCCTGCGCTGCGCTGCTTGCCAACCGGACGATGAGACCACGATTCTGTTTTCTTCGGGGACAACGGGCAGTCCCAAAGCGATCCCGTGGGACCATGTCACACCGATCAAATCGGCGAGCGATGCGTATTTTCACCACGATGTGCGTGTGGATGACGTGCTGTGCTGGCCCACAAACCTGGGCTGGATGATGGGGCCGTGGCTGGTGTACGCGACACTGATTAACCGAGCCACGATTGCGATTTCGTCTGCCGTCCCGACGGGCCGAACCTTCTGTGAGTTCGTCGAAAAGTCTGCGGTCACGATGCTGGGACTGGTCCCAAGTCTGGTTTCGCAGTGGCGGAAAGCGGATCACACGGAAAACTTGAATTGGAATTCCATCCGCTTGTTCAGTTCCACCGGTGAGTGTTCCAACGCCAACGACATGCTGTGGCTGATGTCCCGCGCCGGTTATCGACCGGTGATCGAATACTGCGGCGGCACGGAAACCGGAGGTGGCTACGTCACTGGAACACTCACCCGACCAGCCGTGCCTGGTCTGTTTTCAGCGAAAGCGATGGGACTGTCGTGGGTTTTGTTGGACGACGCGTTCACTGAAAGCACGATCGGTGAAGTCTTTTTTGAACCGCCCGCGCTGGGCCTGTCAACTCGATTGCTCAACCGCGATCACCACGACGTTTATTACGCCGGGATCCCTGCCGGGCCGCAGCAGCAGGTTCTGCGTCGCCATGGCGATCAGATCGAAGCACTGCCGGGAGGGTATTATCGAGCTCACGGCCGGATCGATGATGCGATGAATCTGGGCGGCATCAAGGTCAGTTGCGTGCAGATTGAAGAAATTTTGGTGCAACACGCGGTCATCCGCGAACTGGCGGCGATCTCGGTACCGCCTTCAGGCGGTGGTCCGGAACAGCTTGTCATCTACGTTGTGCTACACTGTGAAACCGATTTGCCGGTCCTTCATCAACAGATGCAGCAGACCATCAAGTGCGAACTGAATCCATTGTTCAAAATCCAGGACATGGCGTTGATTGACTCATTGCCACGGACCGCCTCTAACAAAGTGATGCGCCGGAATCTGCGCGACCTGTACCTAAGTAAGCACTGTGCGATCAATTAGTTTCGTAGTGGACGAGGCAACGAGTCCGGACGCCAGGGACTCGTTGCCTCTTCCACTACGGGTTCCGACAGTTACTTTTCGCACGATGCTAAACAACAAGGATGAATACGCTGATGACGAAAGTTGCCATTGTCGCCGCTACGCGAACCCCGATCGGGACGTTTCAGAAGTCGCTTGCGACCATTCCTGCCGATCAACTCGGCGCGATCACGATTGCGGAAGTGGCGAGTCGCGGTGGCGTTGCCTCGTCGCAGGTTGATGAAGTGCTGATGGGGCAGGTTTATTCGACCGGTTCGGGAGCTAACCCGGCGCGACAGGCGGCGGTCCGCGCGGGACTCGGCTACGAGGTCCCCGCGACGACGGTCAACATGCTATGCGGTTCGGGGCTCAAGGCGGTCGCTCTGGCAGCACAGTCGATCCGGTCGGGCCAGTCGCAGATGATCATCGCCGGCGGGATGGAAAGCATGAGCAACGCTGCCTACGTCGTACCGAATGCTCGGACTGGCTTGCGGATGGGACATCAGCAGATCGTCGACACTCTGATACACGACGCCCTGTGGGACGCCTTCTACGATTGCCACATGGGCTGCACCGCCGAACATTTGGCCGCCCAGTTTGACATTTCGCGCGAAGCACAGGATCACTTTGCCGTGCTTAGCCAACAGCGTTACCAAGCGGCGCTCCAAGCGGGTAGGTTCCAGCAGGAAATTGTTCCTGTCTCGGTGCCGCAAAGAAAAGGTGATCCAATCATGGTGTCGCAGGACGAACATCCTCGCAGCGACACGCAGTTTGAAAAACTGTCCGGTTTGAAACCCTGCTTTCAGGAGGGCGGTACGGTGACGGCGGCCAATGCGTCGGGCCTGAACGATGGAGCTGCCACGCTGTTACTGGCCAGCGAATCGGAGGTTCGACAACTCGGGTTGAAACCTCTGGCATGGATTCGATCGTTCTGTAACGTCGGGCTCGATCCGATGGAAATGGGCATGGGGCCAGCCGTCGCGATCACCAAACTGTTGCAGAAAGAATCGTTAAAACTGGCCGACATCGATCTGTTGGAAGTGAACGAAGCCTTCGCGGCTCAGGCACTTTCGGTGGGCAAGTCTTTGGACTGGGACATCGAGCGCGTTAATGTCAACGGCGGAGCGATCGCGCTCGGACATCCCCTGGGGGCTAGCGGAGCTCGCGTGGCCGTGACGTTGCTGCACGAAATGCGGAAACGACAGAGTCGACTTGGAATCGCGGCTCTGTGCATTGGCGGCGGCATGGGCATCGCCATGCTGTTCGAAAATGCCGAGTAAAGACCACCGAAAAAATAAGTAGGATAGTTTACTTTGATACAAAACATTGCAATCGTCGGTTGTGGCCTGATTGGTTCCAGTTGGGCAACGTGGTTTGCACTAAAAGGCCTGACAACGCGTCTCCATGATGTCGACTCAGGTGCCTGCGAACGAGGCGCTGAACGAGCTCGCGAAAATCTTCGTCGGTTGGTCGACCTGCACGTGCTTGCGGCGGAGGATCTGGACGCGGCATTGAAGAATCTGCAGCCCGTGACATCGCTGCACGAGCTGTTGTCGGACTGCGACTATGTGCAGGAATCGGTGCGGGAGGACTACGACACGAAGGCGGAGGTTTATCGTGCCATCGAACAGCATCTGCCGCCGCAGGCAATCATCGCCAGCAGTTCCTCCGGACTGTTGATGTCGAAGATGCAAGAGGTTTTGAAGCATCCGAGCCGTTCACTGATCGCTCATCCCTTCAATCCGCCGCACCTGATTCCGTTAGTGGAACTGGTGCCGGGAGAACAAACCAGCGCTGATACAGTCACTGCTGTCAAAGAGTTCTTTCTGCGACTTGGCAAACGCCCCGTTGTGCTGAACAAGGAAATTCCCGGACATATTGCTAATCGTCTGGCGGCCGCCGTTTGGCGCGAAGCCCTGGCACTTCTGGACGACGGTGTGGCCAGTCTGGAGGACATCGACGCGGCACTGTGTAACGGTCCTGGGCTGCGGTGGGCGTTGATGGGGCAACATACGATCTACGAACTCGGTGGCGGCGACGGAGGCTATCAGGCGTTCATTGATGGCATCGGGGGTTCGTTCACGTCCTACTGGGAAGACATGCAAACGTGGACTCAGATCCCTGAATCGGCTCGCACGAAAGCCATTGCCGCTGCCGAACAACTACGCGAACAGCGTAGTCCGGAAGAACTGGCTCGCTGGCGAGACGAGAAACTGGTTCGACTCCTGCAACTCCTGGATGATTGAAGACCATGTCCCAACGCGTTTCACGTACGGCACTGATCACCGGAGCCGCCAGTGGGATTGGCGCCGATCTGGCCAAATCCTTTTATGCTGCTGGCTACAAGCTGTTGTTGGCCGATCTGAATCCGCCAGATTTTCTGGATGACTTTTCAGAGCGATCCGACGAAATTTGTTTCGTCCAGGCCGACTTGTCGACGCAGTCCGCGTGCGCACAAATTGTGCAGCAGAGTTTGCAACAGTTTTCGACGATTGATGTGCTGATCAACAACGCCGGATTTCAGTATATCTGTCCGCTGGAATCGTTTCCGATCGACGTCTGGCAACGGATGTTCGCTGTCATGCTGACAGCTCCGCTGCTGTTGACTCAGCAAGTTTGGCCGGGCATGAAGCAACAGCGGTGGGGGCGAATCGTGAACATCGGTTCGATCCATTCGCAGGTCGCTTCACCGCACAAAGTCGGTTACACGTCGATGAAACACGGATTGATCGGCTTGACGAAAACGGCTGCATTGGAAGGCGGGTCACTGGGAATTACCGTCAACGCGATCTGTCCCGCCTACGTGCGAACACCATTGGTTGAACAGCAAATCGCGGCTCAGGCAAAAACGCGTGGAATCAGTCCAGATGCCGTTGAAAGCGAAATCTTCTTAAAGTCGGTCGCCACCGGACGGATGATTGCTCCGCAAGAAATCTCGAGCCTCGTTTTGTATCTGTGTTCCGAGAACGCTCGATCCGTCACCGGAGCGAGTTGGAACATCGATGGTGGATGGACCGCACAATAATCTGGTTCGGATTGTATATTCCGCCTCACCCAATTCGCCGTTTGTGCGTTAGCAGCGGTTCCAGCACCACACACCAGGGTTAGCGGGCTGTCGATCTAGTCCTTAATCAAGCGAACGCCCCCGTTGCTTTTTCAGAAATTTCGATGTTTCGCGTCCGCGCACGCGGCGGCATCCCAACTTAAATTGGCGATGAAATTTTGCGATGTCGGTGAGCATGACGGTGATTTACTTTCT
>JBDNIG010000289.1:0-7292 GCA_041688415.1 Rhodopirellula sp. | reverse complement strand
GGCTCCGCCCGTCGTGAGAAGCCGGCGCGGACTCAGCTCAGACGGACGGAGCCGTCTGGCTACATTGTCGACCGACGGCTCCGCCCGTCGTGAGAATGCAGGCGTGGATCAGCTCAGACGGACGGAGCCGTCTGGCTACATTGTCGACCGACGGCTCCGCCCGTCGTGAGAATGCAGGCGTGGACTCAGCTCAGACGGCTCCGCCCGTCGTGAGTTGCTGAGCCAGACCCAACTATCGCACCAGGATCAAAACACGCGTGATGACGTCATTGCCGGTGTTGGACAACGATTCCGGTTGCGGCAGATCCTCGTTGGATGGCATTGTCTGCAGCGGCAGGAAGGTTTGTTCGCCGAGCAGTTCGCGGAACGTAGCGAGCTCATCGCTGTCGTTGTTCTCCAATTCAAAACTGAGTGGCTCGTCGTGCTGGATCTTGGTCGCGTCGACGCGAGCTAAATCATCGGCCATCTGCAATAGCGGAGCGTCGGTGACTAAGGACAACCCAACCGCCTCCACCGATCGCGGTTTTTGTCGCAAGTTCAAAAACAATCGATCGATTTTCTTGGCAGATGCCTGCAAGAAAATAAGTTGGAATTTCGCCTCTTCGTCAAACGTATCCGCTCGCTTGGCCGCCACGATCACGTCACGATTGATCGGCAAGCGACGCGCGTCTTGCAGATCCACTTGTCGCATCGCTTCGCTCAATACGCCCGTCCGACGTCCTTGCGGGCTCAATCGTATCTCGTACACCATCATCGCGCCGGTGAACGGCGAGTTTCTGGGCAACGCCCCGTCATCGCCCATCGACACACTCGCCGAGCGATCCAGCCGTGCCGCCGGAGCCAGCCGTGCCGCCGGAGTCGGGCGTGCCGCCGGAGTCGGGCGTGCCGCCGGAGTCGGGCGTGCCGCCGGAGTCGGCATCGATGCGACATCGGTCGGTGACGGATGCGCCGGATCCGCGACGCGATCGATCTCACTCGAAGGCACGTCCGGCGTTGCTGCCGCCCGATCAGCTGCCGCGATCATGGGTTCCGAGGTGGGGTCGGCGGAATTCGCTGACGATTCAATGGCTGTCGACGCGATGTCGACGCCCTCCGGTTCCGTCCGCTCGCGCCGATCAGAAGCGGTCGGGAGTGCGGGGGTCGGCTGGGCCGCAGGTTGGTGCTGCGCGATCGCAAGTCTGTCGTCCCCGAGTTGCCCCTTGCGGACGGTCAATGAGACGACTAGCAAGACAGCCGCGGCGGTCACCAATCCGATGGCCAACGACAATCGACTTTTCTTCGGTGCAGAATGTGGTTGCTCGCGTCGTTGCTCGCGTCGTCGTACCGCGGGCGCCTCGATATTGCCGCCCGACGAATGCACACCGCCCGTCTGCAGGCCTCGACGATGGCTCTCGGCGAGCACGCGGGCGGCGAAATCGTTGCTCCGGCGGGGTCCGGTCGATGGCTCCGCAGCGAACATCGCCCTCAGGTCTTGACGGTCAGCGAGCAACGCATCAAATTGCGATTGCAGGGCGGGTTTTTCACGCATGCTGTCCCGCAGCATCTGCGCGTCCGCCTCGTCGAGCCGGCCATCAAGATGGTCGCTGAGAAGTTGATCGAAGTTGGATTCGGGAGCTGACATGCTGTCGGGTTCTCAATAGAATCAGGTTGCGGCGAGCCTGGTCAGAGCGATTCCGTTTGCTCGGCTTCGTCGCGTGGCATCCGTGTGGGGAAAGGTCGTCCAGTTTGGCTGACGAAAGTGAGATGACTTGTACCCAGAAAAAGTTCCTAAATTAAGCGAAAACTGGGGGAGACTTCTACGTCGCGGGTCTGCTCAGGCCTAGAAACGCAGATTATTGCCCCCATTTCGCGAAAATAGGCCGTCACCCCTCGCTACCCTCCGATCATTTACGCAGAAACCCGTGTCCGTCGATCGCCAAACCCTATTACGGGCCAACCGACAATGCTACCAGCAAATGACGGCGGACGATTCGCCTCTGTGCCGAATTGTCTCGGATGAAGAACTGCGAAATCCACTGCAAACCGTTGATGGCGTCGGTTGGCTGGGCGGCAATATCCATGGCTGGAACGTGCTCTGCTTGGCCGCCGGCGGAGGTCGACAAAGCTGCCTCTACGCCGCCGCGGGAGCTCAGGTGACGGTGGTCGACCTCAGCCCCGCGATGCTGGAACTCGATCGCCAGGCCGCTGCGCGACGGAAGTACATTGTGCGTTTGATCGAAGGCTCGATGGACGATCTGTCGATGCTGCCGCGAGCCGCGTTCGATCTGGTCATTCACCCGGTCAGCAGTTGCTACCTGCCCGATATCGCAGCCGTGTACTCGCAAGTCGCCACCGTCACAAAACCCGGTGGACTGTACGTCAGCCAACATAAATCACCGGCCAGCCTGCAGTCGTCGGCGCACCGCCGCGAAGGACACTACGCCTGGCTACATGACTACTACCGAACCGATCCGGTGCCGCCACCGGATCCATCCACGGCCGTTTCGCGGCGATTGCGAGAAACCGGTGCCGTGGAGTTTTTGCACCGCTGGGAACAGCTCATTGGCGGCATGTGCCGAGCCGGTTTCGTCGTCGAGGATTTGATCGAACCGAAGCACGCGACCAAGGACGCGGCGATCGATAGTTTCGCCGACCGGGGAGCGGTCATCGCACCCTACGTTCGCATCAAAGCCCGCCGCCGTGGAGGTGGTCAACCGAAGCAACCCGCACAATCCGGAGAGCCGACGATTTGGTTGCCGTCCTGACCAAACGTGTCCACCCCGTGACCAAGACTACTCATGTCGGACATTGATTCGTTCGTTCACTGATTGGTTCATTCACACCGGGGGCACTTTCCATGAACAAGTCATTCATCACCTACTATCGCGGCAATAAACAACTTCACACCAGCAAGCTCAACGGCTTTCCCTTCGTTTCCTTCGGAGATCCGGTGGGCGAGATCAACGGGGCCACTTGGTTCGATAGCGTCACGATAACGATCGGCGGAAAACGCGAGCGAGTGGTGACGACCAAAGACTTCGACGGTCCGGTGACAATTTGCTTTGAGACCCAAGGTCAATCACCTAAGTGGTTCGGTTTAGCGGACACGACGACCAATCTCGGCAGCACCCAACTCAGCGGGCAGCGCGGCGGACACCACGAGAATTGCTTGCAAGAGATTTCCGCATAGGCAAGCGTCATTCAGCCTTGAGACTCGGCTAGACTGGTATTCGATAGCGAACATCATACAGGGAAAAAAGGATGACAGATGATGGTCGCGGTATCGACTTTGTCTTTTGTGCTCCTTGTTCGGCCAAAATGTTGCATCTGTCTGCATATTGGGGTCTAATCAATCTCCGCCAATTGCAGTGACCATCGTTGCGATGGATGATTTTTGATTTCCCGCCTTCCTACGATCGCACGGTCTGACTCAGCCAAGATTCACACCATCGGATGCCAGCGACTTTGGATTCTGGCGAGGCAATGGCCAAATCCTTGCTCCAACTTTCCCATTTGACCCTTTGGATTTGCAAATGAACCCGTTCAACAACACGTTGAAACTCATTCGTGGCGGCAGTGTGCAATCTGGAGGATTTGCGAGAATTGGGAGGGGGCACCGATGTCGGCAAAATGGCAAGACGCCGCGTCGAGTGAAACTTGAGGCGTTGGAAAAGCGCATTCTGCTGGCGGGCGATGTGTACGATGTGACCGAATACGCCGGCGATCTGGGCGCGGGGATTAACGGTAGCGACTCTCGCGTCGGTGATGGCTACGTGATGTTTACGAAGCAAAGCGTTCAGCAGCGTTTCTCGGCGCATCCGCCAACATTCGGCGATTATGCTGATCATCTGATCGCCGTGCTGTTCGAAAATGGGCAATGGAAATACGATGCCAATTACTACAGCTATGCGTTTACTCCTGAACCGACCGATGTGTTACTCGCCGCAGTCAGCTTTAGCGCTGATACGATCACTGATCTCCAAGGCACGGATAGCTCGGTTGAAGGAATCCCGTCGGGCTACGCCGACGGTGACCTTGCATTCTTTGCCGATCGCTGGAACGGGACGTTCAACGATGGCGAATTTGAGGTAGAGGGCACATACTTTGTTCGCAATTTCGACCCCTCAGCGGGGATCGCTCGTGACATTAACGATGTTAGGCGAGGGGTCGCTGGCAATGACTCCGCACAAGGATTGGGGCATATTCTTTATAGCGTGGAAAACGTCTACGATCGTTTTTCGCCGGGCGGCCCCGCCTACTATGGCAGCGCTGATCATTTGATCGGAGTCGTTTATCAAGGCGGGCAATGGTATTACGATGACAATTATTATTTGCAACCATTCAGTCCAGAGTCGTCGGATGTGTTGATCGCCGAGTTGGACTACCCGTTTACCTTCCAAAGTTCGTCCGGTCGCCAAATTGCCCTGCCAAATCGAATCCAGAGTGTCGGCGGATTCGCATCGTTCTACAACGGCAACCAACGCAACCTCGTCGCCGAACTGAGTTTTGATGTGATCGGTGGCGGTGAAAGCGGCCTGCAGGTGCTGCCGCCCCGCGACCTCACCAACGATGTGCTGCTGACGAATTACGACGAGGACTATCGGGCTGGCCAAGTGGACTATTTACCCGTTTCGCTTACGGGTGTTGGTGCGGCGTCACGCCCTTCACCGATCGGCGGCGCTTTCGGAGAAGGAGGTTCCCCCTTCTTCGGGCCGGTTCGCTCACCAGCGGAAATTCAATCTGCGCCAAAGCAGATGCCGCCACCCGCATTCGCCAATGGTCGGTCGATGGGCAGTGGGGATGAAATTCCCTGGTACTTTGTTGAGCTTACCGAATTGCCGCAAACTTACATCGACACCGTCGCGGGAGATTCGACCCCACTCGAAGCCACCGAACCGAACCGAGTTTTCCGGCAAACACCCCAAACCGAAACGCCCGACATGTCGGCGATCGCGACCGACAGCGGAACTCGCGATGTGATCTATTTGGGAATCCAACCTGCCGATTTGCCGCCGGGTGCTCCGCAAACAAACCCGTACCCAGCGGATTTTTATGTCCGCGTGTCGGGAATGTCCAATCAGTTCTACGATTTAAGTGATCCGCTTCGCGTCACTCCTTTATATAGTTTCGCCGGGGACGGAGGTCAGACGACCTATTTTGGTCCCTTCTCGGGTCAGAGTGATGGTTCCCATCTCATTGTTGTTGACCGTTCCAGCCCTGATAGTTATGAGGCGTTCACAAAAGAACAACTCGACTTTGAAATTGTGTATCAAACGCCCAACGGCTCCTACCTCGATGCGACTGGCAATCGGTATTCCTCCAGCCCGCAAGACCCCGCGTTGCAGATCGGGCCGCAGACCGAGACTGGCTGCATCAAAGACGATGAAGAGCTCGTCTCGATGGATACCTCGCAAGACGCGATTGAAGCCGGGCCCAAACAGAATGGCAAGATCGAGATCACGCTCATGCCAACCGATTCAGTAATACCCGCTGGATTGGATGAGTCCGCCGCACCCTTCACGTGGGATTCGTTCGACAACTATTTTGAAACTCGCTGGCAACTGATCTTGGAGGTGGATGCCCAGCCGATTCGATCCAGGAAAATGGCGGAGAGTTCTTCAAGGTCAATACGATCGGTATTGATGACGCCCTGCCCCGCGCGACGATGTCATGGCTCGATGGTGATGAGTATGATCAACACGCCAGCGGCATTGCTCCCTTTTCGGCACTGCGTCAAGAAGAACTCATGACGGCCTACTGGACCGATTTTCTCGATACTTCTACGTCGATCAACTATTCGCCTGGATACACATCCAACGCGGTCGCATACTCTGGCATCCCGCGACAATCACTCAATGACTTCGAGAACTACGCTTCCTACACCCAATCCGGCTTTTATCACAACTCCATTGAACTGGCCAACCGGTCCTACCAATTCGTGTTGGATCGTCGTGGTCGCATCTCGGTCAGCAAAGACCCGCTGGGCAATATCACAACCTATCGCCGCAAAGTTGACTATGAATCCGGGGCGGACCTGGTCGGGATCGATCGTGGGGAGGTTGTCTCCATCACCGGCCCCGATCCCGACTTGGAATTCATCAGCCCCACCGACGGTGTCCCGATGGCCAATGGTCCGCTTCCCAGACCCATCACCACGTTTGAGTATGTCTCGGATACCCCATTTGTTCGTTCGACCACGCTGCCGAGTTTAGGCGGCGAGCCGCTTCAAACCGAATCCACCGGCTACATCAGCGGGCAGTTTCAATACTACACCACAGGCCAATTGAAAGCCGTTCGCGATCCATCAGGGCTGATGTCCACCTATCAGTACGACAGTTGGGGCCGACTCGCGCTCAAGTCCGTCTGGAGCGATGACAACACACTCATCCGTTCGAACACGACCACCTATCAACGCGCCGAACACCTCGCGAACGATGAGCATAAGATTGGTCCAAATGTTGGCTGGCGGGTAACAAACATCACCTCGGACGCGCAAGGCAATATCCTTGCCGCTGAGAGAAACTATCTCGATCGTGATGGCAGAACGCGACAACAGGATGTGCTGCTCAAACAAGATCATCAGACCGGCGTTTTTGGTGGTCAGGACCAAATTGCAAGTTCATTTTTCCAGTTCAATGCCGACGGCACGTTGGCCTCCATGACGGATGCGCAGCAGCAGGTGAGCGGGTAAAGCAGTGGCTAGGTTATCCTAGCCACTACCTCCCCGTTGTAGCGACAGGGTTAATTCCCTGTATTTACCGGCGTGCGGCTTTCCCGCACCGGGCTACCCCCGGTTTATTGCCTCCGACAGCGTCAGTTCGCCAAGAACCGACAACGCCAAAGAGGAGTTACGCAGGCGTCTTGCTCATGGTCGTTGAGGTAAAATCAAGAAGCTTCAGCAGTCCAAGTTTCTTGTCGAAGTATCGTTGCTTTATCCGGTAGTTGTCAAATGACAATTTCCGTTTGAACTTCATGCACCGGACCCGCATCCGAATCCATTTGTCTAGCTTTTGGTAAAGCTTGATGCACGTTGAAAACTCCGTGGCGAAATAGTTCGCCGTTCCTCGAATCACTTGGTTCAGTTTCTCAATCACCCGTGCGTCCAGGTTGTTGCACCGACGGGTTATCTCCCGAATTTTGGTCTTGAATTTCTCCAAGGACTTCGCACGCATCGTTCTCGACTTGCTCGAAAGAAGAAAACCAAGGAAGTTATAACCCTTCCCATAGCTCGCAATCTTCGTCTTCTCGGGACTCAGAGAGAGCCCGAGTTCGGTCATCACTTCTGCGACTAATTCCAAAGCTGCTTCTGCCTG
>JBDNIG010000288.1:0-3657 GCA_041688415.1 Rhodopirellula sp. | reverse complement strand
CACTACCTTTCTGTGTACACTTCAACCAACCTGTTACCAGGCAAGCTGCAACACTCGATACCGGGCACGTGGCTAACGCTTACCCAGACGGGAGTCGCACCCGTTCGTCTTCAAACTATTTCCAGTCCGTACTTGCATGGCATTGTTATTTGCCGGGCGTTGGTTTGGATTGGCTTCTGCGAAACGCCGTGAGGCGTCCAGCGGCAACCAGTGTTTCAGGCATTGTATCGGTGTGGAATTCAGTACGCAACTTCGGGCGTCGGAGTTGTCAAGCACGAAATTTGTCAGGCGTCGGAGTTGATCGGCGATGGCTTGCGCAACGTCGCGCCGCTCACATCGTGTTCGGACATCTCGGTGACGGGCATCGCGCCGATCGTTGGATTGAAGCACTATCAGGAGCGCAGATTCGACAGGCGCTGGACAAGGTCGCGATATCAAATAACGCCAAGCATAACCGAGTGGCCCCGAGAGACATTGCACTAGCGAACCACTTGCCTGGCCACTTCGGTTCATGCAATTGTTATTCGCTATGTGACGGATTGGCACTCGATCTAGTTGCTTGAAGTGTCACTATCGTTGTGCGAAGATTCATTCCCGATATCCCACACTGGGAACTTAAAATCAATTACACTGTCAGGGTGGTCATCCAATGTCGATAACGTCTCAAGAAATCCCATCGCACGAATTAAGTACATGCCTGGAAATTTCAAAGACAGTTTTACAGGGAAGTCGAAGAAATAAGGAATGTCCTTCGGATTCGTCTTTAGTCGCGGTTTTTGGAACCCATGAACTTCCACCCACTCCTTTGTATGTGACTCGAACCGAAAAAGGTCAATGTGAAACTCTTCATTCTCGAACGGATGACTAGACACACTGACGATGATATTGGCGTTGACCGGATCAGGAGTTGCATACAGGCAAGAGTGTATCCGATCAGACTTGAACAATAGAACAGACTGATCGTCGTTAACGCGGAGGTGGGTTACACGGTCGCATAGGATGATGGATTGAATTGGCATTTAGTGTTTCCGTTGAGATGTGACTGGTGTTCAATCCTCATAGACGAGAAACAAACGAAAACCGGGCGCTAAAAATCATTAGAATGTTGGGTTGATTCGCGAGACGCATCGGCTGATTGTCTTTCCTTGCAATCATCAGCCAATTAGCTTGCGTTTTGCCGATTGGAACTCCTCGTCAGATAGTATTCCTTGGGCATTTAGTGCCGCAAGTTTTTGCAATTCATCAGATAAGCTTGTGGTGTTCGCCGGTGGTTGTGGAGATCGAGTCTTTCGCATGGCTTGATCAATGAATTTTTTGATTTCTTTTGCCTTGCCATTGCTTTCAGCGGAATCATACGTGAAAGAATTTTCGTCTGTTAACGCGGCCCCGCCCCCTTCTTCGCTCTCGTTTCCTCCAAGGATTGTAAACTGAAGATAGCCAACGAAAAAACCAGCTTCTTTGAACTGGATCGCAGTGATCGAAAGAAATGGGATTTCTTTCGTCCCTTGCGTGCCTTTGTAGAGGAAACCTAAAACGCCCTTTGGAGTGAGCGTGACTCTGTCTTCAAACACTTCGAGCACATCCGAAAAACCTGTCATTGTATAGACAGGCTTTTCTTCTCCATCCGTTTCAATGCCTTGGTCGTTCGGGGCGGTGACAGTGATTGAGTTACTTGCGAGTTGGGGAGGCACCGGAGGCGTTGGGAGCTTAGGCGAGTCTCGGTCGAAAAGTCCCTTGATCCTGTCCGCCGATAGCCATTGCCCGTCGGGGCCTCTACGAACGAATGTGTCACACATGATGCGACCACTGTGCGCATGAGCCCGTAGTTCTGCTGCGTTCAGCGGACCGACTACGTCGCCCATTGCTTGATAAAACCATTCGGTAGACAAACTTGTACTTCCTATCGGATGTGGTAGCGGTCCCGTAATTCGTTCGCCAGTTGCACCAATAATGATCGGAGTAATGCAAACGGCAATCATTGCAACCATAGACAGTAGTGCGATTGTCCCATTCAGTCAATTAGGAAAACTGTCTGGCAGTGTGAGCACGACTACTCCCACAGTAATAAGAGAGACTGGGACCAGGATGATTGAGAGGAGTATTCGCCCATATCCATTATTTTTGAACGCACTGACGAGCCGAAAGAAAAACGATACCCAGAGAATAATCGCACCGAAGTACAGCGTGGCACTGATGAACGTCATTTTTACTGAATGTCTTGATGTGTGTTGAAGTTAGTAAGATTTGGTTTGCAATCATACTTTGAATGATCACGTGAGTTTGGATAGAAAGGAACCATACGTTCGCTACGACCCGCCTCCAAAGCTCTTTAGTTTCTTTCGAAGGCTCTTTAGGATAGGATCGGTCCCCTCTTCGTTTTCACGATCAAGCGTTTCGAGATGCCGCAATCGTTTTGCGATTTCGCTCTCAATTCCTTCTTTAGTTTCATTGGGATCAGGTGTTGTCATGTCAGAGTCCATCACAGACGCAGGTAAGTTAGAGGGTGATTCAGTAGATGGGAGGTTATCGTTTAATCAGCAAGTCCTGATGGACAGAATGAATGCTGGAGTTTCAGAGTACCAATCTGCAAATTCAGACTTTTCAAGTCGAGCCAGTTTGCTAATCGGTTCATCGACTGCGGCTTTGTCGGTGATATCAATTGCCGCAGTCGCTAATAACCAAGCAAGTCAGTGCCAGTTGTATTCATCGGTATTAGCATCGGCCATTTTGCTGATTATGATTTTTTTGGCAATTCGTCTTTGGATGCCAAGGGGAACTATCGTAGCGTCGGGAGGTGATTTTAAGTCGACGTACGTCAATTACATGTCAAAAAACGTGGACGACATTTATTATATAGTGATTCGCGACACATGTGCAGTTTACGAAGAAGAGAAACGCCAAAACGCCAATCGAGCTGGGATTCTCAGGTGGATGTGTTTTGGGCTAGTGGCTCAGATTGTGTTGTTGATGGTAGTGATGGTTGCTTTTGCATCATCAGGGAATAATCGGAGTGACGTTTCAAAGACTGATGCCGTGGTTCAACTCGAAAACGATCCAGCGTCCAACCGTTGAAACAATGTAACTAAATCCACGTTGATCGAATAACGCCAACAATAACCGAGTCACACCGGTTGATTTCCTTTCCCGAACCGATTGACGTGTGACTTCGGTTCATTGTTTTGTTATCCGCACACATGGCGGGAAGAGGCTTGCAACGATGAGTAATCAATGGCTGTTGAACTGGTTTTCACCTAAAAGGAAATCCTCTTCCGGCAGGGTTTACACTTGTCTGCGTTGTACCGACTCGATTCAGGCGGCGAACGGGAATGAGTTACACGCAAAAGGGTCGGAACATTTACTCAGCGTTCACAAGGACCTACTGTCTCCGTGTGAGATTACGAAGGCTACTGGCGATAACTGTTAGTTTTTCCTGTATTTCGTCGTGCGTTAGGTTTTCTTGCTTGGCATTATGCCACAACGCAGACATACGCGATCGTAACGACGGACTGTATTTAACTAGTGTCTGTCCGGAAACTTGAAAGGCACGTAATTTACGATAAAATTTGAGAAAAAGCTCCTCGAAGACCGAACCCTTTTGAGGGTTCGCGCGTTGGAATTGTTGATGAAACCAATTTCAAACACAAATCTTCGAGGAGT
>JBDNIG010000287.1:0-7953 GCA_041688415.1 Rhodopirellula sp. | reverse complement strand
GGAGAGGGGAGACTGGATGGATTGCGGGATCGCCAACTGGAAGCTACCAAGAAAACGACGTCGCTCCGTGTCTAACCGCTCTCTTTCAATCGGAATCAGGATGATCGGTCATTGGTTGCCTCAGTGTCGGTAGTGCCGCCTTGATTGCGATCGTGAAAATCATCAGGCCGAATGCCCAGATGCCGACGGTGACTTTCCATTCGAGTTGACTCGGGGCATACTCGACGATTTCGTGCAGAGTGCTGGGGATGAATCCTGGGATGATCAGTCCCATCCCTTTTTCAATCCAGGCGCCGACGAAAGCCATCACGCAAGCCGCGACCAGCAGCGGCCGGCGATTCAGTGCCAGCAATCCTGGCCAGAGAAGCATCACTGCCGCGATCAAGTTCAGTGCGATCGCCGTCCACGTCCAAGGCACGAGCCCCGTTTTGCCATGCATTCCAAAGTACGCGTACTTGGCCGCGCTGACGTGGGCACTGCCGGTGTAGAACTCCGTAAATAGTTCCGAGACCACCATCAGTGCGTTGATCAAAATCGTGACGCGGACAATCTTGGTTAGCGTTGCGATGGGTTGGTCGAGTCCCGTGATCCCCGCCAATCTTTTGATGATGACCATCGAAACGATGATGAACGCGGGCCCCGAGACAAATGCGGAGGCAAGAAATCGTGGTGCCAGCAACGCGGTATTCCAAAATGGACGCCCGCCCAAACCGCTGTACAGGAAAGCGGTGACGGTGTGAATCGAGATCGCCCAGACGATGGAAATCATGACAAAGGGGACGTACCATACCGGGTTGGGCGTGCGCCCGAGAAACCGCATGTACAATAGGTAGCCGCAAATGTGCAGGTTCAGCAGCAGGTAGCCGTTGAGTACGATCACGTCCCACGTCAACATCGAGATTGGGAAGTTGAACTTGCCGATGCCCGGCATCAGGTGCCAGAACCGATCGGGACGTCCCAGGTCCGCGACGACGAACATCAGGCACATGACGATCGCGGCGATGGCGAGTAGTTCGCCAATAATGACAACGTCATGCATCTTCCGGTCATGATACAGGTAGGCGGGAATCACCATCATCACGCCGCCCGCGGCGAGGCCGACCATGAACGTGAAGTTGGCGATGTACAGTCCCCAACTGACTTGATCGGTCATGTTCGTTCCAATCATGCCACCGGCGACTTGGTTGGCCCACGCATTGGCGCCGACCAAGAACAAAGCGGTCAGCATTGTCATCCAGGCGTAAAACCCAAATGAGCCTTCGGTAGCCAGCCACAACGAACGTCCCAGGAATCTGGGATAGCTCGAAATGTGTGACTCTTTGGCGGGGACGCTACTCATCGTTGGATCAGTTCTTAATCTAAGTAGTAGAAAAATGCCGGTTTGGTGCCAACTTCCTCTTTAAGGATGTAGACGCGTTTGTTTTCGAGGATCCAACGGATGTCGGAATTCGGATCGAGGATATTGCCGAACACACGGGCACCCGTCGGGCACGCTTCGAGGCACGCCGGCAACTTGCCGCGACGTGTGCGGTGCAGGCAGTAGGTGCATTTTTCGACGACGCCGACCGGACGCACCCGATTGCTCAAATAACTTTGGTCGGGATTGATTTCCTCGGCGGGGATCTCGGGTTCCTTCCAATTGAATCGCCGCGCGTGATACGGGCACGCCGCTTCGCAGTACCGGCAACCAATGCACCAGTTGTAGTCGACCACGACGATCCCATCTTCTTCTTTCCAGGTCGCCTTGACCGGGCACACGTCGACACAAGGCGGTTCGTCACACTGTTGGCACTGCACCGGCAGGTAGAACTTGTCGTCCTTCGGCACGAGTCCGGTATAGGTCGTCGTTGCCCGCTCCATGTCCATGGTGCCTTTGGGCATTTCGAGCACCCGGATGTAGGACTGGTTCGTCGCCCGGTCGTGGTTGTTCTCCTTGTGACACGCTTCGACGCACTTGCCGTTGCCGTTGCAAACACTCAGGTTGATCGCGTACACGAATTTGGTGCCTGGAATCGGTCGGTCATCAGCGATCGTGACATCCACTCCGTACTTTTCTTTGGTTTCCGCTTCCAAGCGAGTAATCACGTCCGTTTTCTGTTCCGGTGATAGCTCGGTGTAATGCTGCTGCATGAACTCGGCCGCAGTCACATTTTTGGCGGCTTGCCGTAGCGGGGAAACGGCGGCGACAAACGCGGCGGCCCCCAGGGTGGCAAAGCCGCCTTTGACGGCGGCGCGGCGCGAGAAGCTCTCGACAATCGGCAGCGAAGGTTTGGTGGTCGATTCAGTCTTCGTCATGGGAAACCTCTCCTTCGTGCGCCACGTCGGCCGGGGCGTTGAAGCGGTCTATCGGTTTGAACTGGACAATCATCTTGGGATAGCTCGGAGCATGAGGATCGTGGCAGTCGATACAGTTGTTCTTCATTTGTGGACCGTGGCTCAGATCCCAACTTCCGGTCATGCCACCGTGTGCCCCATGTGCATACGCGGTCGCTTGGGGGCCGTGGCACTGCGAACACAACGTCATCACGTCTGGATACGCGACGGAAGTGCCGTCCGCTAAACGCAAAGTGTCCGCATCATCGGGATTGTGACAGGCATAGCAGGTGATGCTGCCGTGGTCGAACGTCATGCCTTGGTGAAACTCATCGAGCGTCGCGGCGGATACGTTCTGCGGATTGGGTGCGCGACCGTCGTGGCAGGTCGAGCATGCAACGCTGCCAGACCGCCCTTGCGGATCCGTGCCCGCCAACTCGATTCGCGGAGGCCCGGAGGGTTTGCGAATGATCACGGGGTGCATCTTGCCATCGGGAGTCGTGCCCGCATCCGCGTGATGCTCGATCGATTGGCCATTTTCCAGCGGTGCGTGTGAACGTGATTTGTTCCGGTGCGATTGCCCAGCGGCGATCAAGACCATCGATGCGATGACGCACACGACGCCGGCGAAAGATAGACTGGCCATTCGCTTCATGGAATTATATCCCAACAGAGGTTACCTTAGTGCTGCATAATGTATACGCTGGTGTACATGATCGCGATACCTCAGTACCTCAGTTTCTTTGTCCATCGTGACTTTTATAGAAAGGCAACATCGTGCCCGTCAGCGGACTCGTCGTTACGTTTGAATCGTCGGTTACCAACCACGGCGAAACGATCGGTTTGCTGAGCACCATTGCCGAGATCGAATTAGGGGAGGCTGGGGGCAGTCGTTTAGCCCTGGTCATCGATTCCGCGACGAAGCGTCGTGATCAGGAAATTTGGAACACGATCGAGCAATTGCCGGGCGTGATCGACCTCGCCGTCGCGATGATTGTTTTCGATGATGACGCCGACGATGACGACGACGACGCGCCACCCGGCCCATACGTCGCAACAAATCACCCGCTTGGCCGCAGTTCTTGATGACCTTCGCCCCGAGTTTCTCAGCCACCAGGAAATTGTTCAGGAATCGAGAATGATGGATACGAAACGAAGAGCCTTTCTGAAAACGTCCGCGATGGCCGCGGCCGGAGCGATGGTCACGGGAACCCCTTCACTGCCTGTTATCGCGGCTGACCCTGCGGTTGGTGACCTACCCGATGGCGAAGGTCTGAGCTGGAATAAGGTACCGTGCCGATTCTGTGGAACCGGCTGCCATGTTCAGGTTGGTGTGGAGGGCGGCCGCGTGGTCGCGATTGCCGGTGACAAAGCCGCCGACGTCAATAAAGGACTCCTGTGCGTCAAAGGGTACCACGTCGGCGGAATTCTCTACGGCAAGGACCGGCTGACGAAACCGCTGCTCCGCGACGGCGACCATTTCAACGAAATCAGTTGGGACAAAGCGATCGAGATCGTGGCGCAGCGAATCTTCGACTCGCCCGAAACGTTCGCGTTCTACGGCAGCGGGCAGTGGACGATTCCCGAAGGGTTCGCGGCACAAAAGTTCATGAAAGGCGGTTTGGCAAACAATCACATTGACCCCAACGCGCGGCTGTGCATGGCGTCGGCGGTAACCGGATTCCTAGCCACCTATGGCGTCGACGAGCCGGCGGGCTGTTACCAGGATCTCGATGAGTGTGACGTGTTGATCATGTGGGGAAACAACCCTGCGGAAATGCATCCGGTATTGTTTTCACGCGTCACCGACCGGCGCTCCCGCGGTGAAACCGTACGGATCATTGACATCGGGACGCGGCGCACGCGGACAACCGATGCCGCCAATGACTATCTCGAGATGAAACCGCATGGGGACGTCGCGATCGCGTTGGGGATCATGCATTTGCTGATCGAGAACGACACTTACGATAAGTCGTTCGTGGAAAAACACTGCAATTTCCGTGGTGCCGAAGCGACCACGCCGACGCTGCAAGGTGAGCCAATCAGCGAAGCGGAGTTTCGCGAGCGGATCGCGAAGTACACGCCCGAGCGTGTCGAAGAACTTTCCGGTATCCCGCCTGAAAAGATGCGGATGCTGGCCGATCTGTTTGGCAACCATGACATCCGCATCACCAGTTTGTGGTGCATGGGCATGAACCAACATACGATGGGCACCGCGATCAATGCACTCGTGCATGGAGTCCATTTACTTTCGGGACACTTCGGTCGGCCCGGCGACGCCCCGACGAGTTTGACGGGCCAGCCCTCGGCGTGCGGAACGGTTCGCGAAGTCGGTACGTTGTCGCACGCATTACCGGGCGGCCGGGTCGTGGCGAACGCCGAACATCGAGCCCAGTGCGAGCAGTTCTGGAACGTTCGCGAGGGTACCATCAATGAGGTGCCGGGCTACCACACCGTCGAAATGTTCAAGCGTTTCACGACGCCGACCTCCGAGGGTGGCGACATCTCAACGATCTTGGTGCAAGTCACCAACCCCGGCCAAACGCTGCCGAATTTGAACGAGTTGTTTAATAGTAAGCAGGGTCTCGACGACAAATTTTTGATCGTCAGCGAGGTCTATCCGACGGCCACGACCGAGCTTGCTGATTTGATCCTACCGGCCGCCATGTGGGTCGAGAAGAACGGGCTCTTTGGCAATAGTGAGCGACGGACACAACAGTGGTTCAAACTCGTCGATCCGCCCGGTGAGGCACGCGATGATTGCTGGATGACGATCGCAATTGCTCACAAATTGTTCGAAATGGGTCACGAAGGCATGCGGGACAAGGACGGCGAATTTATTTTCGCGGTCAAAGATGACAACGGCCAGGAAATCCCTATCTGGGAGTTCGAACATTACTACGATACCAACGTCGATAAGCACCTATTCGAAGAGTATCGTCGCTTCACGACGATGAAGCACAAAAACTTGGCGCCGTACGACGAGTACGTTAAAGCGAGAGGATTGCGTTGGCCGGTCGTCGAGCAGCCCGACGGATCGTGGCGAGAAACCAAATTTCGTTTTTCGGGATTTGATGATCCCTTCGTCGCCGAAGGTCAAGAATTTGATTTCTATCATTCGTCCACACAGGATGGGCGAGCGCAGATTTGGTTTCACGAGTACGAGCCACCGCCGGAAGTTCCAGACGATGAATACCCGTTCTGGCTGTGTACCGGCCGTGTTCTTGAGCACTGGCATACCGGCACGATGACCCGCCGGCTCCCGCCGCTCAATCGCGCGATGCCGACCGCTTACGTCGAGATGCATCCTGATGACGCGAAGGATGCTAACATTCGGCAAGGTGAAACGATCACGATCCAATCACGACGCGGCGTGTGCGACCTACCGGTCTGGATCGATGGGCGGGGGCGACCTCCTCGCGGCACCCTATTCGTACCATTTTTTGATGAAACGAAACTGATCAATAACTGCACTCTCGAAGCGTACGATCCATTTTCCAAGCAGCCGGACTACAAGAAGTGCGCGGCGCGAGTGGTTAAGAAGAAAGCAACTGAGTCAGCGTTATCTGAGTCAGCGTTATCTGAGTCAGCGTTATCTGAGTCAGCGTCATCTGGGGCCGCGTCATGAGCCGATTGACCACGATCGTTTTTGCAGTCGTGATCGCGGTTGCCGTCATCGGGTTCTTCATCGGCATCGGCGATGGCGTGCCGCTGCCCGACGGTCTGTATGAATCACGGTTGGCGGATGCCACGTTGGAACATGAGGCGCGGAGCAACGACAAATTGCTGCCCGCAGTCAGCTACGCCGAAATCGCGACGACCGCGATGGGACCGACCGAACCGTGGCGAGCATCGCCGAAGTCTCTGCCAGCGGTCGATCATGATTTGTACGCGAAAGTTCAGCCGAGTGAAGCGGAGAAAGCAGCGTCGCTCGAAATCCGTGCATCACGCCGCGCCTTCAATGGTGCTCCGCCAATCATCCCGCATCCGGTCGAGAACACGAACGATGCCGCTTGCTACGCCTGTCATGGAAGTGGCGTCGAGATGGCGGGATTGAAGGCGAGCGTGATGTCCCACGAGTTCCTCGGCAACTGTGTCCAGTGTCACGCACCAATGGCACCGGCACCGCTCCGGGATGTCGATGCGAGCGTTCAAACCAGCTTCGTTGGCTTGCCAGCACCCACGCAAGGTACGCGAGCCTACCCAGGTGCCCCGCCGACGATCCCGCACTCGCAGTGGATGCGTGAAAACTGCATGGCCTGTCACGGAGGAGGCAATGGGTGGGCGGGCATGGAGTCAACACACCCATGGCGAACCAATTGCACCCAGTGTCACGCTCCTTCGGCCGCGCTCGACCAAGCCGTGAGCGTCGAAACGGTGCCGCTGCTACCACCGCTCGACATCACCCCAGAACTAGACACGGCCCCAGAACTAGACACGGCCCCAGAACTAGACACGGCCCCAGAACTAGATGCGGCCCCTGAATTAGACGCGGCACCAAAATGAGGTCGACTGACAGTCGTGAGCCGCCGGTCCACTGCGTTCGTGATGGAAAAGCTCGCGGCGATTCGGCTCGGTGGGAGTGGTTTTTAGCAGCCTTGCGAGTCCCCGTTCGCGCTCTCGCTTTCCTTTTCCACCGGCATCCAACGTCACCGAGTCGACGTGCTTTTTTGCAAGGCCGTCTGTGGAAGTTCATACCACCGGCACGGTTCGCACCGCTGGTCACTCGACTGCCACCGAGCGAAAAGTTAGGTGATGAGCGCGTACACGACGCAGGCAAGCCCCGCAGCATCGGCGGCATTCACATTGACCCCGTTCCGCCCACCGATCTCGGTAACAAGTCCGCCCCACGGACGATGCCCGTATTTCGACCTCCGGGCGCCATCGATGAATTTCAGTTTCTCGCCGGTTGTACGCGGTGCGGTGACTGCATCTCCGCGTGCCCCCATCAGGCGATCCGCACGGCGGGCGATCGATTCGGTCAGGTGGCGGGCACCCCGATCATCGAACCCGACGTGCAAGCTTGCCTGATGTGCGAGGATTTCCCATGCATCACGTCGTGCGACCCCGGTGTCCTGACGCGGTCGATCCCGCCGGTCATGGGCACCGCTCGCGTGACGCAGCAGCTTTGTTTGGCGTATCACAACACGACCTGTACCGTATGCAGCGAACGATGTCCTGTTGAGGACGCGATCGATGTCCGCGATGGGAAGCCCACCATCAATGAAAATACCTGCACCGGATGTGGCGTCTGCCGCTACGTCTGCCCCGCACCCGGAAATGCCATCCTGCTAATGCCCGCCTTCGCTCGCCCGGGATTGCCCACACCATGATCCCTGAAGAATTCAACGCGGAAACGCCCATTGCCGAAATCCTGCAAGCGGAATGGGCCAGGGATCAGGTGCTGCAACTGTTCGCGGATCTCGCCGCCGGCGCGGATGTGCAGCACGTCCAACTCAAGACATCCAAAATGGACGCGACCGTATCGCTGGCGACCGCGGAGTCCGCATTCGCCAACGATCAGGCTCATGCGATCCAGGTGCGTTACCGGTTTGAAAGCGAGATGTGGTGCGACACGATCATGCCGGGCGATCCGACAACGAAGATCATCCGCAACCGCGTTCCCTCACTACCGCAGTC
>JBDNIG010000286.1:0-37169 GCA_041688415.1 Rhodopirellula sp. | reverse complement strand
GCATGTCCACGCTTTTTTTTCCATACACCGTACTTTCAGCATCCTTCAGTCCTGCGCACGCTTCAGTCGGATGAGCCGTTTTTGTGTCAACGATCATGTAACGGATAAACCATGATTTGATCATCAACCACAAAATCCTCGGCGTGACCGATGTGCTGCATCAGTCTCGCCGCCATCGGGCGTGACACCGGCTTATAGGTATTCAGATCGGGACTTTCTTTGACTGGCTGATTACTCTGCGAAGCCGCTACGGCCCCCAGGCCTGGGTCAACGTGACTCAACGGGTAAGAATGACCCGCGACTAGATATCCGAAAGGGTTTCGGGCACGCAAAGAATTGCTGCGCAGCCAGATCGTGCCGTCCTCTGAAAGGCGAACCAAATTGAACCGCCGCAACGAATGCTACTCGGTTCCAATCACGTTGTAGTTTTGCAGCTTGCGGTACAGCGTCTTGCGACCTAACCCCAGCACTTCGCCGGTGATCAGCACAGTTGCATCGATGGCAGCAAAACGTCGGAGTTGCTCGTACAACTTCTGCATGGCCGGACTCTCACCGATCAGTTCGTCAAATCCTCTCGTCTGTTCGACGGTTTCGTTCAGTCGCCTGACTTGTTCCCGCAAACGTCGATGCTCGACCGCGCGGTTCACAGTCAGAGCGAGTAGGTCCATTTCGATCGGCTTGGTCACAAAGTCATACGCGCCGGCTCGAATGGCCTCGACCGCAGACTGGAAGCTTCCGAAAGCCGTGATGACGATAACGGGTATGTCCGGGCGGCATTCCGTAATCCGTCGACACAATTCCAGTCCGTCGATTCCGGGCATTTGCAGGTCACTGACGACAACATCGAACGACTCTTGGCGCAGGGATTCAAGTGCTTCAGCAGCCGACGTGAACCAGACAGGATCAAGCTCGCGCTTGCGTAAACTGGCAGCGACCACTTCGCACATCTCGCGTTCATCATCTACGATCAGGATTCGTCCTAGCATGCTTCCTCTTCTCTCGGCAAGTGAAGGGAAAAACAGCTTCCCTCGCCTTGCTCACTTTCGACGTCGATCCATCCTCCATGTTCCCGCACGATACCGTAAGCAATTGAGAGTCCCAGGCCGATGCCTTCGCCAATATCTTTCGTGGTGAAGAACGGATCAAAGAGCTGGTTCAGATGTGCCTCGTCGATCCCTTCGCCGCTGTCCCGAACGTCAACACGAATGTAATCATGAGGCACACCGTTCGGCTCATCCGGTGGCTGCGTTTGAACGGCTCTGACATTGATGTCGACTAGGCCACCATCTGGCATTGCGTGAATCGCGTTGACGAGTAGGTTTGTGACCACTTGCTGAAACTGGCCACCATCCAGGATCGTGGAGATACCCTCTTCATCACTTGACACTCGGACTTGAATATTTCGCTTCATCGCGAGGGGGGCCAGCATACTCGCTACCTGTGAAACCAATCCGCAAACGTCATGGAGCAACTTGTACGTCTGGCTGGGGCGAGCGGAATCCAGAAGCTGTCGAATGATTGCGATCATCTTTTCAATTTGTGTCTTGATGATCCGAGCACTGTCGTCCACTTCATCGTCTTCCAGAATCATCGTGGCGCGGGCCGAGATTACGTTCATCGGTGTACCAAGTTCGTGGGCGACGCCCGACGCCAAGCGCCCGACAGTCGCCAGCCGGCCCGCATGCCGAAGTTGTTCGAGTGCCGCGATGCGTGCTTCGGTTTCCAACGCCACCCTGTCGTGGGCGTCGCGAAGTTGATCGCACATCTGGTTAAAGGCCGCTGCCAACTCGGTTAGCTCGTCGCGGCCCTGTATCGCCACCGGGCCGGACAGATCGCCCGCCCCAACGCGACGTGTCTTTTCGATTAACTGATTCAATGGCCGCCCAATCAGCGTGACCCCCAGCACTGAAACGATCAACACGCCTCCCAAGATAAAACCGACCGCTAAAAGTAAGCTTCGTGTTACCGCGTTGTGGCGGAACGTATCGAGAATGTCAAGGGACTTACCAAACTCCAGGGCAGCCGGTCGACTTCCTGCCAACTCCAACGGCTCATATCTATACAGGAACTCGTGTCCAGCCTGATCCTGTAGGGGCAATGTCACCGATTCTCCCTTGAGCACAGTCGTGAGACTGCTCCTCGGCACGCGCGGCCGGTAGTTTTCGTTGGCTTCTTCATCGAGCCACACCCACCGCACACTAACCAGTCTCTCCTCATCATTGGCTTCCTCGAGCAACTGCATCGCACGTTGTTCACCATTGGCTTTCCGAACGTCCTCGATCAGGTCTTTTAGCGTGCGACCAAATTGCTTGGCATCCCTCCGCATGTCGTTCTCGAAGTTATCCACGTCACGCGTCACCGAAATGAAGGCATCCATGCCAGCATCGAGACGACAGCAATAACGAGCAATGAGACGAGTTTGGCAGCGAGTTTCACAGTGACATCCTCTGCGGTTTTGGCAATTTGCAGTTGCCCAGGAATTGTAGGTGCTCATCAAGAGTGAAAGATTCTCTTGAGGAGTTGCCGTTCACGCCAGTCGTCCTCCGTGTCGGGCGAAGGTGTGTTTGCTCAATGGCGAGAATCCTCCGTGCTTGTCGTCGTAGATGTGGTGGTGAATCGTGATGGTTTGCTCGTCGATGTCGATGACGTTGAACGAGTTCTTCTCTCGCTCGCGGCCTCGTCCTCGGCGTGATGTGCTGGTTCCACACTGTACAATCACGATCCCGCGGTCGCGGCCTGCCTCCGGATAGAAGTCAAGCGTGTTGCCGATGTAGGCCCGATGCAAATGACCGCCCAAGATCAACTCGACTCCCAATTCAGCAAACAGGTTGATCGCCCGTTTCGCTTTGGACATTGTTTGGTCGTGCAGATAGTCCGGCGCGGGTGCGAAGTGATGATGAGCCACTACAATCCGCGCGAGTTGAGCGGGAGCGTTCTGCAACGCTTGCTGGCAAAACGCCAGCTTGCTAGGGTGCAGCCGACCGTTGCTGATGGCGCTGCGCGGTGCCGTGGAATCAAGTCCGATGAAGATTGCTTCGTCCGTTTGGACGATCGTGTTGAGTTGCTCGTTGATGTATTTGCGGTACCAGCGGTGTGGGTCCGTCATTCGCTCGATGATACGATACAATGGCACGTCATGATTTCCGGGGACCACGATTCGCGGACCAGCGGGCAGTTTTTCGATGAAGTTGGCAGCTTCTTGGAACTGCTCGGGCTTCGCACGCTGGGTCAGGTCACCGCTGACGACAATCACGTCAGGATTGACCGTCGGCGCAGCGTTCAATAACGCGAGCCCCACTCGCGGCAGGTAGGGCGGTCCGAAGTGCAGATCGGAGATATGGAGAATCTTCATGTGTTCGGTACACCAGTTGCAGGATCGTGGTTCAATCTGTCCAAAACAACAGCCGCAATGCGCTGGCACGCGGTATATCTGTCAGCCGTAGTGCGCTAGCACACGGTTCTCGCAAACCCCACGCAGCGTGGAAGAACCGCGTGCTCGCGCACTGTGGCTGATGGCAAACTTTAGCAACCTCCGTACCAAACATGACGCACATCTGTTTATTCAATCCGAATGCATCCGACTGGAATCATGATGGCGAGGCGATCCGACAATGGGCGGCGCAGCGGCACGCCCGGATGATTCCGTTGGTCGATGCTGGGGATTGGCTATCGCACATTTCCAACGCGACACATCGTCCGATCGTTTGCGGCGGCGATGGAACGCTGTCACACGTCGTAGATGAATTGAACGCAGCGAGTCGGTGGTCGGAATACGATTATCTGCAACACGGCCATAGCAGAACAATGAACAAGCTGTGGTGTGGTGATGAACCTGGGGAAATTCCATGACACGTTCACACCAAATAGGTCGGCTCGGCATATTGTTGGTTATCGCGGTTTCCTGCTGCTGCTTTTTGCTGTGGTGGCTTTATGGTGATCGCGTGCGGCTCGATGCAATCGTCGAGCGTGAATCGCAACTGCGGGCAGTGATCGATGAACATCCAGTGTCGTCGATCGTGATTGGCTCGGTCGTTTATCTGTTGACATCATTGATTCCGGGAACGACGGCCAAGTCGATCGTGTTTGGATGGCTATTTGGTTTTTGGATCGCCCTGCCCATCGTCTGTGTCTCTCTAACCCTTGCGGCGCTGATCTGTTTTCTGCTTGTTCAATTCTTGTTTCGCGATTTGGCATTGCAGAAGCTGCCCGGTCTGACGGCACGACTCAACGGCGCGGCAGAGCAAGGTGGATTGGCAACGTTTCTGCTGACGTTGCGACTGGTTCATGCACCGTATTCGCTAACCAACTATGCAGCCGGCGCGTCAGGACTACCGAAGAGTACGTTTGTTTGGACAACGGCCGTCGGGATGTTCCCCAGCAACGTCGTCTTTGTACTGGCCGGATCACAACTGCCAACACTCGTTCGAATCAGCGAAGTTCACATTTGGGAATTGTTGAATTGGCCACTATTGATTTCGATTTCATTGCTGGCACTCGCGCCCAGCGTCACGAAACACCTGATGAAGAGGTTCCGAAACCAATCAGCCGCAGCTCGCTAGCACACCTAAGGCGGCGAAACCGAAACCGTAGCGGAAGTCGCCAAGAGTTTCGTCGGCGCACGTGATTTACCAAAAGTCTTTTCTTCTTCCGCTACAAGAAATCTCCACACAATAACGTACAGTCATGAATCTGACATTGCCTCCCATCAGTTCGACCGTGTTGTGGATGATTGCGTCAACGTATCTCGCACTCGCGATTGGAACGCTCACTCGGTTGGTATGCCTGCGTGGACAATCGAGCAAAATCGCACGACAACGGGTATACAGCCTGCGCTCTTGGTGGCTCGTTGCGACCCTTGTGTGTGTGGCGTCTGTTGGCGGAGCGTCCCTCGCCGCAGCGCTGTTTGCCATCGTCAGTATGTTGGCGTTTCGCGAGTTTGCTGAGTTCATTCCGCCGCGACCACTCGAAACTTATGTCCGTCGATTTGGATTCGCGTTCATTCTTGCCACCTATGTCGCCTTGGCTGCTGGAATCGACGCGCAACCGTTGCTCGCGTCACCATTGATCGGCGGAATTGTGGTCGCCGGCATGCTTGCGACGACTGATCGCTTGCCTGTATTTATACAGCATGTTTCAGGCTTCATGTTCGCGATTACGATCACGACTTCGATGCCCGCATTCGCAGTCCTGTTATTGCAGACAGGCGAGTTGCCGACTTCCGATGGACCGATCCTGTTCTTGATGCTGATTGGGTTGACAGAAGCCAATGACATCGCGTCCGCTCTTATCGGCAGGCGATTCGGACAACGTCCGCTGGCGAGAAAACTGTCGCCCATGAAGACGCGAGAGGGCTTCCTCGGTGGCGTTCTCGTCACCGTGCTATTGGCGATGTTGCTCGGGCCGATTCTGGTCTCATGGGGAATCGGACAATCGGCTCTGGCGGGATTGCTGATTGCCATCGCAGCGACGCTGGGCGACTTGAACATGTCCGCCGTCAAACGTTGTACTGGCGTGAAAGACAGCGGCGATGTACTGCCGGGACAAGGCGGAGTACTCGATCGCATCGACTCGCTGACATTTTCCGCGCCTGCATTTTACTTGTTGATTTGGTGGTGGCAGCGATGAATAACCCGATCCGACGAACAAGTGCTTGGGGAACGATTCCGAACTGGTTATGCCTCCTGCGGTTGGTCGGTTCGCTGGGCTTTCTACCGCTGGCGGCCTACGGCGAGTCAGCCTGGGTATTTGTGCTATTTCTTGTGTTGACGATCACCGATTGGCTCGATGGAAAGCTCGCTCGATGGCTTGACCAGCGTTCGACAATAGGACCTCGACTGGACAGCTTTGCCGACGCGATGATGTATGGCTGTTTGGCGTTGTCGCTGGTGGTCTTGCGTGACGCAACGATGATGGCTGAGATCATTTGGATCGCCGCCGGACTTCTTTCGTATGCGCTCGCGTCCGCCTATTCGTTAGTCAAGTTCGGTTGCATGCCCAGTTACCATACCCGGTCGGCCAAGTTCTCATGGCTGGTCGTCGCCTTGGCGGCGATCTGCATTCTTGTCGCGGCAATCGGCTGGCCGTTACGGATCGCGATGACCTGCGTCACGATCGCCAATCTCGAAAGTGTCGCACTCACTTGGCGACTGAATGAACCACGTAGCGATGTCCGATCCGTCTTTGATTTGAAATCGACCGATGTGCGGTAGTCCAGTTGTTCGGCTGAGTGATATTGGATCGGAGAAATCATCTGAAGAGTGTCCCCAGGGCGTTGCATCTCCAGGTCGTTGCCATGGGCTGCCTTACCGCTGCGGCGTGGAGGCTGAGATCGTATTCCGCCCCGAGCAACGTTACACGCAACCTTCGGCAATTGTAAAGACGACAATTATTTTCCGCTCGCTCCTAATCGCGTCGACCTGTTCAGGACAGGTTCTAAGCTTTCGCTTTCTTCTTCGGCTTGTAGATTTCGGTCGCGGTACCGAAATAGATCTCACCCGCGTTCATCAGCGTTTCACTGAGCGTGGGATGAGGGTGAACCGACTCGGCGATATCAGCGATTTCACAGCCCATCTCGATCGCCAAGACCGCTTCGGCGATCAGCTCGCCCGCACCACTACCGACGATGCCGCAGCCGAGGACGCGGTCAGTTTCGGGATCGATTAACCACTTCGTCAATCCGTCGGTGATGTTGAGGGCTTGGGCGCGTCCGCTGGCGACCCAGGGATAGACCGCCACGCTGACTTTGCGGCCTTCTCGCTTGGCTTCTTCTTCGGTCAGGCCAGCCCACGCGATTTCGGGATCGGTGAACACGACCGCGGGGATCGCCCGCTTGTCAAACTCAGCCGCCTTGCCCGCGATCACTTCCGCTGCGACGCGTCCTTCATGGGTGGCTTTGTGGGCGAGCATGGGATCGCCGGCGACGTCGCCGATTGCGAAGATCTTGGGATCAGCGGTGCGTTGCTGCGAATTGCAGACGACGAAGCCGCGTTCGTTGACGACGACTTGCGTGTTTTCCAAACCGAGACCGCGGGTGACGGGACGGCGTCCGACACTGACGAGCACGCGATCAAAACGCTCGTGACCGAATTTGTTCGGCCCTTCGAAGGTAACTTCGATTTTGTCGTCGACTTCGGTGACCGACCCGACTTTCGTGTTCAGGTAAACCCGGCCTTCGCACATCGCGTCGACGCGTTTGGCGAGCGGCTTGACGAGATCGCGATCCGCACCTGGCAGCAATCCCTCGGCCAGTTCGACGACCGTCACCTTGGAACCGAGGTGGGCGTAGACCGTGCCCATCTCCAGCCCGATGTAACCGCCACCGATCACGAGCAGGGATTCGGGGATGTCTTTCAGAGCGAGTGCTCCGGTGCTGTCCATGACCCGGTCGCTGCCGATATCGAAACTCGGCGGCATGGCGGGCACGCTGCCGGTGGCGAGGATGCAGTGATCAAACGTGATCGAGCCACCTTCGGGGATCGATTCATGATCGCCCTCGAGTTTGAGTTCGCTCGAACTGACGAACGAGCCCCGCGCTCGGATCACGTTCACGTTCCGGCGTTTGGCAATTTGCGCAAGTCCACCGGTGAGGTTCGCGATCACCTTTTCTTTACGTGCGCGGACGGTATCAACGTCGATCTTCGGCTCGCCGGGGTATTCGATACCCCAGTCCGACTTCAACCCCGCGACCTCGTTGATCACCTTAGCGACGTGCAGCAATGCCTTGCTGGGGATGCAACCACGCAGCAGACAGGTGCCACCCAGACGGGGCTCGGCTTCGACAATGGTAACGTCAAGGCCCTCATCGGCTGCGAGGAAAGCGGCCGCATAACCACCGGGGCCACCACCGAGAACAACAACGGAACTGTGCATGATGTGGAAACAGGTTGCGTGGAAGGGAAATGGAGACTAGCCGATCTGCGCTTTGAAATTACTTTTGGATTCTCAGCCCGGAGGGCGACAAATCGAAGCGGGCACGAAATGTGTCGCCCTCCAGGCTTGCTGCTTTTTTAACCCAAGACCGGTGGCTGACGCCACCGGCAGTTCTTGTTTCGCCCTCTGGGCTGGCGATGGTCGAAGTCAACCCTGGAGTCTCGCATCCTGGCGTTAGGGCTGGCTGCGTCGCTTTAGCGTGACAAGAATTCGACGACGCTGTTAGCATCGACGGGCAAACTGACGTCCACCGGGCTGGGCAAGCTCAGGACGGTGGCACGCAATCCTTCGCTGTCGAACGAAACCCAGTCCAACCCATCTGGAGGCGAGTTGGCGATCACGCCACGATACAGATTCTTGAGGTTTTCACGACCACGGACTTCGATGATGTCGTTGGATCGCAACAGGTAGCCAGGCTTGGTGACTTTGCCGCCGTTGACGCAGAAGTGACCGTGAACGATGCCCTGGCGAGCTTGCGGACGAGTCTTGGTGAAGCCGACGCGGCGGACGACATTGTCCAAGCGGCTCTCGCACATCAGCAGCAACAGCTCACCGGTGTTGCCGGATCTTCTTGCCACGTTATCGAAATAGCGACGCAGTTGACGTTCGCCCAACCCGTAATAGTGCTTGATCTTTTGTTTTTCCATCAAGGCCAAACCGTACACGCTCGGCCGACGGCCGCGGACGTGCATTCCCGGCGGCGTATTGCGCCGATCGAGGGCGCGGGCGGCACCGGAGGTTTCATAGAGCAGCGTGCCCAAACGACGGTTGATGCGGGCTTTCGGACCTGTGTAGCGACCCATCTATTTGTTCTCGATTCGGGGGTGGGCGGCGGGATCGGCGTAGTGGGGATCGACTATCGCCCCCAGACGGTCTCGCCTGAATTCAGGAAAAACGAATTCTTGTGAAAATTCGAGCAGGGATTGTGGATGGGCAGCGCAGAATTTTCAAGGGGAAAGGATCGACTTTACAGCTTTCGTCCCTGCGGGTAGCTGCCCAGCACGGCGAGGTGCTGAGTTTGCATCCGCAGCGCCGCGATCGCGGCGGCGACGGTCGAGTCGGATTGATGTCCAGGAAACTCGACAATAAAAAAGTACTCGTTCGGCCGTCCGGGCCGCGGAAATGACTCGATCCAGGTCAAGTTCAAGCCGTGATCGCGCACGATCCCCATCACATCGGCCAAGGCCCCCGGCCGGTGCTGGACCTCGAACAACAACGTCGTTTTATCGTCTCCGCTCGGCTCGGGTTGGCCCGATCCGAGCACGGCGAAGCGCGTGACGTTGTGCCGATTGTCTTCGATCGAGGCCTGGACCACACCGAGTCCGTACCGCGTCGCTGCGGGAAGACTGGCCACCGCCGCGATCCCCGGCGTAGCCGCTGCCGCTTCGGCCGCCGCCGCCGTCGATGCCGTTTCGACCAGCTCCACGCCCGGTAAATGATCCGCCAACCAGCCGCGGCACTGCGACAACGCTTGCGGTTTGCTATGCACCTGCGTGATCTCCTCACGTGGGCTCAGAGACAGCAAATTGTGATGAATCGCGAGCAATAATTCGCCCGTGATATTGACGCTGCCGTGTGCCAAACGGCCGAGCGTGTCGACGATGCGGCCATCGGTGCTGTTTTCGATCGGCACAATTCCATGGCCACAATCGCCCCGGCTGACCGCATCGAACACCGCACCGATCGACGAGACGGGCGACAATTCGGTCCCCGCGCCGAAATATTCCAAGGCCGCGAGGTGGCTGTAACTATCGATGGGACCGAGGAAGGCCACCAGTTCTGGCTGGGACGCTTGGTAACAAGCCGACACGATATGCCGCAAAATCGACCGTCGAGCGGATGCTGGGATGCCCATTTCGTCAGTCGAAATGAGCTGCTCGGCCACTTCCTCGGCGCTGGCCAGCGCCGCCTCCAGGCCCACCGCCCCGTCTCGCTCGCGCAGTTGTGCCGCTACCAGGTGTTGGCGGCGATCGATCAATGCGAGGATTTCTTGGTCGAGCTGGTTTAGCGAAGCGGGGTCAGGCATGGCGAAAAGGGGGGACTTGCGGGCTGATTTCCCACTGCCCCGCGACGCGAGGGGGGGGGCTAGGAATAATTTATGTTCTCTAATTGCACTGTGTGTCTTCGCGCACCCAGCGTTTTATGCTGACAACTTGATTGTAGGTACAAGTGGCCTCCTCTGCGGTTCTACAGTCCGCAGTGCTGTTCGGCATTTTCCCCCGGGGGAATGGACTGTCTAGGTACAGCTGTAGGGCAAAAAGAGATTGGGTCGTCCCATTGACAGGAAGCAGTTCATAATGACATTGATTTGGTCCGTCTGGAGGTGACTCAAGTGGATCATACTGAGCCACAAAAGAGTGGTCGCTCAACATCTCATTGACTCGACCAAGGTCGATTGTCGCAACATGGAAGTAGCTATCAGAATAGGGATGAATCGCAATAGAGCACCCCGCCGATCCAGTGCAACTCACTTCGTTCAAAGAAAGGTCGTCCTGACTCACTGCGTTTTTCCAAAACTTCTTTGTCAGCTTAAAACCATACATGGGGTGGCTGTCGTCATCGTTTTCGTAACGTTTTGAAGCTTCACCCTTACGCTTGAGATTTCGATAGAACAGTCCATTATCTACGGTATCCCCTTTCACATAGGCAGGTGTTTTCTGCGAGTCTATACAGCCTTCCTTAGACAACATTCTGCCTGTTCGCCATTTCGCCGATCGCGCACAAGGCTTCGTGCATGTCATGTATGATCCGAGTTTCTATACCACAAACGGCATGACTAGAGGCTTCATAAATATTCACTGCCGGAAACGGCAGTTCTGTCGCGTCGATCATCCAGGCGTAGCGAGAGCTCAAGGCGTGCCAATCCAAAACGACTCGACCAAGCAAGCCAACCGATACTTCAGCATGCAAACTGGGGAATTTACAAGCAACGGCCCTGACAATCGTCTCCGATGCAGCAAGCGACGCTGGGCTCACTGCAGCCCCATCCTCTTCGTCTAACTCTTCCAAACGATTGCGATACCAGTCAGGAGTTTGCGAAAGACAGGGGCGAGGAAGCTTCCCGAGGACCAGCCTGCTCCGGGCGGCCGCTAGCTCGCAAGTATTTTCAGCTAAACGCCAGACTGCTCCAATGGAACGCAGCGCATCTTCGGGCGGAAGAGCATCGAAGGCACGGGAGATCTGATTGTTCAGTGATTGACAGAAGGCAGTTGCTTCATTGACCGCATCGTTTACGCTGACGCCCGAGAGGTATTTAGGCCCTTCATCAGTATCGACGGTCGCCTCAAAGCTCCCATCGCCTTGAATTCCGCATACGCCATTTACTTCCAAATACCTTTCTGCATCACGCCCAGCTTCACCGGGCGAGCATGTTTCGGCCAACGCTCTTAGGTAAGTCGATTCAGTCTGCTTTTCGATTAGCGCAAGAAATTTCTCCTGCAACAAATGGGATTTCCGATCGTAAGACTCATGTCGATCTTTGGTCTTCATCACTCATCTACCTCAGCGATCTTCCAAGATTTGTTGCTCTCCATTGCTTTGTTCATCACAGCACGCTTTCTGACTGCGCGATCCACTTCTTTCCCAAGGTTCTCGAGACCATGGTCCGTTAGACGAAGGTCAATCTTTTGTGATTCACCATCGTCGTACTCGATCCTCATCGTGTAGTACGGAAGGACACCGACGATGGCGTCGTGACTCCCATCGAAAACCGGACGGATGTCGCAGACAATGCTCAACGATTCGATAGAGTAGCCCGTCGCAGATGCTAGTCGTTCGGCTTTTGTTTGCATGTCCAACGAGCGCGGCTTCAAGCAAAGCTCGTCGAATGCGTTGATAATTGCGGCGTGGTGTGATTCATCAATGTCGGATTTTTCCAGCGCTGATTCAAACACGCTCTTTGCGCCCGGAATTGTCGTATCGGCCTCGCGTACCATTGACGCAAGACGATAAAGAATCCCAGTAACCTCCTCTGCGTCTTCAACACCCGCTGCGGCTACCGCGTCGCGAAATGTCGAGCGATTGGCAAAAGTTGCTTTGTCGAGGACTTTTTTGACCGTCGTTCGCTGATCGGCAGCAATATCGCCAAGAAGCTTCACATCGTCACGAAATGAAGATTCACCGAACATTTGTCGGATTAAAAAACCGAACGGCGGCTGTGGAAAAGAAACGCGAAATCGTTCAGCCATGAGCGTTTGAGCTTTGTTACTTAGGTTAGCCAGCTAGGAGGAATTTTCCGTGTCGTAGAGAACGAGCACCAATCCAAAAACCTGCGAATATCCTAAGTCTACCTCAAAACCGAGGGAAGTGGGGGCTCACGAACGTCGAATAGTCGGATAACAGTCTGACGAATTAGCCGCAAGATTGGTTCGACAAATTTAGTTTGCGAATTGCCTCTCTTTCCGTTGCGATTTGAAAGTGCGGATTACAAAGAAGCGCTGGCGGATTAAAATCGGATCCAAAATTTCATGGAAGCAAAATTGGCGAAACTGGTTTAAGTAGGGGGCACGGCATGTCTGGTCATCGGTACAGTTGTGCAAAGCCTGACGGTGGCTTGATGGCCATCGGGCAGAGATTAAGTGCAGTTTCCAGCCACTGTCAGTTGTCGTCTCTCGTTTGCCGGGTCGCATCTGAGACAACATGCTTTTCATGAGAAATGACAAATGAAAGACAACGACTGACAAATCCATCCGCACCGACCGCCGTCGCGATTTTGTAGCTACGCCTCGCCAAGGCGTGGCCGAGTTGCCAGCGTTTTTGCGGGTCCGTCTGGCGGCGCTGGCTAGGCGGCCCGTCGGACTTCGGCGGGCGGCTGCCGCTGCGAGTCCGCCGCAATCATCGGCAGGGTGCTCGGTCCCTGCGATTCGACTTGCTCAGCTTGCTCAACTCGTTTCAACCGCTGGACCATCTCCGCCGCGTCCCAACTGGCCACACACGCTCCCTCGGGCGTGTGAATTTTGAGCTGATCCTCTTCGGCAAACCAGACCGCTGATGCCTGGTCGCAGCGAAATCGCCGGCCGCGATAAAAGCCATCGGAGATGAAAATCGAGTCTTGCAGCTCGATCGTCTCCTCGGGAAACTGCTCGTGGCAGTAGGCATGGACACAGTTGCGGGCGCGGGTGAGCTTTTGCGACGGAGTCATGCGTCTGTTCGACCTCGGTAAAATGCGGCAAAATGCTGTCGCCGATCGGCATCGGCTGTCGGGATGTATCGGCGGGCCGGACCACCGCGGATCGGCCAGACCGTTTTTCTCGACAATGTCAACTCAATCCTCTTAGAGTACGTATTTTGCGTTTTTCGAGTTTTGCCCCGTGCGCACGTTGATCACCGAATCGCAGCTTTCCGCCGGCGTCGCCCAGCTCGCTCGCGAAATCGACACGCACTACCAGGGGCGTCCGATCACCGTGGTAGCCGTGCTGACCGGGTCAGTGGTGCTGTTTGCCGACTTGATCCGGCGGCTCTCCATGCCGCAGCGGGTCGGCGTGATTCAAGCCTCGAGCTATCGCGGTGGCACTCAGGCCGGTGAGTTGGTGATTGACGCGAAAATGCTGATCGACGTCAAGAATCGCGACGTGCTGTTGGTCGACGATATTTTCGATACGGGCGCGACGATCACCAAATTGCGAGAAGCGTTGCTCGTGATGGGTGCCACCAGTGTGGCCACCGCCGTGCTGCTGCGGAAGTCTCGCGAGGACCAACACCGTAGTCGGCCGGATTTCATTGCGTTTGAGATCCCGGATGAATTTGTGGTCGGCTACGGTCTGGATTACCTCGATATGTATCGCAATCTGCCTTACATCGCCGTCCTTGAGCCCGACGAGATCGCGGCAACGGCGGCCGAGTTCGGATGAGTTCTCCGATCCTGCAACCCAAGCCGCAGTTTTCGGCGCCCACAGGCATTCGTGTGTTGTGGGTGACCCGGCGGTACTGGCCCCACGCAGCCGGGCAGTATCCACAGGCCGCCACCTCGGCGGCATTGACCCAAGCATTGGTAGGGATGGGCGTGCACGTCGAAGTCGTGACGCCTCGCTACGGCACGCATTGGTCGCACGAGTTTCTGTATGGCGGCATCCGTGTGCATCGCATTCTCACGGCTCCCAAAGGCGATTGGTCCACCCAGCGTTACGTGCGCTACCTCGGAAACTGGTTGGCGGAGCAGACGTGTCGCTTTGACTGGATCGTATGCGACGGGATCGATGACGACGTCCGCAGTGTGGCCGCCGCAATCGAACACTCGCGCAGCGATCCGACTCGCGGCGCACGCCCGGCGACGCGCGGCGTTGTGCTATGCGACGGCTGGGGCAGCGACGGCGACGATGTGGCATGCCGGCAATCGCGCAGTGGCAAACGTTGGTTGCAAGCGATTGCGGAACTGGATCAAGTCATCACGCGGCACTCGACACTCGATCGGTTCTTAGTCTCCAGCGGGATTGCTCCGGCGCGGATTCGCCGGTTGACACCTGGATTCGCGAGACCAACGCGTATTTCCCTCGATGGCCGACTGGCCTCACGCCGATCCCTCGCGGGCATTAATCGAGACCTGAAGACTGATCAAGAAGATCACGTGCTGCTGTGGTGCGGACGCATGGCTGGACGGCCGGACTACGACGGTGGCGTGGGGCTGCTCGTCGGTAGTGCGAGGTTACTGTGTGGACGTTATCCGAATTTGAAGATCTGGATGCTGGGCGATGGACCGCTCCATGACTGGGTGCACACCGAACTCAATGCGGAAGGTGTTCGGAACGTCGTCGCGATTCCAGGCAGCTTTGCTGACATGACCGACATTTGGAATGCCGTCGAAGGTGTCGTCGTGACGGATGAAGACCAACTCCGGTACACTTTGCCGGCCGCGATTGCTCACGCCTTGCCTACTGTCGTCGCCGATCAAGCCGCGATCCGAGCTTGGATGAAAGACAAATTCACCAGCGACATTGTCGATTCCATCGCCTGGTACGATGCCAAAAAACCTGCGTCGTTTCGCAAATCATTCCGCAACGTGTGGGATGACTTGCCCGCGGCGAATGATTTCGCGTGGGAAGTCGCGATGGACGCGGCCCGCAGTTTCAACGCTGGCGAAGAGCTCAGTCAATGGGCGACGATTTTGTCTTCGTCAGAGACGATCACGCCGACTTAAAACGTTTTTCAATCGCCGCTCGGAACAAAGCATTGCCTCTCCCTGACACTTCGACCGCTGTCGCACATCCGCTCAAGATCGCGTTGGTAATCCCAACGATGGACCGGGGCGGTGCGGAGAAACAAGTCGTGTTACTCGCAACTGGACTGGCGCGCGCGGGCTGTGATGTCCGCGTCGTGTTACTGACCCGCGACGGGCCCCGCAGCGAATCGCTTCGCCAAGCGGGTATCGAAGTCGTGTTGATTGGCAAGAAATTCAAGGTGGATCCCACGGCGCTCGTGCGGCTAGCCAAGTGGTTTGGCGAGTGGCAGCCCGACGTGGTGCATACCTGGCTGTTCGCGGCGAATAGTTTCGGCCGCGTCGCCGCCCACCATGCCAGTGTGCCTGTCATCATCGCGAGCGAGCGCTGCGTCGATCCCTGGAAACGCGACTGGCACTTTGTTATCGATCGCTGGCTGCAAAAATGGACCGACGCCGTCACGACCAATAGCGAAGGCGTCCGTGATTTTTACGTCGATCATGGTATATCGCCAGATAAATTTGTGATCATTCCTAACGGCATCGAACCCGCGACAACCAACGATCCTTCCGCACGAATCGATCGCCGCACGGCGCTCCAGCGATTGGAGGTCGGCGAGGATCATAGACTGATTCTCGCAGTCGGTCGGCTGTGGCCGCAAAAGCGAATCCGCGATCTGATTTGGGCGGCTGAACTGCTCGGCACGCTCCGCCAAGACACCACGCTGGTGATCATTGGTGACGGTCCCCAACGCGACGAGATGCTACGGCATCGTGATGCGGTTTCAAGAGTGGCCCATATTCGATTTGCAGGCGATCGAGATGACGTTCTCCAACTGCTGCCGCATGCCGACGCCTTCTGGATCGCGAGCGAGTACGAAGGACAAAGCAATGCGGTTATTGAAGCAATGCAGGCCGGGGTGCCCGTGGTCGCCTCAAACATCCCCGGCAACCGCGACCTCGTGATCGACGACCAGACCGGTTGCCTATTCGAACTCGGCGACACGGGAAAACTCGCCGAAAAAACGCACGAATTATTAAGCAACCCCGACATGTCCGCGCGACTCGCCGCCGCCGCGAAGTCACGCATCGAAACGAAGTTCACGATCGATGCCATGATCGACGCACACCTGACGCTGTACCAACGGCTGCACGCGGCACGAAAGCGGTGATGAACGCCACCCAATTCGATGAGATCGCGACAGGTCGCGCACGTTTGCGTGCGTGGCAATCATTCTCGCTTTCACCGATTCTGCGGAAGAACCCTCTTTATCTATACTGGCAACAGAAATGTGAGCAACTCGGTGTCAGCTATCGCTATAAGGACGTGTCTATCGAACAGCTCAACCTGACACGCGAAAAACCGATGTCACTCGGCCGCACGGAGCTGGGACGGCTGATTGAAGCGTCCGCCGGCGAGATTCGCGGCACCACGCTGCAGCTCCCCACCTCGTCCTACCACACCCAGCTCGAAACCGGGAAACTGTCGAGCGTCCACGCCATGATTCGCCTGCTCAGCTCGCTGAGTGATCCGGTTTCGTAACAGTTATTTCAGCGGAATCGCACCCTGTTCCGAAATCGCTTTGGAATCGCGTGAGACTCGGTTTTGAGAATGCGTTGACTTTTCCATTCGTCCATCCTCCATTTCATAGATCGTATCGAAAACATCCAGTGCTCGGTGATCGTGCGTGACGACGATCACACCCGTCCCATGTTCATGAGCGACTTTGGCGAATAGTTCCATCACTTGCCGGCCGCGATGTCCGTCAAGGGCCGCCGTGGGTTCGTCGGCGAGGATGACGCTGGGATGATTGGCCAGGGCGCGAGCGACCGCAACCCTCTGTTGCTGGCCGCCCGATAGCATCGCGGGGAGGTTGCTGGCGCGATCGGCAACACCCAGATACTCGAGCAACTCCATCGCCCGAATCCGTGACGCTCGCACCGATTCGCCGTTGAGCTGCATCGCGATTTGGATATTCTCGATCGCGGAAAGAAACGGAATCAGGTTCGATTTTTGAAAGATGAAGCCGAGATGTTTGCGCCGGAAGGAACGCAAGTTGGTGTGGGGCGTCTGCCCTTCCAGGACGAACTGACCACCGATCGTGATGCGACCCGATGTGGGTGGATTGATGAGACCAACCGCCGTCAGAAAAGTCGACTTACCGCTGCCGCTGGGGCCGAGCAACGCGACGACTTCACCTTTTGCGACTTGCATCGACGCATCACGCATCGCGACGACCTCGGTGTTGCCGCTACCATAGATTTTGGTCAACTCAACCGCTTCGATTGCCAGTAGTTCACTCATGCCAATGCCTCATTGGGTGATACTTTGAGGGCTTTCCAGATTCCCAGCAAGCTGGACAACACGGAGATCACCAACACGATCCCGGCTAACTGCAACAGATCGATATCGGCCAGAATCACGCGGCGCGGGAACAGCGGAAACAATTGTTGACCGACCAGGTACGCGATCCCGAACCCGAACGCCCCAAGCAACAACGCTTGTTGCAAGATCAGGCCAAGGATGACGGAGTTCGGTGCCCCGATCAGTTTTAATAATGCGATGGAATGAATCTTATCAAGCGTCAGCGTGTAGAGGATCAACGCCATGATGATGGCCGCGATCACGGTCAACAGTACGCGAAACAGTCCGATTTGGCGTCGTACTTTTTCCACGCTGCCTTTGAGCAACAGCTCACGCTCGCCGTCGGCCGAAAACACGGAGACATCTCCCCAGCCTGAGATCGTCTCGGTGACCTGATCGACGTCCGCACCCGGCGATAGAGTCACCATGACCGCGTTGACTTGCGGACGCGCGACCGCGGGCAGTTGTGCGCTCGGCTTCTCGGCATTCTCCAGCATCATGGGACTTTGAATCGCCAGCTCGAACTGCTCTCCGCGAGCTTCACGCGCGGCCCGTTCCAATCGAACGGCTTCGCCCGGCGTGTCGAACTGAATCGCCAGTGAATCGGCGATCGTGACGAATGCCAATCCATCGCCGCTGGAGCTGATCATGTTGTCCGTCGTGCCGACGACCGTGTAGGTTTCCTTGCCAAGTTCGATCTGCTGCCCGAGTGAAAATCCAAGCGTCTTGTCGGCGATCATCTCGTAGCGTGCTTGACCCAATGGTCGCCCCGAGGTCAGCGGAATCCACTCGCCTTTGTCCGTCGGCCAACTCAACCCGAGTACCGCGATTCGCAGTGCACGACCGTCGCGTTCACGCTGAATGGTGTGATAAACGAACTCCCGGGAGGATGCGACACCCGGTACGGACGCGGCGCGGTAGACCAAATTAGCCGGCACACGAGAAAGTTCGGCGAATGGGCCGCGAGTGTTTCGTTGAACGATCCATAGGTCCGCACCCACGCGGTCGATCAGCAGTGTTGCGTCTTCGACCACCCCGCGATAAATGCCGCCCATTCCCATCACGACCATCAACAACATGCCAATGCCGACGGTCGTCAAGGCAAACCGCCCGAGGTTGTGCCGGATGTCTTTGGTGGCCAGGTTCATCGTTGGCCCTCGCTGAGTCGAACGCTTCGTCCGTCCGTTAACTCTGTCGACGGTTTCACTGGTGTCACAACGATATCGCCTTCAGAGAGTCCTTCGATGACTTCAACCGCATCACGGCTGCGAATGCCGAGCTTAACTTCGCGCCAGACAGCAGTTCGATCCTCATTCACGAAAACTCCCGAACTCCCGTCCCGATTGATCAGCAACCGTGCCGGCAGAACCAATGCGTCTTCTCGCTGCGCAACATTGACAAAGGTCTCTGCCCGTTGGCCGACAGCCCAATTCTTTGGCAATTCCAACACGCGAACATCCACTATAAATTCGCGAGTCTCTCGATCGGCTTCCCTGCCCAAGCGTGCCACTTTGCCATAATAAGAACCGGTCGGTTCGCTACGAAAAATGACTCGCGACGGTTGATCGGTTTGCAGTTTCGACATTTCCGTTTCATCGATCCAAGCTCGGATCCACAGCTCATCGGTCGAAATCAAGGTGAGAATCGAACTGCCGGGAACCACAACGTCGCCCGGTTCGCGACTGCGTTTGACGATCAGACCGTCGAACGGTGCACGGATTTCGGTGTCCTGCAAACGAGCCGAGTGATACTGCGCCGTTCTCTCGGCTGCGACCAGCTCTTTCTGGCCTTCGGTGATGCCCGCTTCGGCGCGCGAGACGCCCGACTCTGCCACCGCCAACGCCTCGATCGCTTTGTCGACGTCGTCACGACTAGCAGCTTTCTTGTCCATCAACGACCGCACTCGATCGTGACTCGTCCGAGCCTGAGCGTACACGGCAACGGCGCGTTCTTTGTCAGCTTTGAGTCGCTCGATCGCTGCCGACGCCGCATCGACGTTCGCCTCTGCGATGGCAAGCTGTTGCTGGAGTTCTTCATCATGCAGGCGTACTAATACGTCACCTTGGACCACTCGTTGGCCCTGATCGATCAACAGTTCCACCACGCGGCCAGCAATCTTGGGGCTGACTGTCGTTTCAACGCGAGCTTCCAGCGTTCCCGTTCCCATCACTTCGTCAACGATCGTAGCGCGTTGGATTGTGTGTGGCGTTACGGAAACTGGCGCGAACTTGAATTGATAGACCAACGCGGCAATGACCGCGACGACGGCAGCTAGCTTGAGGATTTTCCAAATGTTTTTCATCGAGCGTTAAACTCCGCACCGAAACGCGTGTCGATCCAAGTTTTGAGATGCTCGCACCAGCGAGCATGGGTTCCGAAAATCGCTTCGAGTGGTCACTGGAGGTTCTCCTGTTGGCCTGAGCCTTGGATGAGACGATAGCCACCGCCGAGATTGACGGCGCTAAAACCTTTTTGTTGAAGCAGTCGGGTGGCCATGTAGCCTCGTTGTCCGACGTAGCAGTACGAAACGATCCGGCGATCGCGTGGCAATTCTGAAATGCGTTCACGAAGCCCCTCAAGAGGAATATTTCTCGCATTGGGAAGGTGTCCTTGAGCAAACTCACGCTCGGTACGGACATCCAACAACACGTCCTCGATCGACTCGGAGATTGTAAATTCGTCGTCCAGGTGGACGAGCGGATGATCCCCTCGCAGCACACCTGATGCGACGAAGCCCGCCATGTTGATGGCGTCCTTGGCAGACCCATACTGCGGCGCGTAGCAAAGTTCGACTTCTTCCAAATCGTAGACCGTCATGCCCGCTTGAATCGCCATCGCGATCACGTCGATGCGTTTGTCGACTCCATGAGTCCCCACAGCCTGAGCACCCCAGATGCGACCGTCCTCGGGATCGAATAACAGCTTCAACGTCATCTGAGTCGCACCGGGATAGTATCCGGCGTGGTCGTTCGGATGAATGTAGATTTTTTTGTAGGAACGATTCGCTCGCTGCAGCAATTTTTCACTGTGACCCGTCATCGCAGCGGTCTTGCCGAAGACTCCCACGACCGCCGTTCCTTGAGTGCCTCGATACGTTGAATCACGACCAAAAATGTGGTCGGCGGCGATGCGACCTTGCCGGTTGGCTGGGCCTGCTAATGGGATTTGAGTCGGCTCGTTGGTGATGAAATCCTTCACCTGCGCCACATCGCCAACGGCGTAGATGTTCGGATCATTCGTCTGCATGTGATCGTTCGTGATGATGCCACCTCGCGGACCGCACTCGATTCCGGCTTCGGCAGCCAGTTTGCTTTCCGGACGGACGCCGATGCAGACAACGGCGAAGCACGCGTGGACTTCTTCGCCCGATTTCAGTTTAACCGCTATTTTGCTGCCCTCGGCCGAAGACTCTACAAACGCTTCGGCCGAATCATTCAATCGCACCGTGACCCCTCGCTCGCGCAGGTGATTTTCCAGTGGATGAACCATCTCCGCGTCCCACGGTGGTAAGATTTGGTCGGCTAATTCAACCACGGTGACATCGAGTCTTCGGCGCATCAAGTTCTCGGCCACTTCGATGCCAATGAACCCAGCACCCACGATCACGGCGCGGCGGCAGTCGTCGGTCGTTGCAAGCTCGTGCATTCGATCGGCGTCGGTAAGATCACGGAGTTCCAAGACTCGCTCCGAGTTGATACCGGGAATCGGTGGACGAAATGGAGACGCTCCGGTCGCGATGATGAGTTTGTCGTAGGATTCGTTGTAGCTGTCACCCGAATCAAGATTCGTGACGGCAACCGTTTGGTTTTCGCGGTCAATGTGAGTCACTTCGCTGCGAACGCGAACATCGAGTCGGTGTCTCTGCCGTAACATTTCGACGGGAGCGACCAGCAGTTTGTCGCGCGACTCGATTTCGCCGCCAACGTAGTAAGGCAGCCCACAATTTGCGAACGATGGGTGCTGCCCACGTTCCAGGATGACGATTTCCGCGTCCTCACTCAGACGTCGCGCTCGTGCCGCCGCGGACGCTCCGCCAGCAACTCCACCGATGATGACAATCTTCATTTCTGGTCCGTTCCGATGTTAGAATTTTGAGTCCAAGAATTTCGATTTACCCATCGCTGCATTGGCGATGGCACCTTGCTTCAGCTCACTAATGAACTTCCAAGTGCTCGCGACGGTGTCAATCGAGTAGTTGCTGCACACGCCATCCTTACCGATTGATTCTTTCAAGCCTTTGATTTGATCCCAGTTGATTTGAATCCCTGGTGCCACAACTAAGTAGTCGTAGCTGAGGATGGCTGTTTCCATAGATGCGTTCTCAGATTGGTGGGACGAAGTTTAAATCGTGGAGCTGGGGTAGTTGGCGCGGATTAGTTACTCATCGCTGGTGTCGGCTTCACGCTCGGCAGTCCGTCCGACTTCCACGCCGTATAGCCACCCGTCAGATTCACGACGTTCTTAAAACCCGCCGCCTGCAGAACGCTGGTGGCAATCGCCGATCGTCCACCACTACGGCACTGGACGACCAGTTTCATGTCGATCGGTAGATTGCTCAAATTGTCCGGCAAACGTCCCAGGAACTGATGCTCAGCTTGCTCGATGTGACCCTCGTTCCACTCCTCATTGGATCGAACATCGACCAGCGTGACCTGCCCGGTTTCGATCGAGCTGGACAGATCAGCCGGTGTTCCACTCGCGTAGGTCTCCGTCGCCGCACCCGACGCCCTGACATCCTCTGCACTGAAGCCACCATCGATTTTGTCGACGCCGATCTTGTGCAAAATACGAGCGGCTTCCTCGAGTTGCGACGGTTCGCAAATCAGATGCATCGGCCGATCGTAGTCGACCAACCAGCCCGCCCAAGTCGCCAACATCTCGATCGGAATGTTGATCGACCCGGGAACGTGTCCTTGTGCGAACTTCGGCGAAGGTGCGAGGTCGATGACCGTACCGGCATCCAGCGCCCCGTCGAGTTCGGCAACCTCCAACATCTTGTGACGGTGTCCTTCGCCGAGAATCGCTGGGCCTTCCTTATTGACCCGCTTCATAACCGCGAAGTATTTGGGGGCTTCTGGTTGGTCCGCCAGAATATATTTTACGAACTCTTCCTCGTCGGTGTACTGGAGTGCTGGGTTGAAGAGTTTTTCGTAACCGACGGTCGACGACGGGATCGATCCAAGTCCTTTCCCGCACGCACTGCCAGCGCCGTGAGCGGGCCAGACTTGCATGTAATCGGGTAAATCCTTGAATCGCCCCGCCGATCGGAACAGATCGCGAGCACCGGGATCGGCCGTGTCGGCCATTCCAGCCGCTTCTTCGAGCAAGTCGGGGCGTCCGATGGAGCCGACGAAGACAAAGTCGCCAGTGAAAATGCCCATCGGCTTATTCGCACCACCGCCTTGATCCGTCAACACAAAGGAAACACTTTCCGGTGTGTGGCCGGGGGTGTGAAGAACCTCGAACTCAATGTTCCCGATCATGAAGTGATCACCGTCGCGAACGAGTTGATGGTCGTATCCATCCAAGAACAGATACTTCCATTCCGCGGGCCCTTCGTCCGAGACATACAACTTGGCACCCACGCGATCGGCTAGCTCACGGGCCCCGGATACATAATCCGCGTGAATGTGCGTCTCGGCGACGGCAATGATCCGTACGTTCTCATGCGTCGCCATGTCAATGTATTGATCGATGTCTCGACCTGGATCAACAATGACGGCGACATCGGCACGCTGGCAACCGACCATGTACGAAGCGTGAGCGAGTGTTGGGTCGTAGAAGTACTTGAGCAACATGATTGAGATTCCTTTTTACACGTGTAGTGGATCTTATAAAAGATCCTAAGTGGAAGGGACGTGTCTCCACGTCCACTACGAAAGCACAGTTGATTTGAAAATGACAAACACGGCGACCAAAACAAGGGCGACAGAGAACGTATTTTGAAGGATGGGACCTTGCAACCGCTTGGCCACGATGCCACCCAACCACATCCCGGCAAAACCTCCCGCCAAAAATTGCAGCGCGATCTCAAGCGACAGACTGCCACCTCCCATTAGATACGATGAGACTCCGCTGATGCTGACCAATACGATCACGAAGAGTGATGTCCCCACCGCGTGATGGATCGCCATACCACTGAACAACACGAGCGCGGGCACAATCACGAATCCACCACCCACACCGAACATGCCCGACAGCACCCCCGTCATTAGCCCCACCAACACCAATAAACGAGCACACCTCGAAGTGAGCCGGAGCTTGCCATCGTCGTCACGCTGACAAGCACTACGATCCAGACTGGCCTGTGACTCCGTGGCACAGACTCCACTTGCAATCTTGGTGTTCCGCGATTTCGCCCACATCCGCTGCGCCACCACTAACATGAGAATCGCAAACATGATCAAGAGCGTCCGCTCGGGTACCAGCGTCGACAGGTACGATCCGAGAGGCGCACCTAACATGCCGGCAACCGCGAACAGCAACCCGGTTCGCACCTCAACTTCGCCTCGCATCAAACGTGGCGCGGAACCAAATAGCGCCGTGCCGTCGACCGACGCGAGCAAAATCCCGATGGCTTCTCGCGGGGCAACGGACAGCCCGTAGACCAGTAGCGGCACCGCGAACGCGCCGCCACCGCTACCGGTCAAACCGAGAGTAAAGCCCACGATAACGCCAAAGATGATCGCTAGACCGAACATGATCCGCTGGCCCCACATCGGTTCCATGGCATCCGTGCGAGCATCATGCCCATGCCGCAGGTATCCGTGATTCCGGCGAACACCAGCCCGGCCCCGACGAATGCCGACAGGGCGATGAAGTACGGGTGGACGAAGTAGCCCAGCACCGCGCCGAGCAGCACGAGCGATCCCGCCACGATGCGGACTTGACGCTCCAGCGAGATCGCCTTCTTGCCGCGAACGACTGGCAAACCCGCCGCAGCCCACGCGGACGTCCCGCCGTCGACGTTGACCACATTCTCGATGCCAGCATCCAGAAACTTCTGCACGCCTTTGCTCGATCGGTTCCCGCTCTGGCAAATCACGTACAGCGGTTCGTCCGAGTTCCGCTCACGCCCCGCCGCAATCGCTCGCGGATCGAGTGAATCCAATGGGAGATTCTTCGCGTATTCGGCGTGCACTTCCCGGTACTCGACGGGCGTCCGCACGTCAATTAAATCCACGCCTCCGGAGGCTGCTTTGTCAGCCAACTGTTTCACATCAATCGTTTGCATCTCAAAAACTCCCTTCGAGTAGGTTATCAACACAAGTCGGAAAGTCGTCACATCACAATATGACGATATTTTATTCAACACAAAACTGCCAATGAACCATTGGCGTTGTTAACGATGTTTCGCCCCGCAGGGTAGAAAGCGTCCTTCAATGCAGGCCATCAATTGCTCCAAGTGCGGTTCGGCCACGCTGTAGTACACCCGTCGACCTTCCCGCTCGCTGCCTAAAAAACCACACCGTTGGAGCAACCGCAGATGCTCCGAACCCACGTTATCTTGAATGCCACAATCAGCGGCCAGCTCGCCGACAGTGTACCGCCCGTGCAGCAGTAATTGAACAATCCGCAGCCGGACCGGGTGGGCCATCGCCTTTAAACACTCCGCCGCCTCGGCAAAGTCCTCCACGCTGCCGCGAGGTTTCGCCTGTTTCGCACTCGTTGTTTTTGATGCCATCTTGATTCTTTCTTTTGGTGATTACATCATTGTATCGTGATATCGCGATATGTCAACCTGTTGATCGAGAATTTTCGATTCGGGTGGGTAGCCCACATTCTGCTTTGCGTGAGTGTCGATTGCGGGAACTTGACGCGCCAATCAAAACACGACGCATCCGCGCGAGGGTGCAACCCGATCCCTGGCTAACGCGTCGGGTGATGATTGGCGGCCTATTTTTCTTACGCCTTGGCGTTGCTCCGCTGGTCAACGTAGCCCTTGACGAACTGCTCAAGTTCCGGGACGTCGCACTGAAATCCCATCTCCTTAGCTTTATCGAGTGCCTGCTGGCCGCTCACGTCTTTCTCCACGGCGGTGTGCATCATCATCATGGCGCCAGCCCGCTTGCCACTCTTGCAATGGGCGAAAACCGGCTTGGGAAGCGACTCGTATTGCGCGCGGAACTGATCCACTTTACCGGCGTCGATCGAGTCCATCGACACGGGCACATGCAGGTATTGCAGGCCCGCAGCTTTCACTTTCTCGCCCTCCACATCGGGTGACATCGGTTGATCATCTTCACCGGCAGTACGAAAATTGACGACTGACCTGAATCCGTCACCGGGCAGCGATTTGATCTCGCTTTCACTGGGTTGAGGACCGACGGTCAGGGCGTCACTGAACTTCATTCGATTCGACATCGTTGAATTCCTCTTCAAGGTAGGGTCGGGGGGGCTCGATTTGTAAAAAGGGAACCCGGGGCCGCATTCGAGGTCGCTGGGACAGGCTTCGCACGTGTGATCGCAAACGGCGTTCCATTATTTCGTCCGAATCGACGCGGCTTTCGCCTTCTTGATCATTTCGAGCAGATGTTCGGCGTCGACGAATCCTTCCCGTTTCAATTCGTTTCCATCCGCGTCGATCAACAGAATCGTCGGCACAAATTCGATTTCGAACTTCTCGATCAACGGCGGTGCTGATTTTTCGTTCATGTCGATCCGCAACGGGACAACTTTGCTGTCCAAGGATTCTTGCACGGCTTCGTCGGGCCAAACGTGTTTGTCCATCATCACGCAGGGCACGCACCACGACGCCGCGAAGTCGATCAACACCGGCCGATTGAGTTTCTTGCGCGGGCCAGGGCCTGATCGTAGCTTTTCAACCACTTGATCTTGCCGGCGGCGCGGCCTTCCGGTGCTTCCGATTCGGAGACGGCGGTCGCTGCCTCGTCATTCAACTGCTTGTCGGCAGAACAAGCCGAGTTGGCATCACAAACGAGCCACGCCCCGCCCATGAGCATGACGACTACCAGTACCAGGTTCTGGATCGCGTGACTGCGATGGACGCTTCGTTCTTGTTGGTGAAGCCGTTTGAGAGTTTGGAAGGTTGTTACTCGTTCGTTATACATTTGCCTTGTCCTGCTTGGTCCGTTCAGATTTAATGATGAGGTGCGAGGAATACTCAAAACTTGATGTAGGCGTATCCTTGGAGTTGCAAATCGATCATCCGTGCGTAGGCAGCACGGACGAGCAGCACATTGGGATGGATGTCTGACTTCGACCAGCCTTCGCGTTGCCGCCGTGAGTCACAGAGCTCAACGTGAACGCCCAGCTTTCTCAACTCCGTGAGAAGCTGAGTGTTTGGATTTCCCGTGTCGACACCCTTGACGCGGTTGTACGCTTCGTCGGTGAGCACGTGAAAGGAGGCGTCACCATGGACGACGGCGCGAATGTCGAGGTTGCTCTCGTCGATTCCTTGTTGTTCGTAGAAGCCTCGCAGTTTCTTCAAGTAGAGGAAAGCTTTGCCGACGCCATCTTTCCACTTGTCCTCGCTGACTTGGTAGACGACTTTGATAGGTCCTTTGTATTCCAAGCCGATCACGGGGCGATCTTGAACTTGTTCCGTGTTCGCGGGCGTTTGAGCCGTGGCGGTGGATGTGGTGATGACGAAAGTCATTGCGACCGTGCAGATCGCGAGTGCAAAAACTTTATTCATAGTTCGATTCTTTGTTGGAGTTAAATTAGGGGTAGGTCAATGGGTGTCGGTAGTGGCGTAAGCTTCCAGCTTGCGGTCTCAGATTCGCTGTCGACAGGTTCGCAAGCTGGAAGCTTACGCCACTTGTTTACCGAAGGCTCCTTAACGTGACGCGGCCTCATCGGCTTCATTTTGATCTGGTTCGCGAGCATTCCGCTCGCGAGCTCGCTGACGTTCTTGGATGAACGCGAGGTACTGCGAGCGTAGCATGTCTGGACGAACGACACATTGAAGGGGTGGGTTTCCGGTGTCGTGAATGTCACTTTGCTTGGCCAGATAGCTTCGCACCGCGTCATGAGTCGTCGTGTCGAGCAGTTCCGTGGCGTAGCAACGTTTCACGCGATGGATCTGATCTTCGGGCTGACCGGTTCGCGACCCGGCCGCCAACGTGTAGCTGGCGTCTGGATCGACATCTTCCCCGTCAATCGTGAGGCTGCGCAACCGCGCGCCGTCTTCGTCCGTGGAATCAAAGCGAACGTCCACGTTAGTCGACGGCCGCGCCAGCCATCCGCCGTAGAGACGATCCGGATCGCTGGAAAAAACATTCTCAAATTCGTTTTCCCAATAGTCGATGAATTCCTGCCCGCTCGTCTTGCCAACTTTCAAATCCAATACGATCGGCAGCCAGTTCCACAGGTCGGCCTCGGTGATCGGACCGGGAGCGGTCGGTGGTGAAAAGCGATAGCCGTTGCTCAGCCCAATGTCGGTGTGGGCAGACTCCTTGACCGCGTCGGCGATCAGTCGGTCCATCGACGTGCTCATCACGTTGTAACGCTCCAACCAAATATCCGTGTGCCCGATCTCGCGATTCATTCGCTCGCGATGCGGCTCAGTCCGCCCGCTCGATATTCACGCTCGGCATCATCACCATCCCAGAACAATTCTGGGTGCGGTTCGAGTTGGGCGTGAATGTCGTTGATGAACGCGATTGAGAACTTCTTCTCACCAGCCGTCGATTCGTTCGTGACATTTTTGGCTGCCGACGCGATGGGCGTCATCGCGAGGCAGGCACACACGAACGCGGCAGTGCTGTTGTACAATTTCATGATTCCAAATTCCTAGTTTTGGTTGTTCTTTCTGGTACCCAGGCTCCCGCCTGGGAACGAGGGAGAGCCAGGCGGGAGCCTGGGAACGAGTGCGATCGTCACTACGCCGTGCGGGAGGTATCGCTGGCTTTGCCGGACTTCTTCGGCTTCACCGAGTCATAGCCTGCGGCCATCCACGCATCCCACGATCCGGGCACCGTGCGCGCATCAAACCCGTTCGCACGTAACACACTCACGCCCACGCTGGCTCGGTAGCCGTTGCCGCAATACACGATGACTGGTTTGCTCTTGTCGATTTCATCGAGCCGCTTCGGGATCTCGGGCAAGAACATGTATTGGGCACTTTCGATATGTCCCATGTCCCACTCCGGTGGTTGACGCACATCGAGCAACGTCATTTTGTCCGTCGGGAACGTTTCGTTGACGTCATGCACCGACACCGTCTGAAATGAATCGAACTTGCGCCCCGAGTTCACCCAGGCTTTCATGTCGCCGTCCAGGCCTGCCTGCACATTGGTCAGCCCGACTCGTGACAACCAATCCAGCGGATCGTGGAAGTTACCTTCGGCGGGTTTGACCATCGCGATCGGTTTATCAGGATCCAGCATCCAGCCGCCCCACATCGAAATCACCTCGTTGTAACCAATGTTCAGCGCACCGCGGATGTGTCCGCCCGCGAACGCGTGCATCAACCGTGTATCAAGAACCTGCACTTCATCGGACTTGACCAACTCGGCAAATGCATCAGGTTTCAGCATTTCAACGCTAGGTGTGCCGCCGAGAACTTCACGCCCCGCCGCATTGATTTTCTTCATCCGCGGCCAGTAGTACGGTACCGGAGGTTGGGCACTCAGCAGTGCCTCGATGAAGACGTCTTCGTTGTTCATCCGCCAGTACGGATTGCCCTTCCGCTCCTGAGACAAGGTTGGATCGCCGTCGGGCGCTTTGATGCCCGCACCGCACGGTGATCCGGGACCGTGCGCTGGATAGATCATCAGCTCATCGGGCAGTTCCGCGTATGCGTTCTGCACACTGTGATAGAGGGCTTTGGCGAGCGAGTCCGTGTTCTCGACGCCCATCAAGTCGGGACGACCCACGCTGCCGATGAACAGGAAGTCGCCCGTGAATAACGCCCATGGCTTGCCTCCGTCTCTGTCGACGCTAGGTACGACATGTGCTCGGGCGTATGGCCGGGCGTGTGAATCCCACGCAGCTTGATGCCGCCGACGGTCAGCTCGTCACCGTTCTTCATTTTGCGATCGACATCAAAACCATAGCTGGGGTCACCTTCGATGCTGGCGACGATCTGCGCCGTCCCAGATTGCTTGGCGAGTTCTCGCGACCCTGACACGAAGTCGGCGTGAATATGGGTTTCGATGGCATGCGTGATTTTCATGCCGTGTTCGTTGGCCAAGTCCAAGTAGACCTGCACATCGCGGCGGGGATCAATCACGACGGCGACACCGGCGTCCTTGTCACCGAGAAAGTAGGAGTAGTGCGACAACCCGCCCGACTCGACTGTTTTCAAGATAATGTTCTTCGGCGGCTTGGTCGCGTTACCGTTCTCACCAGCCTGTACGACCGAGCCGAGTGTGGGCAGGAATGCGGCCCCCAACCCGAGTGCGCCGGAGTGCTGGAGGATTTCACGACGATTAAAACCAGTCATGGTGTGATTCCTGTGGGGAAACGGGGGATTGAGCGAGAGACGTCTTGGCGACCGAGGTCGCGAATGGGAGGTCGCGAATGATTCTCGATAAACAAATAGTCAAGGAACGTATTGACAATGGCTGTCCCGAGCGATGATCCGCCATTGATTGCCCCGGAAACTCAAATAGTTCATTGACTGTTTTTAAAAGCTGAGTATAACGGTAGATAAGGATCTTCCGAACAGTAACAGACGGTCTCTTGCCGTGGCGTAAGCTTCTAGCTTGCGTTTTCTGAAACGCAAGCTGGAAGCTTACGTTTTTTGAATCGCAAGCTGGAAGCTTACGCCACTTATTGTTCCGACGGTCCTATCAAGGTCGTTGCTCCGTTGTTCTGTGAACGCCCCGCATCGAGCCACTCAGCCGCTATCATCTGGGATCCCAGCATGCTCGACAAACGAAAACAGGCCGCCATCTATCAACAACTCGCCGGTGTGGGGAGTGCATTGTCGAACCCGCACCGGCTGAAAATGCTCAGTTTGTTGGCGCAGGGTGAAAAGCCCATCGATGAGTTGGCGCGGCTTACGAATCAATCGTTAGCCGCAGCGAGTGCGAACGTGAAGGTGCTGCGAAACTCGCACTTGATCGCGACCGACAAACGCGGACGGAGCGTTTTCTGCTCGCTTGCCGACCCACGCGTCGCCGAGTTATGGCTGCGTTTTCGTGATCTAGGCGAAGTCATTGTCCCAGAAATCCGCGAAGTGATGCGGGAAGAATTTGATGCGGATGAAACGCTCTCACCGCTATCGCCACAGGATCTTCGAGACAAGCTCAATCGCGGACGTTTGACCCTGGTGGATCTCAGACCCGCGACGGAATATGACCAAGGGCACTTGCCGAAAGCACGCAACATCCCATTTGATTCACTCGGCGATCTTGCCAGCGACTTGCCGAAATCCTACCCGATGCTGGTGTATTGTCGCGGCCCATTCTGCGCGGCCGCCTATGCGGGCAACTACTGGCTGAACGATCAACGATTCAAGTCCCAGCGTCTGCGTTTTAGTGTCCCCGAATGGAGAGACGCAGGCTTGCCGATTGAATCAAATTCACTTCGAATCGACTAGCTCTTGCAGTGTGAACTGTGACGACCAGAGTGTTTTGCCGTTCCACTCCCGTCTCACCGTCGAGGTGTCTTGGTTGAGTAACCGTTCACGGGCCGGATTGAGGATTCAAGCCGCTTTCGCGTTCGATTTGCACTCGGCAGGCAGGAGCGAGGGGGCTGACTCGCTGGCAAGCTTTGCTTCCATCGCGTCGACCAAGTATTGATACACATTTCGATTCTGCAAGCGGCAGGTTTCCGATACCGTCAAAATGCGTTCAACGAATCGACTACCTTGTGCACTCTGGATTCCAAAGCTCAGCGTTCGATAGATCACCGCCGGACGACGCGCTCGCTCTGCAGTGTTAAGCACAACAATTGTCTTCAATTGTTTTTCAATCGGGAGTCCAATGCATGCGGAACAATTGGGGCAATTATTCTGCAATATTGCGAACCCTCCCGTGTCGAGTATTTTCTTGATCGCAACCGTCGTTTGCGCTACAATGAACATTGAATCGACTCATCATTTTTGACAACCGAACCTGAACGGAGATGGTGTGACATTTGGCTTTCTTTCTCACCGGCGGGTCATTCTCTGCCTGCTTTTCGTGCTGGGTAGCGCCGGCGTGTTGCCCGCACAAGACACGCAGCCGCACCCGAAAACGGCCGAAGAAATCGCCGGCGCGATCGCGGCACTCGAGTCATCTAAATTCTCGAGTCGCGAACAAGCGGCCCGTGATCTGTGGCAGATCGGCTTGCCCGCCGAACACGCTCTGGAAAAGGCAATGCAGAATGGCAGTCCCGATGCACGAGCACGCGCGTCGGCGGTGTTGCAGGACTTTCATTTCGGCATCCTGCCGTCCACTTCTCGCCAGCATCGCGAGCTGATAGGCCAGTTCCGCTATGGCTCGATCCATGTTCGTAACCAGGTATTTCGCGAAGTCCTCGTCGAACTGCCGACGTCCGTCATCGAACGCTTGATCGTAACAGAACTAGATCCCGCGGCGCGAACAAGCTTTCTGACGAGAATGTTGGCGGACCGTCAAGTCGTGAAACACTATCGCAGCCCAGACGCGATCATCGGGCTGGCCAACCGAACGGCCGCTAGTATGAATAGCGACTGGCGCCGCAACATCACGGCCACGCTGATGTTCACTCCCCAGGTGATTGCGGGGATTGCCGAGGCCGGAAAGCTGTCGTCGATCGACAGGTACGTGGCTGGTTTGCCGCGTACCGATCGGAAGATCTGGCTGACGACATTTTGCAAAAATTTCGAGACTGCTCGGAGACTGATCCTCAGCGGTCATCGCGATTTTCTGTGCACGATGCTGCGGCACGCTGACAACGATTCCCAACGGGCAGAGTTTGCGATCGAGTTGTTCAAACATCCGGTCACCTTGCAAGCATTGCTGCCTGCCGATGGATTGTTTGACACGCTCGACGACCTCGCAAAAGAGATCGACGCCCCAACGACGCAACTCGTCTTGCAATCCATCTTGAGACAACCCGATTCGATCGATGCGATCCTCACCGAAATCGGTTTGGATGGTTTGATGCAATTGGCGAAGCGAATCGACGATCGGCCCGAACGCATGGACTGTATCGGCCACATCATGGCCGACCGAAACGTGGTGAAACATCTGCAATCGGAAAACAAGCTATCCGAGATTTTGCGAATCGCTCAAGTCGAACCGGATGCCGAGTTACAGGCGATCTATCTGAAGACGATCGTCACGGATGACGTGATGGACGCACTTGCGAAAAGCGATTCGCCCGAGCGGATGCGAGGCATCTGGGATCTGATCGCCCCGCTGCAGGATGCGGAACTGCAACAACGAGCGCTGACGCACATGGTCGCAACGCCGTCATTCGTGTCGATACTGAAAGACCGCCAGTCCGCCCACGAGATTCTTGAAATCATTGCTGGGATGCGGGAGGGGCCGCTCCGTCAGATACTCGTCCCGTTGGTGCGTAACCAATCTGCCGTGAGCTTCTTCGCCGATTCGATGCTATTGGGCGAATTGCTCATCGCGACCGAAGGCTTGAGTCAAGACGATCGCGATGGCATGGCAAGTCAGATCGTTTCAACCATCGAGTCGGCCTACGATGACACGGATGCTCACATTCGGTCCTGGTTGGATTCCGCAGCAGATCTTCAACAGCCGCGCCGCTGTACTTTCCTGGCATCATTGGCCATACTGCCGATGCCAAAACAGCTTGCAGAGCAGTTGGTGATGCGGATCATCCAAGACACTCCCCAAGAGTTCTGCGCTCCAACGTTGGCGCTGCTGTCGCGGTCTCAGAACCGAACGATCGACGTTGCTCTGCATTCCGCCGACCACTGCGAATGGGTTCTCGATGCGATGTTGGATCTCGAGGGCAACGAATTGCAACGCATCAGTAGCACGATTGCGGGTGACGCGAGCTTTGCAAATGCCTATCTCGATGCCGGTCAACTCGGCGAGCTGGCGAAACAGTGCGTTCGGCTGGAGTACCAAAACGGCATATTGGTATTTCGAAAGCTATTCTCGCATTGCCCGGAGGAAGCGTTAGCGGAACCTGAAATCGTTGAGCAACTCATCGAGATCCTCACGGACTCGCCCAGCCCGGAATCCAAACCGGGGCTGGTGTCTTCGATGTTGCGGAACGCGACGCTGATGCAAACCGTGATCGAGACGGATCAGTTGGTGGTCTTGCTCAACATAGCGTTCTCGCAAACCAACTACGAACGGAAATTGATGATACTGTCCGGGTTGTTCATTCACCGCAATGTCCAGCGGGAATTGTTTCGCGATGACTACCTCGAAATCATCGTGTCAAATATCGACCGAGATTGGCCGCCTGCGTACCTGGATCAATTCACCACTTCGCTGCTATCAAGTGGCATGTTGAGAGCATTGAGAAAAGAAGGCAGTTTCCAATCCTTGATCGAGTTTCTCTTGCGTGAAGGCGCGGACGTCGGGCGAGGTGCATTGGCCAGCGAAATGCTCGAAGACTACCAGAACGTTCGCTCGTTGATCGAATCGAATCAATTGCTGACGGTTTTCGATGTTGTGGAGAATAGCGACTGCATGACGGGGCGTCTGGCGCTGCAAATGTGCGGCAATCAAGCGGTGTTGGTCGAGTTTGATCAGGCTGGCCGCGTGCTAGACTTGATGAACGCCACCATGCATGAATCGGTGTTTCCGATCCAATCAAACTCGCCGGTGCCGTTGTTTCACCGTGACTGGATCACTCGATTGCTGGCCGCATCCGGGCGAACGCAGGAGATTTATCGATTCATTCGCGAGCAAAGAGATGTTGCAAAGCGATTGACGCTACTGAAGTCGCTCGTCGAGCATCAACCCAATACCGATTTTCTGCTTCCTAAAATGCAGTTCAGAAACTTATGGGAATTGATCGAAACACAATCACCTGACGACTACGGCCTGCAGCTAAAAAGTCAGCTCGTCAAGGCAGCTGGCAATAATGAGATCGGTGTTTCTGAAAACCGTTTAACCACGCTGTACCAAGCTATCGAACGGACGAACGATCGATCGAGCCAAACCGCAGCGATCATGACGTTAATGTCGGCATCCGTTCCAGAACCCAATACCGATTTGCATCTTGAAAACCTGCTGCACTGGATCGACCTTCAAAACGATGTGGACATTCGCAGTCGCTGGGTTTCGCAGCTAGTATCCAACGTCGGTCCGGCCGCGCTGATCACTCGAGGCCGCACCGACTTGTTGACGACACTGTCCGCGCAAGGAACCACGAGAATCAGCATGGTCAACGCGTTGTTTCGAGACGAATCGTCTGTCGATGCGTTGCGTGATGCAAATCAGTTCGAGCGGCTATTGCGGCACTATGAATCGGATCCTGACAGACATAATGTGCTGTTCGCGGTTCTGATGTCACGCCACGCGTGCAAGTATTTAGACCTCGAAACACAGATCACTCCGTGGATCACCGCGTATTTGGTTCAACAAAAGCCAGACGCACGGACACGGACACGAGTGATTAAAAAGATCGGTTCCGTGGACCACTTACTACGACTGATCATCGACGCGGGCCAATTGCCGACGCTCGTCACGTGGGCCAATGAAATCGGGTCGGAAGCGTTGCGGCTGTCGAGCCATTCCATCCTTTTGGGCTTATGGTTGAGACCCGCATGTTTGGATTTTCTCTTGCGTGAATCACGCACTGATGAATTGCTAGCATCCCTCCGTCGCCAACCGGATCCGCAGGCCCAGTTGAGGATACTACGAAAGTTGGTTGCCAGCGAACATGCGATTATTTGTCTCGCCAAAGGAGGCCAGTTGAAAGAACTCCTCAAACTGTTTGAACAGTTTGGCAAAGAACGCTACCGGTCAATGATCGACGAGTTCATTTTTGAATTCCGCAGCTTTTCTTTATGGGCTGGGTACAGTGATCGTGAAACACTGATACCACTCTTTAAGAAACTGAGGCAAGATCAACCCGAGTACGATCGATTGGCACGACAGGTGCAGTCAAATCTAATCAAATTTCCGAATCATCAATCCGTCGAGATCCTGTTCGAGTTGTTATCTGGGTGTAGCGAACCGGTGCGGAATCAAAAGTACCATGGATTTCTTTTGAATACTCGTTACCGATGGAAGATGGTGGGCGCGGGTCGGCAACACGATTTGCTTCATGTCGCCAAACAGACTCAATACGAACAGCACCTCAAGGAACAAATTCTCTTCTCAACTACGGGTGTGGTCGCCAATCAAATTTCTCGCAAAAAATATGTCGCGGCTGAAAAACTTCTGCTCGAGCATGCCAATCATGAAAAAGGGTACACACGTTTGGCGGCGTTTTGGATGCAGCGTGGCGTACTGCCAAAACGCATCGAGGAGTTGCAAACTACGAAACCAAACTCGCCGATGCTGCCCTTCCTCTTGAAGTGCGACGGCCAATTCGATGAGGCGGCGGATGCGGCGATCCAGCTCGGTGATGTTCCACAGGCAATTCGAGTTTTAGTTCAGGGTCGACGTTGGCAGCGGGCAGCCAACTTAGAACAGCAACAGCTCGAGAGTCTACCGACGGCGCCGAACGACCCCATGAACCGTGCCGAAGTTCTCGCCCACTTGGCAGTCTTTCAACATCATGCCGCGAGGCACCAGGATTGCCAACGAACCTGTGACGAACTGACGGAGCTTGCAAACGAAAACCCGCTTTCTCAGGTCGACCGATTGTGCTGCAACGTGTTGCTATTGACCGATCAAATCGAGCCTGCGATTGAAATGGCGGGGCGACTCGACCGCACGCTTTCGCTGATGTTGTTGGGTCAGCGAGCGGAGTATGAGCGAGCATTCGATGCAGTCGACTTCACGATGGACGATCCCCAAGGTTGGGTCAACCAGCACATTAAAGTAAATTTCGGTGAGCGGCGGAAGTTGCGTTCGACACTCGAAATACTGCAGGTCTGCGAGTTGTTGGATCACAGTGGCAACCGCCCGCAGGCGGACGCGATCTATGAGCGTCTGGTTGAACTCTTTCCGATCGATACCAAGGCTTCTGAGCGGGGACCGTTTTCGTCTCGCGCGACTCCTTCGAGTAAAGCGTTGGACAAAGCGTTGGACAAGGCGTTGTTGAAAGCCGACCGCCTGTCGTTGCTTTTTCCTCGCTTGATCGCTCGAATGAGGCCTGATGCGTATCCCGCGCCCTACACCTCGCTGATCGACCATTCGGGCACCCCATTTAACGAGGCGTACGGGTGGTGGGGAATTCTGAATCCAGAGGTCTACTCCGCGAGCGAATTGAGACCCTCGCCACGGGGACGCCGCGAGGCCTCCACGGTACCAACGGAAACCCGGATTCAACGCCTGTGGACGCTTCACGATTTATTGTCCGACGATGGATTGGTAACCATTGACGGGGAAAGGATCCAAATGTCGGATTACATCGATGCCGATGTCAAACGCCATGGCGGATCGCAACGGCCTCTACGGCAAAAGATCTCAATGCTCTCTGCGTTGATACGCTTGGATGAAAAAGAGCATGCGGTCGAGTTGTTTGGCGGCCATGCAGATCGTTGGAGCAACTTGCGAAAGATTTCATCCGAGCAGCTTGGGAGGGCGCTTTACCTGACTGAGGATTTTGCGGATGCCGTCGAGCCGTTAAGGGAGTCTTGGGAATCGGCCCCATTCACGCTGAAGTGTCGATACCTGGCCGCCGACGCCCTGCTTCGCAGCGGAGCGGTCGAGGAGGGTCAGGAGAGTTTACAGATCGCAT
>JBDNIG010000285.1:0-33311 GCA_041688415.1 Rhodopirellula sp. | reverse complement strand
CGGGCGGAGCCGTCGGTCGGCAATCGGACTCACTCCCGACGGGCGGAGCCGTCGGTCGGCAATCGGACTCACTCCCGACGGGCGGAGCCGTCGGTCGACAATGTGAACGACTGTTGGATTGGGAGACGGCGGCAAAAATCCCGTGGGGAATTCTGGTGATGTTTGGCGGTGGGATGGCATTGGCGCGTGGATTCCAAGACTCGGGGTTGAGCGCAGCGATTGGATATCAATTGACTTTCTTGGCCGGGGCGCCGACGTGGTTGATCGTGCTCGCCGTGTGTTGTTTGGTGACGTTCTTGACCGAGATCACCAGCAGCACGGCGACAGCGATGTTACTCTTGCCAATTCTCGGCGAACTTGCCGTTCAGCTCGACCTACCGCCCGCCGTCCTGATGGTGCCCGGCACGATTAGCTGTTCCTGCGCCTTCATGCTACCCGTCGCCACGCCACCCAACGCGATCGTGTTCGGTGCGGGCGGGATCAGCACCGAGGAGATGGCACGCACGGGTCTGGTCCTCAACCTGACCGCCGCGGTAGTGATCACCGCGTTGTGCATGGCTCTGTTACCGTAGTTTAGTGTGGTCACTGGTGTTCACCGACGACGTATCCTCCAACGTGAATCTAGTGGCTCAGGCAACGGCGAATGCACGCGATCCGATGACCGTACAGCGTGGTGGATTTTTAAGTTCCCTGGCTACGGTGCATTCGCTCCCTCTCGCACATAGTCCGGGTCACCGGCGTCGGCGGGCATTTTGCTGTTCCATCCCAGCACCTCAGTCACGAGTCGTTTCGTGATTTCAGGATGTCCGGTGGCGACGTTGGTTGATTCGCCCGGGTCTGCCTTGACGTTGTAGAGCTTTTTGTGACTGCCGTCGTAATCGCACAACAGTTTCCACTGGCCATCACGGACCGCGAGATCGGGCAAGTTCTTGAACTGAAAGTTCTTTTTGTGCTCGGGTGGACGGCGGAAATAGAGCGGCTTCTTTCGCGACTCGTCTGATTTTCCGATCAGTACCGGTGCCAGATCTTCGCCATCAAACTCAACGCCCACGGGTGGATCGACGCCAGACAGATCCAGTAGCGAAGGCGCCAGATCGATCGCGGAGAACACGGACGTGTCATTGACCGTGCCCCGTACGTCTTTCGCCATCAAGCCGGGGCCCCACGCGATCAGGGGCGATCGAACGCCGCCTTCGTAGAGCGTCACTTTATGCCCTTTGAGCGGACCGGCCGAGCCAGCACCGGGTTCGGGGCCGTTGTCGGAGCAGATTAGAATCAGCGTGTTGTCGCGGAACGCCTCGTCGTCCTTGATGCGTTGGAACAGCCGCGCCAACTGCGTATCCATTTCTTCGAGAACGGACAAATAGAGCCCTCGTTTACCATCCTTCCAACCTTCGATCGAAGGAAAGAACGGGCTATGAACATCATCCGGCCAGACGTTGACATAAAACGGTTTGTCAGCAGCCTGGGCTTGATCGATGAACTCAATCGCTCTGTCGGTGAACCCACCCGTGATCTCAGACCGCAACATCCACGTGACGGGTTCCCCCAGACGCTCGGCACCTTCCCAGATTCGCCCTTTCTTAACACCACCATCCTTCGTTGGCGTTTCCGTCAGTGGCAACAGTTTCGCGCCCATGCCTTCGAAATTGGTCAGCGATGTGTCGAAGCCGTAGTCGGATATCGGTGGCGCATCATCGACGTCGCGTTGTCCGCCCATGTGCCATTTACCGCAGTGGGCTGTCGCGTAGCCCGCTTGCTGGAGCGATCGGGCCAACATCGGAGCTTTTGGAGACAGCCAATTCGCGACGCCCCGCTTTTTATTGCTTCGGCGATTATTCAAAAACGACGTGATTTGGTAACGCTGCGGATACTGCCCCGTCGAGATCGCAACTCGCGATGGCGAGCAAATCGGTGAGTTGACATAGAACTGTTCAAAACGAATACCCTCGGCGGCCATCGCGTCAATATTCGGAGTGGATGCCTCGGTATTGCCAAAGCAAGAGAAGTCTGCCCAGCCCATGTCGTCGATGAAGACGAGGACAATGTTAGGGCGTTCGGCCGCAATGGCTTGGTTTGACAATGCGATACAAAACAGCATCGCAACCAACATCGATTTCTTGCTCATCATGGTGAAAATGCTCTTTCATCAAAGTGATTCGAATCGTCCTACCGGCAATGTTATGCGATCATCTCGTCGACAATTCGGCCATGGACGTCCGTCAGACGAAAATCTCGGCCCGCGTAGCGGTAGGTGAGTCGTTTGTGGTCGTAACCGAGCAGCCGTAAAATCGTGGCGTGAAGGTCATGGACATGGACGCGGTTCTCGACGGCTTTGAAGCCGAGTTCATCCGTTGCACCAACGGTCGTTCCAGCGGCGACGCCGCCACCGGCCATCCACATCGTGAATCCGTAATGATTGTGATCGCGTCCATTCATTTTGCCTTGATTGGATCTCTCTTTGGGCAGTTCGACGACGGGTGTGCGGCCAAACTCCCCGCCCCAGATCACGAGCGTATCCTCGAGCAGCCCGGTCCGTTTGAGATCGCTCAGTAGCGCCGCGATGGCTTGGTCGACTAGGCCGGCGACGTTGCGATGCGCGATATGGATATCGTCGTGCGAGTCCCACGGTTGGCCGGCACCCGTGTAGAGCTGCACGAACCGGACGTCTCGTTCGACCAACCGCCGCGCGATCAGGGCACCGCGCGCGAATTCACTGCCACCGTACATTTCCAATGTCTGTTTGGATTCGCGCGAAACATCGAACGCCTCCGACGCTTCGCTTTGCATGCGGTATGCCAATTCAAAGGACTCGATGCGTGAATCCAGACGTGGATCCTCCTGCCGTTTCGCCGCGTGGGCGCGGTTCCACTTCATCAGCAGATCGAGTTGTTCACGTTGATCCGGCGGAGCAACGGAGCGTCCGCGAATGTTCTCGATCAATCGCTCGACCGACGCGTGGCGCGGATCGACATGGGTGCCTTGATATTTGCCAGGCAAAAACCCGTTCTGCCAGTTCTGCGACTCCTTAATCGGATAGCCGCCCGGACACATGGCCACGAACGCGGGCAAGTTCTCATTCGCTGAACCGAGCCCGTAGGTCACCCACGATCCGAGTGCCGGCCGAATCAACCGGGCTTCGCCACAGTTCATCAATAGCAGCGAGGGTTCGTGGTTGGGCACGTCGGCGTACATCGAGTGAACAACACACATGTCGTCGACGTGCGCGGCGGTGCGCTGAAATAGCTCGCTGACGGGTAGCCCACGTTCGCCATATTTCTCAAAGGCGAACGGCGAGCGCATCACATTGCCGGTAGGCCGTTCGGTCTTGAGTTCATCCAGCCCCGCGGTCTTGCCGTCAAACTGTTCGAGTGCGGGTTTGTGATCGAATGTATCGACGTGGCTCGGGCCACCATTCATGAATAGATGAATGACCCGTTTCGCCGTGGGGGGGAAATGTGTGGGAACATTGCCGGTGAATCCGTCGGCCGAGGCGCCAGCCAGAGCGTTACCACGGAGCAAGTTATTCAAGGCGATCGCACCGAGCCCGATGCCGGAATGACGGAGTGCGTCGCGTCGGCTGAGGTTGAAAGTCATGGTATTTAGTCGACAAAGAAGAATTCGTTGCTGAGAAATAGGACTTGGGCGAGTTGTTCGAACCGGTCCAGCGATTCGATGTTGGCCGGCGAGTACGGTCCGCTGAAATCATCAACCGTACTGAACGCAACCATTTCCGTGGCAGCTTCGATGGTTAATTTTGCTCGCCACTGGAAACTATCGAAACTCAATCCAGGGCCGCTGTGAACGATCAAATCGACCGTATCGCCGTGGTGGATATCGAGGCCGTTTAAATCGTAGTTCCGCGTTCCCGACGGGATTGTCTCCTGCCACAAGGTGTGGCCATTGAACTGCACCGTCGCGATGATGCCATCGTCCTCGTCGCTCCGACGGGTAACGGCGCCGCTGAGCATCAACTTGCCGTCCGTTGGACTGGTCCACCGCCGGACGACGATGCCGGCATCACCGCCAGCCGGGTGTCCGCCATCGCGAGACAGCGACGCGTAAGACATCACACCAGGACTGGGGTATGTTTCTTCGAATTGCCACCGACCCTCTTTGAAAACCTTCAGCGGTGTGAACTCGGTCACCTGTTCACCGGCCCACGTCGCAGTGCCGTATTGCCAGGCACCGCGGGGATCGATCGCGCGGGGATTCTCAGCGGGCGGTTCCGCGACGAATGCCGCCGCGTCGGCAAGTTCGCTCGGTGTCGGTTCGCGTCCCAGAATTTGTTCGAACAGGGATCCGACAATATCGGTGTCTTGTGCCTCGCCCGCCTGGTCTTGGCGAGCAACCGTGACAGCGCGCCGAGAGGCTTCGCTGACCTGAGGATGATTGAGCAAGAACAATGGTTGTTGCGGTACGGTCGTGTAGTAACGTCCGGGCGAGTGCATGTCGGGACTGGCAAAATCGAATGTGCGGAACAACCCCGGCAGGTTTTGCCGATCAATGCGAGCATACAGCGTTCGACGCGGAATCAGTTCCGCCTCGGTGATTTCGATCGAGGGACCGCCGATCCGATCGTCGAGATAGTCGCAGCCGACCAACAAGCCGTCTCGCATCGATTCGAAATCCAATCGGCTGCGAAACGCGTGCGTCCAGAGAGCATTGTCGGGGTCGCTGAGCAAGGCTTGCTCGCTGGCGTGGGCCGATTGATGGTAGATGCGCGTCTGCAAAATTCGGCGGACGAGTCGTTTGAGGCTCCAGTGGCTCGCGAAATCAGCCGCTAATTCATCGAGCACGCTTTGCAGGGGCGGTTCAGCGGTGCGATAACCAAAATCGCTCGCCGGATCCACGAACGGGCGGCCGAGCAGGTGAGCCCACACGCGGTTGACCATCACTCGGGCCGTCAACGGATTGGCAGGATCGGCAATTGCCTCGGCGAGTTCGAGCCGTCCACTGCCGTTGGAGAAAACGTCCGTGTCCGCTTGCCGGAACGCCGTCAGGTAGCGACGTGGTGCAACCTCACCCGGGCGTGATCGGTCACCGCGCACGAACACGCGCGTATCCTGAACTTTGTCCCGGTCGACCAACATCAGGGAGCTCGCCGCCGATTCGGGATCTGGGGGCGGGACACTGTTTTTGAGTACGTTGTACAGTGAGTAATAATCGATCGTGGGGATCGGGTCGAATTTGTGATCGTGACAGCGAGCACAAGTCACCGTCAGCCCCAGCAAACCGCGCGTGATGACATCGATACGGTCGTCGATCGTGTCGTCATAGCGCAAGAAATGTCGCCCCACGGTCAGGAAGCCCATCGCGTCGGCGTCGTGACTGTCAGGACGCGCGGTTTGGTCGCCCGCGAGTTGGTGACGAATCATTTCGTCGTAGGGCATGTCGGCGGCAATCTCCTCGAGCAACCAATCGCGATAACGATACGCATCCTTCAGATTCCGATCCTTCGCGCCGACCGCGTACCCGATCGTGTCGGCGTAGCGGGCGACGTCGAGCCAGTGCCGCGTAAACCGCTCGGAGAAACGTGGGTCGGCCAGCATGCGATCGATCCGCCGCGTCTCGGCATCGGGGCGCGGATCGGATTCGAAGCTGGCAATTTCATCGGAAGTAGCTGGCAAACCATGCAGGTCATCGCTCCATCTCCGGTGCAGTGCCGGGCGATCTACCGGGGGTGCGGGGGAGAGATTTTTTGCCCCCGCATGACGTCGCGCGATCTCATCGATCGGATCAGCGTCGGCTGCCGCGGATAGCGACGGTGACTGCGCAGGAAGCGTTTCAAAATCCTGTCGAGTGAGTCGTCGCGGCGGCACGAATGCCCAGTGCGTGCTCGGGTCACGGTCCAGCGGCAAAGGTTCCGCCTGCGTCTGGGTCGCCATTTCTTCGCGGCGTGGATCGGGCGCTCCGCCCGCGATCCACGTTCGCAACCGGTCGATCTGTTCGTCGTCAAGCTTGCCGTCGGGCGGCATTTGCAGGTCGATATCCGAATACGACACCGCCGTGATCAATAAACTGGCCGATTCATCCTCCGGAACGATCGCCGGGCCGCTGGCACCCCCGCGCCTCATCGCCGCAGCGGTATCGAGCTGCAATTCGCCCATCGATTCGCCCGCGGACTGCGAGTGACAATCGTAGCAATGTTCGACGAGCAGCGGCCGGATATGAGTTTCAAAGTACACCTCATCAACGCCAGCGGGCTCTGCCCGCGACGTGGTCGCAATCAGGACGCAGGCAATGACGGCGGTGCGCCCGAGGAATCGGGAAAGCATGAGGTGGGAGGTGAGAGAGGGGGAGGCGGGAGAAAGGGAGAGGGGGAGAGGGGGAGTTCGGTGCGCGGGGTGATCGGTTCAATATATCAATAACGACCGACACCATTGTAACAATTCTTCGCGATCCACGCTTTCGGCGGTTTGGACGGGGCAGCCGAGGCGACCGAGCGTTGCCGACCACGACGGCAATTCACCCTCCGGCCCGGTCGTCATCAGCACGCGCAATAAACGCATGGGGGCATCGCGGCGGAGGCGGATGGCGGGCGGCTGCGTGTTCGCAGGAATCGCCAGCCCATGAAAGACATTGTCCGTCGAGAGCGAAACGGCCAGCGCCATCGCCCCGGCAGGGCTCGCCGCCTTCGCGTCGCCGGCCGCTATCACGCCCACACTGAGTACGGCGACCGCGTTTTCATCGGCTCCGGATTGCTTGATCGCGGGCAGCGTCAATTTGCTGATCGCGTCGATCTCGGCAAGTTGCCAGCGCTGCTCGTCCTCGCTTGTGATCAACAGGATAGCGACGCGATACTGCTTCGCCAACTTCTTCCAGCGTTTCATCTGCTCCGCCAAATCCCGCTGGGCAGGCGGCAGCAAACAAACAGCGAGAGCGACGGGAGCCACCGCGTCGGTTGCAGTCGCTTTTTCGCGAACTCTTACCGGATGCCACAGCAACGCCTCATTGGCAATATCGGTTAGTCGCACCTCCGTGGCTTCCCAAGTCTCGGCGGTTTCGTCATCGGGAGTCCGTTGGCCAGATTGTTCCGGGAGGCCGAGTCGGTCGAGCGATCCCGCCCATTCCGCGGGCTGGATTGGTTTGCGCACCGTCTCATGAGAGCCCGTTTCATTTTGAGTTTCAAACTCGATCGCCAGCGGTGTTTCGGGATCGGCCGACCACATCCGTTGCCGCAGCACGTCGGGATCTTCCAAGGCCGTGTCATCGAGCGACTTTAAGTCATCACCAATTTGCAAAATGCCATCGGCGGGAGATCCTGGCAGTACCGACGTGACGCGCAGGCCTGCCGACGTGATGCCAAGGTACTGCGGCCGCAGCGGTTCGATGGTCGCGGCGAGCGTGGCGGTGGTGGTGTGCGTCTTCCCATCGCGTTCGTATTCAACGGGAACCTCTTCACCAGCATCGAAACGCCCCAGTGCCAATTGGACTTCTTGACGTCGGCGGACCTCGCGTCCGCCGACGCGGACCAGGCGATCACCGGACTGCAGCCCGGCCCGATCCGCGGGCGAGCGTTTACGGACCGTGGCCAGCGTCGTGCCGGGCGCGTAGGGATCGTCACCACCGACGACCAGCCCGAGCAGCCCCGAGCGAATCGTCTCGCCGGCCCGCAGTCGATCGAGTTTGCTGGCAATCACGTCGCCAGGAACAGCAAATGCGACCCCCGAGTCATACCACTCCGTCGGATCTTCCGCCCCGCTTTCGCCGACCGCCGGGATCAACACTCCGACCAAGTTCCCGTGCAGATCAACGAGTGGGCCGCCATAAAAAACGGGAGAAATCCGTACATCACTTTGCACCGCGGTGCCGTCGAGTCGATCGACTGCCGACAAGATACCCGTGCTGATCCGCGGCACGCCCGCTTCGCCATAACGAGCGATTGCGATCATCGTGGATCCGATCGCCGGATAGGGACTGCCCTCCGCGCTGTCCCCCGCCTTCTCCAGTGCAATGGGATGTAACGTCGCTTGCTTGGGATCAATTTTCAGTAGCGCCAGTTCGCGATGCTTGTCTTCGGCGATCACGCGGGCGGGAAAACGCTCGCCGCTGCCGAGCGTGACGATGATGCTCGCCGACGGACCGCGCGTGATCCATGACGACGCCAACACCAATCCGTCGGAATCGATCACGAGACCGGATGTCGGTGCGTCTTGCCGGACTTCGCCATCGGTTTGCAACGCACCGATGACCTCGACACTCACGACCGATGGTAAAATGTCATCGGTGATTTGGCGAATTCGTGCCGCGAGTGCGACCTGATAGTCCGACGAGAGGTCCTGGACCGCCGGATCGTCCGCTCGCAGCCGGTTGTGATTTGTTCCGACCAGCGTGAGGCTGCCCAGTACAACGAGCAAAGAAAAAATTCGCGGGCTCATGGGCGGATCGTCAGTTCGAGGATTTCATTTTTGCGTTGCACGGTGAGCATCACATTGTCGCGGCGATCGATCCGCCGGAGCTGTTCGCGAAACGCGCGTTGATGAGGCACCCGCCGCCCGTTGGCCAGCAGGATTAAATCATCGGGCCGCAAGTCCGCGAGCGCGGCCGGTTCGTTCGCCGCCACCGTGTCGACGTACACCGGAGTCGTTTCTAACACGTCGGGAACGAGGCGGAAGCCCAGTGTATTCTCGTTATGCGATTTATCGCGTGCGAGCAACGGATCCTGATTGACGGGCGCCACCGTTTTCCGGCCGGCGATGATGTCGCCGATTGGTGTGCGCAGAACGTCCGATGGGATCGCGTAGTTCAGCCACACACCGGTGCGGCGATCTCGCAGTTCCTTGCCGAGCATGCCCACGAGGCGGCCCTGCAAATCCACCAACGCTCCGCCCGCGGCACCGGGATTGTTAGCGACCAAGTCCAGCAGCCAGACCTCGCCGTGATACGCGGTTTGAAACGTGCCGCGCCGAGCGTCCAGTTTGCTGCGTGCGGCGATCCGGCCGTACATGACACTCTCAGGCTCGTTGCCGGTCGCGATATTGAATAGATTGCTGATGGCCAGAACGGGATCTCCCCAGCGGGCGATCGGTTTGTCGGCCGATCCAGCGGGGACTTCGAAATAGGGCAGGTCGGTTGCGTCGAGTTTCAAAACCGCGAGCTCGAGGGAGGGTTCGAATCCGACGACCTTGCTCTCGAAACGTCGTCCATCGTTCAGGACCACGATCGGATCGACGTCGAGCACACTGCTCCACGCCGTCGCGACGTGACCGACTGAGGAGACGATGAAGCCACTTTGATAAGCATCCAAACCGCCCACGCCGCCCGCACCGTAGATCTTCACCACGCGGTCCTGGACTTGAGAACTCGCCCGGGCGAGCGAGGCTTGCGCATGTGCGCGGGGTGATAGGACGAGTAAGGTCGCTAGTAGTATGCCTAATCCCAAGCCGATCTTAGTAAAAACCAGTCTCCCCTCTCCCCCACGAGAGACCGTTGCACGAATAGCAACGAAGCTAGGCCGGAGGCCGATACGTGAATTGCCGGTGGCGTCAGCCACCGGACTGGTTGAATTACGAACCCGCCAAAGGCCGGAGGCCGACACAAGTCTCTGCCTGTGTCGCCCTCTGGGCTGGTGATTTGATCGCGCCCCGTTCCGGTGGCTGACGCCACCGGCAGCGGTTCTGGCGGCCTCCGGCCTAATACCTTTGCTATTTCTGCAACCGTCCCCACGAAACGCGGGGGGGAGGAGAGGCTCGGTGAGTTGACGCTGAGAACTTTGTGGCGTCGATTGCCTTGTGTTCCGTGCCTGTTTATTCGCCATTCTCATCCCCACTCTCCTCGTTTGCTTTCTCTGGCGTTGGCTTGTCCGCAGCGATCCAAGCGTCGATTCGCAGCGTCACCGCAGGATCGACCCCGAACCGCAAGTGCAACACGCGCGGCACTTCGGCGGACTCACTCGCTTCGACGCGATCCTCATCCAACGCGAACGCAGCGATATCAGCCAGGTTCTCGGCGTTGGTTTGGAGAACCCACTCCGGCGGATCGATCCACAGTTCGGCGGGGTCCCCGTCGCGATCGGCAAACGACTCGATCACTTCCAAGCGACCGGTCGCCGGATGCGAAAAGAATCTCGACTCCAACCCGCCATGAATGCCGACGGTGCATTGGCGCAAGGGACGTTGGCCGAGCAGCGGTGCCGTTCCCCAAGCGTAGGTTTCGCCAAAACGGTCCGGACCGATTTTCAGCATTCGCTGCAGGCTGTGCAGAGCGGCCAGGATACCGGTGGTGTTTCCGCGATCGACGGCGACGACATACTCGTCAGGGCGACCGAGCCGCTCCTGCCGCTCACCGAGCGTCAGCTCGCAAGCGTCCTCACGCACGATCATGGTAAACGGGATCGCGTCCTGTTCGCCGGCGACGTCCGCATTGCCCGTAACTTTCCAGCCATTCTCGCCAGTACGCAGCCCAGAAAACTGGGAGCGCAGCCGCTCAATGAATTTCGTTTGAAGTTGTTGGTTGTAGAAATAGTTGGCGTAGCCTTTGCGTTCTTCGATCCGCTGGGCAGCTTCCGCTGGGATCGGCTCGCCACCGGCATCCTCCATCACGTCGGCGTTGTCGGCATCGGGCGGTCTATCGGAATCGGGTGCGTTTGGAGGATCTCCCTGCGGCTCCTCGCCGTCGGTCGGCTGCTCTTGCTCGGGTGATTCCGGTGCCTTGTTAGGCGGAGCGGGTGGTGGGGGTGGCAGTGCCGATTTCATCTTCTCGAGCAGTTCATCGCCACGATGCACGCTCGCCAGCCGAACGAGGGTATGAATGACTTTGCCGTCTTGGCGGTAGGTCAACGGCACTCGCCACTGGGCGGGAAACGTCGCTAACACGTTCTGCACGTCGTTGGCGGTTTGCACGATGCGGCGGTCGACCTCCAAAATTTCGTCACCATAACGCAGACCGCGCCGGAACGCGTCGCTGGATTGCAAGATGTTCGTCACCCGCACGCTGCCATCGTCGTCGGTGCCCACGGTGGCACCGAGGGTGGCGTGATCGAGAACCCGCCCGCTGTGCAGCGACCCGAGGAAGTTCTGAGCTTGATCGCCCGAGATCGCGTAGCCCACGCCGACGTTGACCCGGCCCCGCTTCTCAAACGAGCATCGTCCAATGATGCCGATTAAATCGCCGCTGGCATCGTAGAGTGGACCGCCGGAATTGCCGGGATTGATCGACGCGTCGGTTTGGAAACAGTTGCCATACTCGAGCAGCGTGCCCGACGGATACTGATATCGCCGCGTGCCGCTGATGATGCCCGCGGTGACGGTGGGCTGAAGATTTGTCGCCAGCAAGAACGGGTTGCCGATGGCGTAACAAGCGTCGCCAACGCGCACCTGGCGGCTGGGCACAAATTCCGCCGTGGGGAAATCATCGCGTCCCAACAATTGGATCAAAGCCAGGTCACCGACGGGGTCGACGCCGACCGTCACGGCATCGTAGATATTGCCGTCACTGAGCCCGCACCGCATGTAGGTTCCCGCCGGGCTGGTGACGTGAAAATTCGTTAACGCAAACCCATCTGGCGAGATCAACACCGCCGATCCACCACCCGCGCCGCCGGGGACGAACACACAGACGGTCGACGACATCGCGTCTTCAATGGCCTCGATCCGCTGCGTCTCCAGGAGCCACAATGGATCGGAATCCTTCGCGGCAACCTCAGGGCTCTGCAAAGCGGCCGCCAAGCACATCCAGGCGAGGAGGAACCAGCTCAGTGCCCCGGTACTCTGGTGATTCGTGCGTTTCATTTCAGTAACCTTCCCGAGAACCATTCGACGCTACCGCCCAGGGCGGCATTGACGGAGGAGGCGGAGTCTTTCGTTTCGGACATGGGTGACGCTCGCAGGGTGAGTTGGCGCGCCCCCGAGAGTGGCAGTTCCAATCCGAGCGACTCGCGATTTTGCAGTGTCGCCGTCCATCGCACCTCGCCGTCGAGAAGTACGTCGAGCTGGAGTGCGGTGAATTGGCTGACATCACGACTACGTCGCGCCGCGACGATCAGTTTTTGATAACCGTCTGGAATTCGCAGCGTGATCTTCCCGGGAGCGTTGATACCAATCACACCCTCCACGGACTGCGGAGCAAACCAAGCATCGAGTCCCGCGGCGTTCGCGGCCCCAGCCCCCCCGTTCGATTCGTCACCGAACGTCGTCGCCGCGACCTCCGCCTCCGAGAGCGCGAGAATCCCGCCGGCAAACCGAATCTGTCGTACCTGGGCGATGGGAATTTCATGCTCGATACCGCCCGCTAAACCAACTTTCACCTCCGCACTCCCGGCGGGCATGCTGATTGTTTCGGCCATCCATTCGGATCCCGCGGTGTCGATCAATCGGATGCCGGGCGCGGCGGGTTCCTGAGTGGAGTTCGAAAACAGAATTCCCTCGAGCTTCGCCAACGGGGCGTCGACCGGATTGCCTCGCATCTCAAACTTCACCGAGTCGCGGCCAATGCCCACCACGGTGCCGTCAACCGAATCAAGGGCTTTGTCATTGCGCCGGACCACCAACCGATCGGCGCGCCGGACTTCTTCCAACCACCCCAACCACGTCGGGTCGGTGGCAGGATTGCCGGTCCGGAATCGTACCCAGCGAAGTTGTCGAGCGGGAACCGTCAGCGGTGATTGGCGGGCGACGGCGATCGTCACCGTGTCGTCCACCCACGTGACCCCCGTGATACTCACCAGCGATCCGCCGGACAGTTGGGCACGCATCGGTAGCGGCGGCGGCGCATCGTGGTCGAAGGTAAGCTGCGATAGTTCGTCGAGCGGCAGGACTGAATCCTCCGACCCGCGTTCGAGATGGATGCCGTCCGGGTCAATTTTTACAAGCTCACCCGCGATCGCTTTTCCGTCCGACGTCGTGATGGCGACTTCGGTGGCAACACCCTCGCTGGCCACCAGACCGCTCGCAAACAACACGGCCATGCCGAGCCAACACCGCCATGAGCGCAGTAGCCAGGAGCGCAGTAAGGGGACACGCGATGAATCGACGGTCAATTCGCCACTTCGATTCCATTTGCTGTTAGATCGTCGCGTTGGGGTAGCCATCGGCTTCCTGGGGGTAAATTTTCAATGATGCGAACAGGTCAACGTCAGCCAATCATAGCAGCCCGGAACGAGTTTGTTGTCGCCGAGACCCACCGCGCCGCCGTCGCGGTCACACTGCTTCGCTACTCGGCATCGCCAACCTAACCTGCAGACTTAACCTGACTGTCCAGTTGAACTCATTCAGCGATCGCAAAAAAATTGATTCACGCAACGACAAAACAGTAAAATCTCACCCTGCAAGCAAATAAAAGTCTTGATTGCCACCTTGCGAGCGGTAATGATCGGTTACCTCGAATTGTGTGAGCCTTTGCGAAATGGACGTTTCCCCCGCCTCGGCTGTTCAACAAATACGAGCCATTCGCGCGGTCGCCTGCGAGACATGAACGTTTTTCCGAACCGCTCGTAACTGTGAAGGCGGGTGAACCTGGTCACGGGGCATTCTCTCTTACAGGGGATTTCGCCCCGCGGAAATTTAGATACTTGTCAGTCGAGATGGCCACAACTACACTGACCCGGACAGCTTGAAATGCGACTGCGGGTTTTTTCAACAGCATTAACGGGCGTCTAAGGGTTAGAATCTTCCTGAGTAAACGGATTGCCGCTCTCGAGAGTGGTCGAAAGGAGAGAGCTGAAATATGTCGATCAAATTCACACAGGCCTGCCCCACGTGCGGCCGGCGCATCGACGTGCGTGCTTCATTGCTAGGCTGCACCGTAGCGTGCCAGCATTGTGGGGCTGAATTTACAGCCAGTGCCCACGAAGAATCAACATTCGGGCGTGCGGAGGGCGACGATTTGCTCGCCCGTGTGGAAAAGGCCCTCCGCCGGGCAGAAGAAGCATCATTGATGCAGGCGGAACTCTGATGATATTTCGTCGCTAAGGATCAGCGAATGAATAATCCGAGTAGCTACGTTCGCCAGAACGTGGATTCCACCGTCTGGAGACGGTAGCTACTTTTGATTCGGCGCGTTTTCATGTTTCGCCGTCGCGAAGCCAAGTGAATGCGACGGATTCCCCCATTTTTTGATCCTGCTAGAAGACCAACTCGCTGCGTGGCTCGAAGGACTGTTCCTTTTCAAATTGCTGCAGCAATTCGACGGCCGAATCGGTCATCGAATCGGGCAGTTGAATCTGCAATTCGACAATTAGATCACCAGGGTCGCCCTTCGCGACCTGGACGCCATGGCCCTTGAGCCGCAGGCGTTTCCCGCTGCGACTGCGCGGTGGAATCGAAAGCGTGACGGTCCCCTTGGGTGTCGGCACGTCGACCTTGGCACCCATCGCGGCCTCGCCGACGGTGATCGGCAGCTCGAGCTCAAGATTTTTTCCCTTCCGTTCGAAATCGCGGTGCGGGTCGATTCTGATGATAAGAATTAAGTCGCCAGGAGTCCCCCCGGGACTGGGCTGACCCTGCTTGCGCAACCGAATTTTCGCGCCGTCTTCGACACCCGCCGGGATCGTAACGGATAGTTTTTCATTTTTGCCGGTGCCGGTGGGGTAGAACTCAGCTTTGCCGCCGAGCACGGCTTTTTGGAATGGAATCGATAGTTCGTAGCGAACATTTGCCCCCCGTTGCGGTGGAGCGGCGGTTCGTGATCGACCTGGACCTCCGCTACCGCGTCCCCCCATCCCAGCTCCGCCGCCGAGGATCTGTTCAAAGAAATCGTTGAATCCATTTTCGAATCCTGGCCCCCCCCCACCGCCGCCCTGGCGGCCAGCGGCACCGAAGATCTGCTCGAGATCGAGGCCGTCGAACGAGGGACCAGCGCCACCGGAAGGCCCACCAGCCTCGGGCGGATATCCACCACGAATCTTCTCAAAATCGGCACCATAACGATCGTAAGCCGCCCGCTTTTGCTCGTCGCCCAAAACCTCGTAGGCTTCCTGGACTCGCTTAAACTTTTCCTGCGCCGCTTTGTCATCCGGGTTCATGTCCGGGTGGTACTTGCGGGCTAGTTTGCGATAAGATTTTTGCAGATCGGATTTGTCCGCGTCGCGAGAGACTCCAAGCGTTTGATAAAGGTCTTCAGCCACAGTGTGTCATCAACAGAGTAGGAAACGTCGCAGGGGCGAGAAAAACGGGCGATGCCGCGACTCAGGTCGCGCCTGTCAAATCGGCATCGCGGCCACCGCTTTCAAGACTGTAGCAAAATGCAAACCAACTACGCAGCGCCCCGCGATCGCGTTTGTTCTGTTTAGTCTCCTGTCGATATCGACGATGACATGGGCAGCCGAAGGAAAGTGGACCATCGCCGCGGTCGACGAGGCGGATGGGACGCCGACGCTGGCACGCATCGAGCTGACCCGTCCGACGATCGCCCGCGGCGGCGGACGCCCGGCGAGTCGCATGCGACGGCTGCGAAAAATTAAACCGCTGCCGGGGCGAACGACCGTCGAAACCGGGTTCGGCTTCGTCATCGACGGTCCCACCAATTTACACTTGAGTGAGGGTGCCTACGAATTTCGCGTCTCGCGCGGTCCCGAATACCGCGTCATCGCGGGCAATTCCACGATCGAAAAAACGAGTGCGGACGAGCACATCTTCGCCCTGCCACGCATCCTCGATATGCGACAACGGGGTTGGACGAGTGGCGATTGCTTCGTTCCCTGGTCGCGAGCGAACTTGCCGGTGCGGATGACGGCCGAGGATCTGCACGTTGCCGCGACCGGGACGTCCACCGATGCCCCATCGGCGCAGCAGATCGCTGGATTGCGGACGCGGCGGCAACGACAAGAACAACCACCACTGAGCGATCCATTGTGGATCCGCCGTGATGGCCGAACGATGGGTGGGTTGGCGTTTTATCGCGGCAGCGAGGACGAGGCCGCCGAGCCAGGTTCGGAGTCGCCCACCAGCGACGACTCGCACTTGGCCGCCCTCGAGCGACTCGCCCAACTGGCGGCGCAGCGTCGAAAAAATCCAGACCCCGCTTCCGAGACTACGAAGGGGACAACGAAAGTTGCGATTGAGGATCCGTTCACCTGGCCACTGCCGGTCTACCTCGCCAGCGATCAGATTGATGGCTACTTCGTACTCGGCGATTGGCTGCGACTGAATACTTCGCAGCTTCAGACCAAAACCGGTCGTCCATTTTCAACCAAAACAACCCGTGATGCGAAATCACTCGGTCGCGAGGCTGAACAGATCGGTTGGGAGCTACTTGACGCTGGATTCCGGCTTCCCCCGCTGGCCGGCAGCGGTGACGGAGGCGGTTTGCATCCGGTTGGATACAACCGCCTGTACGTGGCGGGCGACACCATCGATCCGTCTACTTCGACAACCCGACCGGTGGAATCAGCTGCCCAATGGTGGTCGGGGGCGTGGGCGGGTCGCAGCTTTGCCACGAACGGACCGCTGCTGATCGCCAATCTCGATGGCAAGTTGCCGGGGCACGTTTTTAAAGTCGCCTCGGGCAACCCGGTTTCATTAACGGCGGAGTGTACGCTAACGGTTCAAGATCCCGTCGACTATTTGGAGGTGATTTATAACGGCCAAGTGCATTACTCAGCGAGACTCGATGAGTACGCCAAGGCGGGTGGCAAAATTCCGCCGCTGCAGATCACACGATCCGGCTGGGCTCTGATCCGAGTGGTCACGCTCTATGAAAATCACTTTCGCGCCGCCACGACCGCTCCGTGGTATTTCGAGGTCGACGGACAACGCCGCGTTTCGCGAGGCAGCATCGAGTTCTTTCAGACCTGGCTCAGCGACTACGAAAGGTACCTGCGTTCGCAGTCCGACGCCGACTTGAGCGCGTACGCACCGTTCATTCGATCGGCCCGCGAGTTCTGGGAATCACGACTCGATATCGCGAACACGCGATGAGAGTCAGGACGTGCCAGCGACATTGGAGCGACGAACCGGCAGTTATTGAGAAAATTCGCCTGGCAGTCCAGTTCGCTCGTTTGCGAAAAGGCACCCCTGTCGCTGCCGATTCGACGTTGGCGTGGCACCGGTATCTCTTTATACTCCTGCCCCCAGCACCGGGGGCGTCTAGTCCTCACAATCGCGACATTCGTGTCTGCTGGACCTCATTACTTTCTCCTTGAAAGCACAACCTACATGTCCAATACGCTCACCGCTCAATCTTCCTCGAAGGCGAAAGCCACTACCAAGACGCCTGCCACGCTCGGCCAGTTGGATCTGCCAACCGACGTCCGCCGACACCTCACGGTCACTCTGGGACACTTCGACGACGGCCAGACGCCCGCTAATGAGTCCGACAAGCGATACCTCTATCGGGCCTTGGCGATCTCGGTTCGTGACCGCTTGGTGCCGGAATGGCAACAGACGTGGCGGCGGATGAAGCACAGCGATGACCGCAAAGTCTACTATCTCTCGCTGGAGTTTCTGATCGGTCGGTCGTTGACCAACGCGGTCCAAAACCTCGATCTCGACGAGGACTCCAGGACGGCAATGCACGCCTACGGGATGGAACTCGAAGAAGTCGCGGACCGCGAACTCGACGCGGGCTTGGGGAACGGCGGTCTGGGACGGCTGGCAGCCTGTTTTCTCGATAGCTGCGCGAACCTGCAATTGCCGGTAGTCGGCTACGGCATCCGGTACGAGTTCGGCATGTTCCACCAACACATCAGAAACGGTCGTCAAGTCGAAGACCCAGATCACTGGCTCCGCGACGGAAACCCCTGGGAAATCGTCCGCGCCGAGAGCACCCGGCGGATTCGATTCTATGGCCGCACCGAACAGCATCCGGACGATCAGGGCACAATGCGCGCTCGTTTGGTCGATACCCACGACGTGCTCGCCGTACCCTTTGACATGCCGATTCCCGGATATCGCAACAACACGGTCAACACGCTGCGTTTATGGAAAGCCTCGACGACGGACGTCTTCGATCTGGCCGAATTCAACGCCGGCAGCTATACCGAAGCGGTTGCGGCAAAGACCGAAGCGGAACAGATTTCGATGGTGTTGTACCCCAACGACGCGAGCGAAAACGGAAAAGAACTGCGGCTGAAACAACAGTATTTCCTCGTCTCAGCCTCCCTCCAAGACGTGATCGACCGCTGGGTGAATAAGTACGGTGACGATTTCTCTGAGTTTGGACAAAAGAACTGCTTCCAGCTCAACGACACTCACCCCGCCTGCGCCGTTCCCGAGCTGATGCGATTGTTGATCGACGAACATGGACTGGAATGGGACGAGGCCTGGGAAATCACGACGCGCTGCATGGCCTACACCAACCACACCCTGCTGCCCGAAGCGTTGGAGCGTTGGTCGGTCGCATTGTTCAGCCGGTTGCTGCCACGACTGTTGGAAATCATCTATGAGATCAACGCGCGGTTCCTCAAACTCGTTGACCAACAATGGCCGGGCGACGTGCAGATGCGGCGCGAGATGTCGCTGATCGAGGAGAGCGACGATCCACATATTCGGATGGCATACGTCGCGATCGTCGGCAGCTTCTCCGTCAACGGAGTGGCCGGCTTGCACACCCAGTTGCTCGAAAGCGGCTTGTTCAAAAACTTCGCGGAACTGTGGCCGCGCAAATTTAATAACAAAACTAACGGGGTGACCCAACGACGCTGGCTCGCGCACTGCAATCCCGGTCTGCGAGAGTTACTCAACGAAACGATCGGCGAAGGTTGGCAGACCGATTTGAGCAAGATCGACCAGCTCGCGCCCCATGCGACCGATCCAGCGTTCCGTCAGCGGTGGCAAAAAATCAAGCTCGAAAACAAAAAACGCTTGTCTGAGCTGGTGGCTGAAACCACCGACGTCGACTTCGACACCTCGTTCATGTTTGACGTGCAAGTCAAACGGATTCACGAATACAAACGTCAGTTGCTCAACGTGTTGCACGTGATCCACCTGTACGATCGCATCCAGCGGGGTGAAACGACCGGCATGGTCCCGCGTTGTGTATTGATTGGCGGCAAGGCGGCACCGGGATACCACGTTGCCAAATTGATCATCAAGTTAATCAACGATGTGGCCAAGGTCGTCAACACCGACCCGAAGTGTCGCGACCTGCTGCGAATGGTGTTCTTTCCCAACTACCGCGTCTCGTCGATGGAAGTTATCTGTCCGGCAACCGAATTGTCGGAGCAAATTTCCACGGCGGGCAAGGAAGCGTCTGGTACCGGTAACATGAAATTCATGATGAACGGCGCGCTCACCATCGGTACCCTCGATGGTGCCAATATCGAGATTCGCGAAAACGCCGGTGCCGAGAACTTTTTCTTGTTCGGTCTCGACGCCCCGGAAGTCGTGGAAGTCAAGAAAGATTATCGTCCTAATGAGATCATCGCTGCCGACCCGGACATCGCTCGCGTGATGAGCATTCTCGAAAGCGGAACGTTCAACGGGACTAACCCGGGCCTGTTCGACTTGCTCACCGGTGGCCTGCGCAGCCCTCAGGACCCCTGGGTCACCATCGCGGATCTGCGCAGCTATATCGACGCACAAGCCGAAGCGGGTAAAACCTACCAAGATCCGGCGAAGTGGAATGAAATGAGCATTCTCAATACCGCCGGCAGTGGATGGTTCAGCAGCGATCGCACGATCGGCCAATACGCTCAAGATATCTGGGACGTTCGCGCTCTGCCGCCCCTAAAGTAGCCCGCTTTCCGTGAAGAGATTGGTCTCAAGAAGAGATTAGTCATTCGTTGTTTTTCATAGGTCATTTGTCATTGGCGTGTCGGCACGCCGCCGTTGAGCGGCTAAGCAGGTTTGGGTAATTCATTCCGCATAACTGAGTGCCACGTTTTCATAACCCGACGCGTAAGCGAGGGATGGCGGCGTGAATCCCTCGCTTACGCGTCGGGTTATGATTGTCGATTCCACCGAAATATTTCCTAGTACCTGCTTACCCACCGACAAAAATGACCAATGGGAAATGACCAATAACGAATGACAAATGAAATCCTCAACAACAAATCCTCCCCAAAGCCCCCCGTCATGCCTGAAGAACACGTCCTGGTCGTTCCCGCTGACCTGATTTCCTCGTTGGGGCACCTCGAGGGATTCGAGGTCGACGTCGATCGGTTTCTCATCCCCATCCTCGCCAGCGACCGGCTCTCGTACCGGCCTCGGGCGGCGATGGAATTGGACCCGACCTTCAAACAACTGATTCCATACGTCGTGATGCAGTGGACCGATCCGAGCGACGATCTCGTCCGGGTGTTTACCTATACCCGCGGCGGCGGTTCAGGTGAATCGCGTTTGCATGCAAAACGCAGCATCGGCGTGGGCGGTCACATCAGCCGCGAGGATGCGGTCGGTGACGAGGATCCCTATCTGACGGGGATGCGACGTGAACTCGACGAAGAAGTCACGATTCAGTGCGACTATTCCGATCAACGCGAAGGGTTGCTGTATGACCCGAGCAACGAGGTCGGGCGCGTTCATCTCGGCGTGATCCACCGCTTCACACTCGATCAACCCAGCGTCACCAGCAACGAGGCAGAACTCGCCGACGGCGAATTCCTGACGGTGGCGGAACTGCGATCGCAGTACGACGCATTGGAAACATGGAGTCAATTGTGTCTAGACGCTCTATTCCCGGAGACTCCCCGGCCCGCGGGGCCGGGCTAGGCAAATTGCCGGGCCTTCGCCCCGGAAGGCTATCCATCGAATCGACACAGCACACTGTGTCGCGGATAGGATGGAGTTCGCGAACAAGCGCTCTGCGAGGTTTGACAACTCTTTCTTTGGATAATTTTGGAATGACCGTTCTCAAACAAATTTCCATGACGCTGCTGGCATTGCTGGCGTTGTCGGCTTCTGCTTCGGCCGAACAAACCAAACCGAATTTCGTCTTTCTATTAGTCGATGATGTGGGATGGGGAGATTTTGGTTGCTATGGAGCCGAATTTTACGAGACGCCGCATGTCGACAAGCTGGCCAGCGACGGGATGTTGTTCACCAACAGCTATGCGGCGTGCACGGTTTGTTCGCCCAGCCGCGCGGCGATCTTAACGGGTTGCTATCCGGCACGTCTGCACTTGACCGACTGGATCGCTGGACATGTTCAGCCTCACGCGAAGCTCTCGGTACCAGACTGGAACATGCGAATCGCGCACGACCGCGTGCTCCTACCCGAAGCCTTGAAAGAGGACGGCTACGCCACGGGTTTTTTTGGCAAGTGGCATCTGATGCCGATCGGCCAGCCGGATTTTGACGAGCACTATCCGACCGACCATGGGTTCGACGTCAACGTCGGCGGTCGCGAATGGGGACAACCCAAGGGGCCGGGGAAATACTTTTCGCCGTTCGGAATGCCGAATCTCGATGACGGGAAACCCGGCGATTTTCTGACGGATAAACTCACCGATGCGGCCGTCAATTTCCTCGCTGCCGAGGCTGGCAAAAAGCCATTCATGCTGTATTTTTCCTACTACACCTTGCACACGCCGCTCATGGCACCACCCGAGCTCGTTCAGAAATACAAAGATAAAGCGAAAACGTTCGAGAACACGAAAAATGAATTCCTCAACCCGGCTCGCGCGGGCATGGTGGAAAAACTCGACGACAGCGTCGGACGAATCATGGCCAAACTCGACGAGCTTGGGATCGCCGACAATACCGTGGTTATCTTGACGGGTGACAATGGTGGCAATGATGATCGGACCACCGGTGGCCTACGTGATTTCAAAGGTTTTTCGCACGAGGGAGCTGTTCGCGAACCGCTCGTCGTCAAATGGCCCGGTCATACCAAACCGGGATCCAAGAGTGACGAAATGGTGATCGGCACGGATCTGTATCCGACCATGCTGCAAATCGCTGGCTTGAAACAGCGACCTGACCAGCATCTCGATGGCATCAGTATCGAGCCGCTACTGACGGGCGAAGCTGCCACGCTGCCACGCCAGTCGTTGTATTGGCACTATCCACACTACCATCGAACGCGGCCTTACAGCGCCGTCCGCCATGGTGATTGGAAGCTCATTGAGTTTCTCGAAGATGGCAGGCTGGAATTGTTCCATTTGAAAAACGATCCGTTCGAGACCAAAGATGTCGCATCCGGCCATCCCAAAAAAACAAAAGAACTGTTGGCGGAGCTGAACACGTGGCGTGGCGATGTTGATGCCCAGATGATGGCCGAGAATCCCAACTGGATTCCGGAGCAAGCAAAACAGAAACAGAAACGCAAAGTCAAAAAGTAATGGCACTGAAAGTTGACGACATCCCCAATCCCACGCCCGCCCAACTCGCTGAGCTACCGCGGCAGGTGGGCTTCGTGCCCTCGGTCAATGCTGATCCACAGACGCTGAGCCCCGCCCAGGTTGAGCGGTTTAACGAAAGGGGATTTTTGCTGCCGTTTGATGGACTGCAGTCCGATGAAGTTCGCGAACTCCGCGCGTTTTTCGATGGGGTGCTGGCCGCCTTTATCGAGTTAGGCCGGACCAGTTATTCGATCAACACGGCGCACCTCCGGTTCGCCCGGATCTACCAACTGGTGCAACATCGACGCATCGTAGCGGCCGTCGCCGATCTCCTCGGACCCAACGTGATTTGCTGGGGATCGCACTTCTTTTGCAAGATGCCGCATGATGGTAAGAGCGTGCCCTGGCATCAGGACAGCACGTACTGGCCACTCAGTCCCACGAAAACGGTCACCGTGTGGCTGGCCATTGACGATGCCGATCCGGACAACGCCAATATGAAATTCATCCCGCGTTCGCATCGGCACGGCCTGATCGATTACGACGAGTCCCAGGACGCCAACACGGTCCTGAGCCTCGCCGTTGAAAACCCGCATTCCTACGGCGATGGCGAAGTCGACGTGGCCCTGCGGGCTGGCCAATTCTCGATGCACTCGGATCTGCTGCTGCATGGATCCGAGGCCAACGATTCCGATCGGCGGCGGTGTGGGCTGACGATCCGGTACGCGGCGGCGGACGTCACGACGTGGTACGACTGGCACCAAAAAGGCGTCGTCGTTCGTGGTGAGAACACGAGTGGACAGTGGGCCAACCCGACGACACCGGATCACTAGGACTCCCGTGCTCGTCACATCGTCGGTGGGTTGGTACAAAAACAGGTCACGTGGGACCTTTCAACTTCACCGATCTCTCGAACACCCATCGCTCATGAACGCAGTTCCCGAACCCGCTGCCACGCCAACTTATGAAATCCGCCAGGCGTTGCCCAACGATACGGCGGCCATCCACGCCCTGATGCGGCCGTTCGTTTCCCAGCATTTGCTATTGGCTCGCAGTGAAGCGGAAATCATTGAGTTGACTCGGCATGGGTTCGTGGCCATGAAAGGGACACTCTGCATCGGATTTTCGGCCGTGGAAATTTACTCGCCGAAACTCGCCGAACTGCAGTGCCTCACCGTCCATCCCGAGGTACAGCGAACCGGCGTGGGACGTCAATTGGTGGCCCAGTGTATCGATCGAGCCCGTTCGCTCGGCGTGATGGAAGTGCTCGCGATCAGTTCATCCGAAGACTTTCTGCAGTCCTGTGGTTTCGATTTCTCACTACCCGATCAGAAGAAAGCGTTGTTCTACCAGATCCGCGAGCGTCCCTTCGATGAACGATAATTACTAGGCTGGTAGGGTGAAATGAATCCGGATGACTTGTTCAACCGCTTGCCGCCACGCTAAGTTTCACAAGACGGGTCTCCCATCATCTCACAGCGAAGGCGTAAAGTTTGATGTCACTAAAAAAGCGTATTTTCGGAGTTGTGTTCTCCATTTGCCTGTTGTGTATCGGCGTATCGATCTTTGCTCGGGGGCCGGTTGTGGCACAAGACACCGACGCCAACGGTGCCAAAATACGATCATTGATGGAGGAGCGTCGCGCTGTCTTGCAGCATCGGGTCGAGGCGACTCAAGAAATGACCAACGACGCACGCGGCAATCCACTCGACGTGATCGCGGCGCGTAGCGACCTGCTCGATGCGGAACTGGCGATGGCATCTAATAAGGAACAGCGAATCGATGTGCTGCAGCGGAAGCTGGAAAATGCCAAGCAATACGAGGCGTTCATGGAGGAACAGCTTCAACGGGCCAGCGGTGATCTTCCTGACGCACTGAGAGCGACCGCCCGGCGTCTACAAACTGAGATTGATCTGTTAAAAGAAGCAGGGATAGCTCGTCCGATGTTCTTCGTGCGTTCGTTGTTCACAGTGACGATTTTCGATTTTCTTACCCAACCATTTTTTAACGCACAACATGACTCCACTCGAATTTCTTGAAACGGCCGTTCGCACCCCAAGCCCCTCCGGTTACGAGGAGCCGATCCAAAAGTTGATTGCGGAGTACCTCCAGGAACATACCGATGAGGTTTCAATTGACGTCCATGGCAACCTCACTGCTTGCGTCGGACCCGCCGATGGGCCACGTCTGATGTTGGCCGGGCACTGCGACCAGATCGGGATGCTGATTTCCCACATCGATGAGGAAGGGTTTCTGTACGCGCAAACGATCGGCGGCTGGGATCCGCAGCAGCTGATCGGTCAAGCGATGACGATCTGGACGGCCGCCGGTCCGGTGTCCGCCGTGATCAGCCGCAAACCGATTCATCTCCTCTCGTCGAAAGAACGCGAAGAAGTCGTGCGACTCGAGGACATGTGGCTGGATATTGGCGCGACCAGCAGCGAGCAGGCATCTCAAACCGTTCGTATCGGCGACCCCGTCACGCTGGACCTACAATATCGCCCGCTGCTGGGTGACTACGTCAGCGGTCCCGGAATGGACAACAAGACCGGAATGTGGACGGTCATGGAGACGGTTCGTCGCTGCGCCGGCGAACTGTCCGACAAACCGCTGCGCTGCCAGCTGCACAGCGTCGCGACGGTGCAAGAAGAAATTGGGCTGCGTGGCGCCAGGACCGCGGCGGCACGGATCCAGCCGGATGTGGCGATCGCGGTCGATGTTACTCACGCGTCGGATTGCCCGACGATCAACAAACAACAACAGGGCAACATTCGGCTCGGTGGCGGCCCCGTGATCGTCCGTGGACCCAATGTCAACGCCAAGGTCGCGGCGCGTTTGATCGAGTTGGCTGAGAAAAATGACATTCCCTACCAACTCGCCGCTCTCGGTCGGGCGGCGCCGAACGATTCCAACGTGCTGCAAATCTCCGGTGCAGGCGTGGCGACGGGATTGGTCGCGGTCCCGAATCGTTACATGCACTCCGCCGTCGAGACAATCTCAACGGCGGATATCGAAGCGGTCGCGAAACTGCTGACGCTGTTCGCCCAGAGCCTGACGGCAGAGTGCTCGTTCATTCCTGGCTAGAAGCGTTCCTTACTTATAACGAATAGACGGAGCGTTCGCCTGGGTTTACAAGACTTCACCCTCCCCAGACGATTGTCTGGGGAGGGTCGAACTGAGCGAAGCAAGGTTCGGGGAGGGGCGACGCGCTGGATTGGGACCTCCGGTTGGCGCGGTCGGCCCTCCCCGGAAGACTCGTTAAATGCTCGTCTTCCGACCCTCCCAGCTTCGCCGGGAGGGTGAAGTAAACCGTTCACTCATCAGCACTCAAAAGCCGCACGACCTCTGATTGACTCCGCCGTCGGTCGACGGTGGCTACGTTACGGTTGCGGCAGGTCGCTCTCGTCGCCGATGTCGTTTCCGGAAAGGATGCGGTCGATCGCGTTGAGGATCGCCAAAATCGTGCTCTCGACGCTGTCCGTACTGACGCCGACTCCCCGGTAGGTACGACCTTTGTGCTCGACTTCCAAGTTCACCTCACCGATCGCATCGCGTCCCAGCGTGGCGCTGCGGACACGAAAATCCTTGCAAACCAGTTCGATTTCCGTGATCTTTTCGACCGCCCAGAAGGCGGCATCGATCGGTCCGTCGCCTTGCTCGACCTGCTCGGTGAACTCCTTGTCACCGTGGCCGAGCGTCACGCGAACGCGGGGCGTTCGGTTGCGAGAACTCGTGACTTCGTAATCCAACAAGGTCCACTGCGCCGTCTCCGGTCCACTGATTTGTTGCTGGACCAACGCCATGATGTCGCCATCATAAATTTCCTTTTTCTTATCGGCGAGTGTCTTGAAATTTTCAAAGACCTGCTGCAAGTGTTCCCCACTGAGCGTGAAGCCCAATTGTTTGGCGCGATCGGCCAACGCCGCCCGTCCGCTATGTTTGCCCAGCACCAAATCGGTCTTGGCAAATCCAACCTCCTCGGGCGACATGATTTCGTACGTGCTGCGTTCCTTCAGCATCCCGTCTTGATGGATTCCCGATTCATGGGCAAACGCGTTGCGGCCCACGATCGCTTTGTTGCGTTGGACGTGGATACCCGTCGTCTTGCTCACCAAGCGACTGACGGGCACGAGGCGGCGGGAGTTGATCCCGGTGGTCAGGTTCAAGCAATCTCGCCGGGTTTGAATCGCCATCACGATCTCCTCCAAAGCGGCATTGCCGGCCCGCTCGCCGATGCCGTTGATCGTGCATTCGATTTGACCGGCACCACCCGCCACGGCGGCTAAAGAGTTCGCGACGGCCATACCCAAATCATTGTGACAGTGCGTGCTCAACACCGCCTTATCGATGTTCGGCACGCGATTACGAAGCATTTGAAATCGCTCAAAGACTTCTCCAGGCGTGGCATAGCCGACCGTATCGGGAACATTGATGGTCGTGGCGCCGGCATCGATGGCGGCTTCGACGACGCGGCATAAAAAATCGTGTTCGGTACGGCACGCATCCTCGGGTGAGAATTCGACGTCGTCGCAGTGCGATACCGCCCGCTTCACGCCCGCAATCGCGCGTTCGACGATCTCATCGGTTGTCATCCGCAATTTGAATTGGCGGTGGATCGCGCTGGTCGCCAAGAACACGTGGATGCGGCTGCTCGGGGCGACCTTGAGCGCCTCCCAAGCCCGATCGATGTCCTTTTCGCTGCAGCGCGCCAGTCCGCAGATGGTCGAACCACGAATCGTTGCCGCGATCTGGCGAACGGCTTCGAAATCACCCGGCGAGGCGATCGGAAAGCCAGCCTCGATCACGTCGACGCCCATGTCGGCCAGGGCCGCTGCCACTTCGAGTTTCTCGGTCAGATTCATGCTCGCGCCCGGCGACTGTTCGCCATCGCGAAGCGTCGTGTCGAAAATGCGAATGTGACGCGTCGCTGCGCCGGCGGTCGGTTCAGGTACGGATGCATCCGTAACGGGCGTGGGTTCGGACATGGTAGTTCAAGTGCAGATGTGGGTGAAGGAAAGGGTGGCAGACGACGAACATAAAAAAAGCCCGAGTCGCTATTTCAGGCGGCTCGGGCTAATTCGTGTTCAATGGTGTGCGGGAAAGCGTTGCTCTACGGTCACACGACGAATCGGCTCGAGCTGCCGGGAAGCAGACCGAGGTCGAGAAAAAGTCGTAGAGCTAGTCGATTTCGCATGTTTTTCAGAATAATCAGTGCTGCGAGTGCGCGTCAAGTGGTCCCGAATTGACCCATCGCCGCTGGCACCGTAAAATCCCGCGCTTTTCTATGCGGGCGAGCATCCAATGAATCAAGCGATTGCGAAAGCGGACACCCTGATCGAAGCGATGGGGTGGATTCGTCGTTTTCGTGGCAAAACGACCGTCATCAAACTTGGCGGCAGCCTGCTCGAAGACCGCGAGGCGTTGCACCATTTGCTGCTCGATGTGATCTTCATGGAAACCGTGGGACTCCGCCCGGTCGTGGTGCACGGTGGCGGCAAAGCGATCACGCAAGCGATGGCGGACGCGGGCATCCGGGCTGAGTTCGTTCGCGGCCGCCGGGTGACCGATGCAGCGTCGCTGAAAGTCGTCGAGCAAGTCTTGGCGGGTGATCTGAATATTGAGATCACGCAAATGATGGAAAAGCTCGGTGGGCGGGCGATGAATCTGTCACCCCGCACGACCTGTGTTCTGCAAGGAGAAAAACTGGTCGATCCCGACGGTGCGGATCTGGGGTTCGTCGGCAACGTCACGAGCGTCGATCGCGATGTCGTCGAAAGCCTCGGCTACACCGACCAAGTCGCCGTGATTCCGTCGCTGTGCTATGACGCCGAAGGCCAACTCTATAATGTCAATGCCGACACCGCAGCGATGGCGGTTGCACAATCACTCGGGGCCGACAAGCTCGTATTCTTGTCGGATGTCAACGGCGTTTGCCGCGACGAGAAAGATCCGGATTCCATCATCCCCGCCATCTCCGCGAACGAGGCGCGCCAGCTCATCGCCGACGGTGTGATCCGCGGTGGAATGATCCCCAAGGTCGAAGCCTGCCTGGAGACACTCGATCGTGGCGTTCAGAAAATCCATATCATCGACGGTCGTCTGCGTCACTCTTTACTATTGGAAATCTTCACCACCGACGGTGTGGGAACTGAGATCCACGCATGAGCGAAACGCAGCCCACGATGGCTTGGATCGATGCACTCGCCGGAACCGTCTCGGCAACCGGGCACAACTGTGAATATCTGACCGCAGCGAGTGCCCAGTGGGCGCAGTTGCAATGGTCCGGTGAGGGCAGCGGCCATGCCGATCGAACCATCGACCTGGCCGAGCGTCTACGTGTGCTAACTGGCCAAGACGAACGGGCCATCGCGACCTGCCTCGCCGCGGCCTCACGGGAAGACCTTTTGCAGTGGGCGTTGGTTCTGTGCCGCCGACATCACCAATCGGTTCGCGACCCGTCAGCGCCCGGCGACTCCAGCCACTCCGGTTCACGCTGCTTGGCGGCCGTCGGTAGCGATCATGGTGGGGGCATCCTTGGCCGGATGGCGAGCGGTCGGGCCGATGCTCGATCGCCTCAATGGCCGCTCGTGCCGGGCTTTGCGCACGTGCCGCTGGCGTCACTGGCTGAACGCATCAATGACTCGGTCGCGATGGTGCTGCTCTCGCCGATCGACGTTCACAACATGATGCAAGCGATCTCTCACGAGCAGCTCGTGGCGATCGGCGACGCCTGCAATCGTCATCGTGCTTGCCTCGTTATCGATCACAGCCAAATCCCTCCCCACGGCGGTGGTCGATTCTGGGCGCATGATGCGATTGCTCCCGTCGCTGTGGACGCGGTAATCATGTCCGCGGGACTGACCGGCGGTACCGAGGGCGGACTGCTGACGCTGAGCGAGCCACTCGCCGAGCACGTTCCAACACTCTCCTCGCGTGATTCTGATCCGCCTACCTGCTCTTGGGTTTCGACACTTGCCGCAGCCACACTCGACCAGTGGATCGAACATTCGTGGTGCGACGTCGAACTCGATGAGCTGGCCACGGAGTTGGCGGGGCGGCTGGCACGTCGCGAATGCGTCCGCGACCTGCATGTTTCCGGGCGGACGATCGGGATTGAACTCGATATCCCGGCAGCGCATTGGGTGCGGTGCGCTGCCGATCAACAGCTCGGCGTCGCGACCGCTGGCGAATTCGCCGTCGCGATGCAGCCCCCCTTGATCCTCCGTTCCGACGACATTGCTAGTTTGTGTGCTCGAGTCGATCAAGTATTCGATTGGATCGAGCTGGAAGAACACGAAGCGACCACCTCGGCACCCAAGCCGGAAATTGTCGCCGCCGAGGTTTCCGCCGCCGAGGTTTCCGCCGCCGAGGTTTCCGCCGCCGAGGTTTCCGCCGCAGAAGATTCTGGCCCCGCCGACTCCCCGGCAGAAACCGCGGACGATTCAGAATATGATGTGGGCGGAAACGACTCGCTCGACGATGCTCTCGACGAAGACCTCGCTGAGGAATCACGCCGAGACGATGACTATCACGCCCCGGCCATGCCCGCCGATCCGGAAATCCAATCATGAGACACCTGCTGACCCTGTTCGACCTCGAACCGCACGAACTGAAGTCAATTCTTAGGACCGCGCGATATCTCAAAGAGCAGCTCCACAGCGGCCACCGCCCACCGATTTTAGCGCGTCACACCCTAGCGTTACTATTCGAAAAGCCAAGTTTGCGGACGCGCGTGAGTTTTGAAACCGGCATGACGCAGCTCGGCGGTGGCAGTCTTTTCCTGGGCGATGACGTCGGTTGGGGCAAACGCGAGTCACCCTCGGATTTCACGAAGGTGTTGGGGCAATTTGTCGACGCGGTTGCCTGCCGCTCGAAAACGCACGAACGCGTCGAGGAACTGGCCAGTTTCAACGCCATGCCGGTGATCAACAGCCTGACCGATCTTTCGCATCCCTGCCAAGCGATCGCCGACGTGCTGACGATCCAAGAGGCATTCAGTTCGCTACCCGGGCGGCACGTCGTCTTCGTCGGTGACGGGAACAACGTATCCCGCTCACTCGCGTTGGCCTGCGCGATGCTCGGACTGCGTTTTACGTTGGCCCGACCGGACGGTTACGAACTCGACCAACCCTGGCTGGACCGGATCAAAGAACGCTACCCCAACGCACAGATTGATCAAGTCAGTGATCCGGATGTGGCAGTCAAGGATGCCGACGCGATCTACACCGATGTCTGGACGAGCATGGGGCAGGAAGCCGAATCGAAGACTCGCCGGCAAGCCTTCGCCGACTACCAGCTCAATACCACGCTGGTCGCGGCGGCTCCCTCCACCGCCCGCGTGCTGCACTGCCTGCCCGCCGTCCGCGGCCAAGAGATCCCCGACGAAGTGATCGACGGCCCGCAAAGCGACATCATCAACCAAGCCGGCAATCGCATGCACGCGCAGAAAGCCCTACTCGTGTTCCTGTTACGTCCGGAGTGGATCGACGAGCACGTGCCCAAGACCAACGCCGCCAAGACATAGCAAGCCACCGTTGGCCATCCAGCAGCCGTTGCCACTAATAATGAGCCGAGTGCCGTAAGGCACCGGGTAACACCCCTCACCCGGCCGCTTACGCGACTCGGCTCAGGAAATCGACGACCCGCTCGCCACGGTGATCGAGAATACGGAAAACATGCCGGCAGGTGCATATTTGCAAGCGAATTACGACCGGCGTAGAATGCAAATGTTCGCGTGTTCTATGTTCACCCAAAAGGTTTGATGATGGATCGGGAAGAATTGCTTGAGTTGATGAAAGAAGGCCCGATTAGGATCACGATGAACAGTGGCGACACGGTGGAGATCACGAGCACCGAAATGGCAGTCGTCTCCAGCATGTCGGTGATTGCGTTGGTGAAATGCGATGACGGGAAACTGCGGTCGCACCTCTATCCCTTGGTGGCGATCAGCAAGGCGGAAGTATTTTCGCCCGCGTGAGATGCCATCTCTGGCGGACCCGGCACAAAAAAAGCCGTGTTTCACTTGGAAAACACGGCTTCTAGAGAAGGCAACTAGAGGGACAGAGGCAACTAGAGGGACGAGGCAACTAGAGGGACAGAGCTTGATCTCGAGCAGTTTGGCTTTTCCCAATAAGAGGTATGCTCTCATTGAGGTGAGATTGCCGATTCTTCGTTGCTTCTTGTTCGGAGACGATGAGGTTTCGGGTAAAAACTTCGATCACCGGAAAATCTGGATCGAAGAGTATTGGCAGCCATTCGCCGCCTGTTTCGGGATTGACCTGCTCGCATCTTCCGGGTTCTCCGCTCGCCCAATCGCGCTCATTGCTCTAGGCTATTGGTGTAGGTGGTCGTTGATCAAACGACCGAATCACGACGCATTTCCAACAATTTTCGAAACAATATGTCCTCTGAGCTATCTGAAACCTGTCTCGAAATCGCGACCGCTGCCAAAGCTGCCTCCCGAAAACTTGCGGCGATCGACACGACGATCAAGGATCGTTGGTTGCTTGATTCGGCCGATGCGCTCGTCGCAGCCACCGACACGATTCTCGCGGCCAATGAGAAAGATCTCGCTGCCGCCCCGGATTATGGGCTGACCGACGCCAGCGTCGATCGGCTGCGGCTCGATGCGGGCCGGATCGAGGGAATCGCCACGGGATTGCGCGAAATCGCTGCTTTGAAAGACCCGATCGGAGAGGTTCTCGACGGTTTCACGCGTCCGGGGGGGATGCGCATCGAAAAACGCCGCGTACCACTCGGCGTGGTATTCTTTATTTACGAAAGTCGGCCCAATGTGACCGCCGATGCCGCGGGAATCTGCGTCAAGAGCGGCAATGCCGTGATCCTGCGGGGCGGGAAGGAAGCCATGCACAGTAGCCGGGCGATCATCGATGTGCTGTCCAAGGTCGCTCGCAAGGTCGGCGTTCCTGAAAATGCTGTGCAACTGGTAGCGACGACGGATCGCGCCGCGGTGGGGCATTTCCTCAAAATGGACAAGCAAATCGACGTCACGATCCCGCGTGGTGGCGAAGGCTTGATCCGCCGCGTGGCGAGCGAAGCCACGATGCCGGTGATCAAGCATTACCACGGAAATTGCCACGTCTACGTCGATGCCAATGCGGACGTCGAAATGGCGGTCAACGTGGTCGAAAACGCGAAATGTCATCGTTTGGGCGTCTGCAATGCGTGCGAGTCCCTGCTGATCCACGAGCAGATCGTGAGCGACGTGCTGCCGAAAATCGCCGAGCGACTCGCCTCGCGCGGGATTGAAATGCGGGTCGATGAACGGGCAGCGAAGTACGTCCCGAGCGGAGTCCCCGCAACGCCGGAGGATTTCGCGACCGAGTTTTTGGGACCGACGATCAGTATCGCGGTCGTTGATTCGCTCGAAGCCGCCACCGACCATATCGCGGAATACGGCTCCGGGCACACCGAGGCAATTGTCACCAATGACATCGCGACGGCGGAGAAATTCACCGACTTGGTCGATAGCTCGGCGGTCATGGTCAACGCCAGCACCCGGTTTAACGACGGCGCGATGTTCGGTTTAGGGGCGGAAATCGGAATTTCCACCGATAAGTTTCACGCCCGTGGCCCATGCGGCTTGCGGGAACTGACCAGCTACAAGTACATCGTACGTGGGAACGGTCATCTACGTAGCTGAGGTTTTTCATGTCCACGGAATCGCTGAGCGCCAACCAAGTCGCCAATTTGCTCAAGGCAATGGAAACGGCCCATTGGGACGCGGGGTCAAACGTGGACGAGAACCAATCAGCTAGCACTGCGGATACCGGTGAATCCGAAAACGGGGCGACAACAGGCGAGGACGACGGGCCGCCGGTTACGGCGTACGACTTCAAACGCCCTGACCGAGTTGGCAACGACCAGTTGCAAACGCTGTGGTCGCTGCACGAATCCATCGCTCAGAACTTCGCCGCCGCGGTCTCTCGCCTGCTGCGAGCTCCTCTCGAAGTGAAATTGCGCAGCATTGATCAATTAGCGTATCGCGAGTTCGTGGCTTCCAGAGAAAAGCCGCGCTGCATCAATGTGATCACACCTGCTCCTTTGGGCGGAAACTGGGTGCTCGATGTTGCTCCTGCGCTCGCCTTCGCGATCATTGACCGTATGCTTGGCGGCGACCCCGTCCCCGGCG
>JBDNIG010000284.1:0-5377 GCA_041688415.1 Rhodopirellula sp. | reverse complement strand
GCCGAGACGCGTAAGGACCGTTCGGTCTTTAAGTGTCCGATTTGGTCGTAGCGAAAGTCGCCAAGACTTTCGAATTGTTGGGTGGCCGAAACTCTTGGCGAGTTTCGCTACGACAGTTATTCATCGAATGGTCCTAAGCGGCCGGGCGCCGTGCGTTGCCCGATGCCTTACGGCATTCGGCTCAGGGTTTGGGGATATGGCGGTATTGGCCGAAGTTGTTTTCAGCGATTCGCCGCATCCGGCTCTCTCCTTCCCGGCTGTAATAGCTGATCGTGTGGATAATGCTGATGGGTTTCGTTTCACCGAACAGATTGGTGACCTTGTTTTCTGTTTGCAATAGGTCTTCGATGCGCTGCGGGAACTCACCATCGGAGAGCAGAAAGATGACGTCCGGTTTGAGTTTTTGCAGTGCGTACTCAAGCGGCTCGTAGGGTGCTTTGCCGCGATCCATCTCGACCCGCATGGCCCAGCTTCTCAGGCGCTGTTTGTTGGCGGGAGTGGCTTGAACGCTGCGCGACTCATCTTGGTCGGCGCGCGTGATCCGCATGTAGTCACACTCGGCGTCAAAGAAGATCACGTAGAACCGCTGCTCGGGGTTGAGCATGTTGATGGAATCCAGGAGCGCTCGGCGGGCTGAGATGAACGCGTCGCCCATGCTGCCCGAACTGTCGACGAGATAGACGAAGTGATTGCCGCCCCCTTCGACGCCGCAGAACTGCATCTTGCTATTGGAATCACTACCGCGTGCCTTCACCGCCGCTGACAAGGCGGCGGTGCCTCGGGAAAAGGATGGCGTCGTGGGAGGCGACATGGCACCGATGGCATCAGCGTGGACTTCGACGACCGCCATTTCACCGAGCGGGTCGAGTTCAATCGCGGTCTCATCGGGTGCCGTCTCGGACGTCACGTTTTCGGGCTGGGCCGTTTCGATCTCAAACGTCTGGATCGTTTCTTCGGTAGACTCGCTCGCTGATGCGGCGAGTGCAATTTGATCTTTGGGCATCACCGTGTTGAGTGTAAAGCCTGCCAAGCAGAGCAAGAGGATGAGATGGACGATGGCACTGGTGACTACGGCGGTCGAACGTCGCTGCGGCGGTGCAGCGCTCTGTTCTTGAAGAACCAAGGATTCATCGAACACCGCTGGCGATGGTGGCGATCCTGATGAACTGGGCTCGGCATCCTCAGGCAATTCGTCACGGACCACATCGCCGTCGAGATCGTCGGTGGTCGACTGCGTTTCGGCCAGGGGCGCGGGCGCCAGGGGCGCGGGCACCAGTGCCACTGGCGCCGACGCCAATGATTCGATGTCATGGTCGTCCGATGCCGACGACGGTGCGGCGGGAAGAGTCTCGTCCGCATCTTCACCGTCCGTATCCTCGCGGTCCGTTCGCCAGCGGACGTGGGGTGGCCGGACGCTACGGTGCGCATCATCTTGGCGAACGCGGTGGATGTCACCGTGCGACTGGGCCTCACGAATCGACTCCCAACTCTGAAAACGCACAACGTCGCTGGTGAGTTCGGGGGCGACGGAACCCATTTCCTTCGCTGTTTGAAAAGGTTCATTCTCCGGCGCACAAACTGGTGACCGGAGCGGGTGCTGAACCGAGTCCGCTGCCGCGGCTTCGTCAATTCCGAGTTCCCTCAGTTGCACCGGCGCGATGGCTTCCCCCGCGTCGATGCGTTCAAGCAGGGACTCGAGTTGCTCGGCTGAGGCGTCGAGCCGCGAGGCTTGAGCTTCGAGTCGTGCCGCTTCGGCTTGCCGCCGAATGCGAAGCAACTCGTGGAGAACCTGCGTCCGCTGGCGAGTGACCAGCTCGGTGCCAGCATCCATGCTAGCGGGCGCCGACGCTGACTGCTCAGCGGTGCGAGGGAGAGCGGCGGGCGGGCGGGGTGAGCGGCCCGACTCGGGCGAGGTCATGTCGATTCGCTCATGGTATCCTCGGAACTCAGATCGATTCGAGCAGTTTCTGGAACTCTCGGATCCAGGCGGGGTGAGCGGGCCACGCGGGGGCGGTGACGAGATTGCCATCGACGTGGGCTGTGTCGAGGTTTTTGCCCGGCGTGACGTATTGGCCGCCGACGGCAGTGATTTCCGGTGCTACCGCGGGGTAGCTACTGCACTGGCGTCCGGACAATATCCCGGCGGCGACCAAGATCTGCGGCCCGTGACAGACGGCGGCAATCGGCTTGCTGGCACCGGCGAAGTGGCGAACGATATCGAGCACGCGTTCGTTGAGTCGCAGATATTCCGGGGCCCGACCACCCGGGATGATCAGGGCGTCGAAAGTCGACTCGTCGAGTGAGGAAAAATCCGCGTTGATCGCGAACCGATGCCCCGGTTTCTCCGAATAGGTCTGGTGTCCCTCGAAGTCATGAATGGCCGTCGCGACGCTATCGCCCGCCCGTTTGTCGGGACACACCGTGGCGACGTCGTGACCGAGCATCACCAGCATCTGAAAGGGCACCATTGCCTCGTAGTCTTCGACGAAGTCGCCCACGAGCATCAGAATTTTTTTACCCGAGCCAGCCATCTCAATTCCGTTGATTGTTATCAGGAGCACAAGCGATACGTCTTGAGCTTACCCGATCCGAGACGCGAAGGGGAAACCACACCGGATAAAATTGGCGATTGTCGTGGGGATGGACTATACTGCACTGTACTCTTTTCAGAACACTTTTCCACTGATCCTTGGATCCGCCGCCATGCATTGCATGCTATCTCCGTGTTGGCTCGGTCGCCACCTCCGCAATGGCCTGACATTACGCGCCACCGAGAGACGTCCGATGGCCCCGTTGCTGGCCGGTTTGTTGGTCGTTGTCGCCTCACCACTGTCACAGCGAGCTGGGGCGGCGGAGCGAGACGTGATGTCGCACACGGAACTGAATCAGATTGGATTGGTGCAGGCATGGCGGCGGCACCTCAGCGTGCCGGTCGGCACCCAATCGATCGTCGATCACAAACTTTACGTTCACAAGACGTCTCCCAAGCAGTACGTGGAGGTCGTTGGCAAAGCCGCATCGACAACCTCGGAGAAAACCGAGAAACCGGCAGCACCGGAAAAATCGGACGGCGCTAACAAGTCTACCGACGAGGCCACTGACGAGTCCACTGCCAAGGCCACTGACGAGGCGGAGAAACCGGACGAATCGAGTTCGCCGGACGCCAACGAGCAGACACCCTCGGACGATCAATCGCAAACCGCGTCCGCTGAAACGCCGGTCTACGCGCGGTACTTGCTCGAGATACCTCACGTCCCCGAGGACGCGAAGTCCCTGACGTCGACGACTGGCGAGACGCCACGGATGTCGATGCTCGACCGCATGACAATGAGCGGAAAGGCAAGTTTTGCGTCGAGCGGCCTGCTCGACCGAGCGGAAGCCGAGCGGCGGGCACGCAATGACATTCGGCGGCTCAAACGTCGTGGGATCGAAGCTGAGATTCAGTTTCGCGAAGTACCGACCATTCGCATGTACACGCTCGCCGACGATGGCACGATGGAGTCTCGCGATGCCGAGACCGGCGAGATCGTGTGGCTGCAACGCGTCGGACAACGTAATAAAGGCTACAGCGGATTTGGGGTCGATGATCAATTTCTGACGATCGTCAACGGTAGCGAGTTGATTAAGCTCGATACGTCCAACGGCGGCATGTATGGTGTCACGCAGCTAGAACTGACGCCGACGCGAGGGCCGCAACATTGCGGTGATTTCGCGGTGGTTCCGTCGGTGGGATATCGCATGGTGGCGTATCCGCTCTCCAACGAGAGTCGCGATACCTTGACCGAGACCGTGTACGGAGATGCCCTCTCATCGCCGACGCTCGCGATCGGGTCGCAGAAACTCGCTTGGGGAACATCGCAACAATTCGTCTACGTGCTCGAAGCATCCGGCGAGCCGACGATGGATTTTCGTTTGAATACCGACGGCAATGTGAACGGTAAATTAGCAGCAGCCTCCGGCAATCGTTTTTACTTCGGTTCCGACGCCGGGCAAATCTACGGGTTGCGAGCGACGCGAACGGGTGACGTCATGTGGACGCGGCCGACGGGAGAGCCGTTTCACGACGCACCGGTTGTGTTCGATGATCGCGTGCTATTTCACTCAACTGACGGAAGCCTGATATGCGTCGATGCTGCCACGGGAGCCGATTGCTGGGACCGCGCGGCCCGTGGTGTTGCTCTCGTCATCGGCGTGATCGGAGATCGCATCTACGTTCGGACGCTGAGCGGAACGATGAAGGTTTTGAATACTGTCGATGGTAAAATCGTGCATCAGTTATCTGGCGTGAGACCTCACATCTGGGCAACCAACATTGTTAGCGATCGGCTGTACCTGCTCGATAAACATGGCACGATCCAATGCTTGCGTCGGCCCGAGGCTGAAATGCCAACCCTGACGGTCACCACCCAACCCGTCCCCGCCGAGGAGACGAGCGACCAAGACGCGAAGAAATCGGAGCCCAAGTCAAACGACGGCCCCAAGACCGACGATCCCTTTGGTGACGGAGCGGATCCCTTTGGCGGTGGAGCCGATCCGTTTGGAGGCGGAGGAGATCCATTCGGCGGTGGAGGCGGAGACGATCCGTTTGGCGGCTGATTTGATGAAAACGACGATCGTTTTCCTCGCTCGTTCTATCGTAGTCCGATGCTCGCAACCACCGCATGCTCCCCCTTATCGATTTGGTTAGCAGTGGCTCAGTCCAGATACCGATCGATAACAAAACTGCGAGGGTCGACATGGTAGCCAGACGGCTCCGCCCGTCTGAGCTGCTACGCGACGTCCGTATCCTCGTTTGTTGGGTTCGCCAAAGCGGGCTCACGCTGGGGCCGGATATTTGCTACAATCCCAGTCCATTTCCACGTGTCTTTCGTCCGTGTTTTCCGGCCTCACGGCCGCCGATTTATGAGCGACTCCTCTTCCCCCGATCCTTCCCTGTCCGATGCTTCGACGGATGCCCAACAACACGATGCGGAGACTCCCGTCTTGGAACAGGTCGCCGCAGAACAGGTAACTGCTGGGACGAGCGAGGAAAGTAGCTACGTCGCATTGGTAGCCAATTCCGAATACACCGACAAAGATCTGCAGCATCTCTCGGACTTGGAACACGTCCGCGAGCGGCCGAGTATGTATATCGGGGACACGTTCGCCCGCGGTTTGCACCACCTGGTCTACGAAGTCGTCGACAATTCCATTGACGAAGCGATGGCCGGTTTCGCCAAATCCGTCTCCGTCGTGGTGCATACCGATGGCAGTGTGACGGTCGAAGACGACGGGCGGGGCGTTCCGGTGACTCGTCACGATCAGCTTTCCGAAGAACTCGATCGCGAGGTCGGCACGCTCGAGGGCGTGATGACGGTGCTGCAATTCGGTGGCAAAT
>JBDNIG010000283.1:0-5241 GCA_041688415.1 Rhodopirellula sp. | reverse complement strand
TCATGTGTTCGAGAAAGTGACTCAGGCCGGACTGTGCATCCGTTTCGTCGCGGGCGCCGGCGCGCACGAAATATCCGATCGCGGCGGAATAGCCTCGATTGTCGATGTCGGCGACAACTTGCAAACCGTTGGGCAAGGTAGCGGTGCGAAACTCACTCATGGTTGTCTCCTGATTTGCTGGTTGTTGAATCGCCTGTTTCCGGCGGATTGGTGGGCTCGTTCCAAACGCTTCCACCGGCGAGCGGTTCGGAACCGATCGTAACGATGCGGAACGACTGCGGCGTATGTTGTTGGTAATAATGTTTGATCTGATCGAGTTGGATCGATTCAATCGCCGCTTCGAGCTCCTCGGTCGGCATGACCCGTCCGATTTGAAATTGATCCGATGCCATCGAACCGGCGCGTGAACCGGCCGATTCCTGCTCCATGATCAGGCTGCTCTGAATGCGAACCTTCCAGCGTTCGAGTTCATCCTCGGTGAGGTCGTCGCAGAGATGCTGGACTTCGTGGAGCGTCAAGTCGAGTGTTTGCTGGGCACGCTGCGGCGTCGTTCCAGCGTAGCCGAAGACCGCACCGCTGGCTGGGACAGCGTGGCCGTTGGTATCGGTGCTCGGAACCATCGAATGCGTGCTGGCCCACACGCTATAGCAGAGTCCATGTTGCTCGCGCACGCGGTCGAACAGCCGGCTGCTCATCCCGTCACTGAGGAGGCCAATCCCGGCTCGCATGACGAAATATTCGGGATGGCCGTAAGGGATATTATCGTACGAGAAGCCAATGTGGGTCTGGCTACTGGGCAGCTCGATATGCTCGTGTCCTTCGATCGGCTGCGGAGCGGGCAGCCCCCCCCAAGTGCCAGTTTTCCAATCGGCGAACGCGGCATCGACGGCGTCGGAGATTTCGGCTTCGTCAAAATTGCCAGCGATCGACAGGATACTGCCGCCGGCATGAAAGTGCTCGGTATAAAAGTCACGCACGTGCTCCATCGAGATCGATCCCAGACTGTGCTCGTTAGCGATCCCGCTGCGGCCCAGAGCAACTCCGTATTGCCGCTGGCGCAGTCGCCGCATCAGCCGCTGGGTCGGCTCGTCTTCGTTGGCGAGCATCTCTTGCCGCAGCATCAGTTTGGCGTCTTCGAACTGATCGATCGGCAAATGCGGACGACGGACGAGATCGGCGAGAAGCCCGAGGGCAGGCGCGAGCGAATCGGCGGGCATCGCTGCCGAAAATCCCGTCATGCTGGTCGAGGCGGATCCGTTGGAATCGATACCTAAGTTGTCTTCAGCGGCAACAAACTGCCGGCTGTTGTAGGCGCCCGCACCACGCTGGATCATCTCGACCGCAAGCGACGCCAAGCCACAGCGAGAGCGTGCCTCGGCGCCATCATCGCTCGCCGTGATCTCGGCAGTCACCCCGCCGGGCATCCAGAAAGTATAGGCCGCCGTTCTCAACCAGGGCATCGGTTGCCAGAGCACGGTCATGCCGTTAGCAAGACGCCGCGTGCGGACAGGTGGATTAGCAGTGGTTGTGTCGATGGAAGACAGGGCGATGGCTCCAGAAGGGGAAAACGGGAGAGGGGGAGACTTCAAAAATCGGTGGATGGTGGGCAGGTTGGGTGTATGCCGTTCTGTTGCGAAGTCGAGCCAGAGGTTTGGAAATTGAAAAAGTTAAATTAAAAAATGTCTCATAGCCGGTTGATATTTTTCAATGATTCATGCGTCCACCAATGTGCCGTTTAGCGAGATACAACAGGTCTCGGTGTTTTGAAGGTCTAGGTTAGGAGAGGGACTTTGATGGAGTCTAGACTCCGATCGACACGAGTTCGACGGTGCGAACGCGTCCGACCAATGTGTGGCTGCTGGCGTCGTCGACATGAATGTCGAGCATCTGGCCAGCCTGGCGGCGGTTGCCGTCAAACACGACGATCCGGTCGCAGTGCGTGCGTCCCGTCATCTGGACCGCTGCCGCCTCGGGATCGGCCTTCGCCGCTTTCTTGCTGGGGCCTTCCACCAGCACTTCGACGGTCGTGCCGATGAGTTTCTCGTTGTCTTCCTTGGCGACCGCGTCCTGCACCGCCAACAACTCGTGGTTGCGTGCCGCTTTGACTTCGCGGGGGACATCGTCCTCGAGCCGCTGGGCGGCCTTGGTTCCCGGGCGAACGCTGTACTGGAAGATAAAGCTATTCTTGAACCGGCAGCGCTGAATCAGCTTGACCGACTTCTGGAAATCTTCATCCGTCTCGCCACAGAACCCGACGATGAAATCGCTGCTCACGGCGGCGTTCGGGAGGATCCGTTCGATGCGCTCGAACATCTCCATGTAATCGCCAACAGTGTAACCACGTTTCATTCGCTTCAACACCTCATCGCTGCCACTCTGAGCCGGCACGTGCAGGTAGGGCGAGCACTTGGGTAGATCCCGCACCGTCGTCAATAGTCGCTCCGTCATGTCCTTGGGATAGTTGGTGACGAACTTCAGCCGATCGATGCCATCGATTTCGTGCAGTTGTTCGAGCAGTCCCGCCAGATCCGTGTCACCGTCATCGGCGCGATGGCGATAGCTGTTCACGGTTTGTCCGAGCAGGGTGATTTCACGGCATCCTTGCTCGGCGAGGAGCCGTGCCTCCGAGAGAATTTCAGCCGGTGACCGACCCTGTTCGGGACCGCGGGTATTGGGCACGACGCAGTAGGTGCAGAACTTATCGCAGCCGATCTGGATCCGCAGGTAGGCTTGAAACGGCTTCGGTCGCATCGACGGGTCACGCAGCGGATCAAACGTCTCGTGCGAGCGAGCCACTGTGGCCTGTTTGCCATCGGTCCGCGATAGCGATACGGCCATCTGCCGTCCCTGGCCCGCATCGATATTCGTGATCAATTGCGGCAGCGAGTGCAATTGCCCTGGACCAACGATCATGTCGACGAACGGTGCCCGGCGGAAGATTATCTCTTGATCCTTCTGCGCCATGCAGCCGAGCACGCCGATTTTCTTGTCGGGATGACGAGCTTTGGTATCACGCAGTTTGCCCAACGCACTGTACGTTTTCTCCTCGGCTTGCTCGCGGATGCTGCACGTGTTGTACAGCAACAGGTCAGCTTGGGCAGGCGTGTCGACGACGCTGTAGCCGTGGCGTTTGAGATCGGCAACGACCATTTCGCTGTCGAGCACATTCATTTGACAGCCGACAGTTTTGATGTAAACGGTTTTGGTCATGACAATCGAATTTTGCGTCGGTGGGCGGGAAAAGTGGTGGCTCGGCGAGTCCGCGTGTCGCCCTAGGATAACCCGCAGTGACCGATCTCCGAAAGAGTGGCATGCCTCCAACGTGCATTGTAGCCAGACGGCTCCGCCCGTCTGAGCTGATACGCGATGGATTCTCACGACGGACGGAGCCGTCGGTCGACAATTGTAGCCAGACGGCTCCGCCCGTCTGAGCTGCTACGCGCGGGATTCTCACGACGGACGGAGCCGTCGGTCGACAATAATCGGGCGATGGAAGTCCTGTTAAGCCAGAATCCCTTTTCTCCGAACCGTGCGTGCGGTCTTCCCGCACACGGCACCGAAGACTGTGCCTGCTACTTGGCAGGGCTTGCGACGTGGCATCGACGGTGGTTAAATGCGTCCGGTTAACAACACCACTAACAGGATAATCAGCAGCAGACCGCCGATGCCACCGACGGCGACGCTTTTGAGTAACGCCGAAGCTAGAAAAACGAACAGTAAACCGATGAGAAGTGCGTAAATCATGGAAGTGTCTCTTCGTATTGAATTGTAGGAAGAATGTTGAGTGGTTGAATCCCGAGCGATTAGCGGGTCAAGCGAACGCGGTGAGTTTCGGCAGCGACGGCATGCAGTCGGACGGCTTCGCGACAGCCAAACATCGAGCCGAGGATGGAGGCGATGAGTGCGAGCGCGGCCGTGGCGAAAGTGGTCCACAGTACCCCTTGCGCGTAGTCGCTGGCTTGCTCAGTCGCCGCGGCGAGTTCTTCCTTGTATTTGCTCACGCGTTCCTTGGTTTTCGCAGAGATGCTGTTGGAAAGCTGGTTAATTTGCTGCCGGTTGAGGTTGGTGTTGGCAGCCAGGGCATCTTTCGCGGCGTCAGGGTCGTCCTGAATGTAGGCCATTCCGATTTGCTGGAGCGCGTCGGCATCCAATTGGTTCATCGCCCGTTGGGCTTCTTCCTTGCTGATGGCCGAGTCATCATCGCGGGCGACGGCTTCGGCGACCTCGCGTTTGACCGTCGCGCCGATGCCGTTGAGGACGCGCGTGGCGCGTTGATCGGGCACGGCATTCTCAGTGGACTTCACGGCCGTGGGGATTGCGGTGGCGACCGAAGAGGCGGCCCCGGCGGTATCGGCGACGAGGTTCGCACCGGTCTGCAGCAAGCCCGAAACACCCCATACGCTGAGCAGCAGCATCAGCATGGAAGCTGTGCCCCACATCGCCACGCCGTGCAATAATCCCGCTTGGTCGTCATCCTGGCCGCACAGACGACCAGTAACCAGACCGCCGACGAAGAACCCAGCGAGCCCGGCGAAGACCATCCAAATGATCGCTCCAAAACCGAACCCTTCGCCAGCGGCGTTGGTATCGGTTTCGTCCAGTATGCTGGCACCGATCGCCGTTCCGAGCAGCGTCAGCAACCACACGATTGCCAAGGCACTCATCAGACCCGCGAAGATCGCAGGCCAACTCGCATGGAGTCGCAGTGGCGCGAGCAATTCGGTACGGTCATCAATGATTGTGTTGTCGCGAACGTTGTCGCCGGTGCGTGCTTCGTCGGGCTTGGGATCCATGGGGGTGTCCTTCTTTGCGAATGAGTGGTGGAGTTCGCGTTCGCTCGAACGCAGAGTGCAATTCAGAATGCGACGCTGCTGAACGCTGCGTAGCAATTGCCATACCGGCGGGGCAAGTCCCGCACCACGAAGGGATCTCGGAATTGATTTGGATTCGTGCGTACCCCAGCGATTTTTGTGCTTGAGTGGAGGACGAGACGACGAGTCCCAGTACTGGTGACGTGGCAGCGTCGAAGACAACCTAGAACGGAGTCATTGTTCAAACACAGCGACGGAATCGGCGCGGGCACGCGGCGTCCGTTTGAGCGAACACACCCGGCCTACTTCCGAAATTGTATCCAGACGGCTCCGCCCGTCTGAGCTGCTACGCGCCGGTTTCTCACGACGGACGGAGCCGTCGGTCGACAATTGTAGCCAGACGGCTCCGACCGTCTGAGCTGATACGCGC
>JBDNIG010000036.1:0-23394 GCA_041688415.1 Rhodopirellula sp. | reverse complement strand
TTCCCGCAGTGCGGGCTCTTGATCTCTTCCAAATACTTTTGGATGCCCCGGAAGTATGTGACCGCTTGGGGGATGCCACTGCAGATCACCATCGCGCGCGCTTCGCCACCAATCTTGCGTGCAGCCAAAACGTATTCCTGAAAGTGATCGACCATGATCTCCGCCTTCAATCGGATGGCATGATCATGGCGTTCGACATATTTGCGAAGCTTCTTCTGGGCGCGCGTCCGGTCAAACATTGGATCATCGTCGACGACCGCTTCGAGCTCGTAATAGCTCGCCACCGGCGTGTAATACTTCAAAACGTCGATGATGAACCCTTCGTCGATCGCCTGCTTCATCGTGTAGGTGTGAAAGGGGCGATGCTTTGTCTTGCCCTCCGGCCCGGGGAACGCATCGCCGAACATCTCTAGAGTTCGGTTCTTGGGCGTTGCCGTGAACGCAAAGTAGCTCGCGTTGGTGACCATCTTGCGCGCGGCCATCCGCCTTTCTAACGCATCGTTGATCGTATCTTCGGGGTCACTGATCGCCTCGTTCACCGCTGCGGCGACCTTGCCACCTTGGCTCGAATGAGCTTCGTCAATAATCAGGGCAAACTTTCGGCCGCGATGCGCGTCACCGATTTCATCCAGGATAAATGGGAACTTTTGAACCGTGCTGATGATGATTTTCTTGCCCGACTCGATGAACTTCCGCAGGTCGCCACTATGCTTGGCATGCCCCACCGTCGATCCCACTTGCATGAACTGGCGGATCGTTGCGTCGATCTATCGATCGGGAATCGTGCGATCCGTGATCACGATGACCGTCTCGAAAATCACCTCGCCATCCTTTCGCAGCCCGATCAACTGGTGAGCCAGCCAAGCGATCAAGTTTGACTTGCCGCTGCCCGCCGAGTGCTGAAGTAGATAGCGTTTGCCGACGCCTCGCTGCCGCGCATCGTCGAGCAATTCGCGAACCAGGGCGAGCTGGTGGTATCGAGGAAAGATCTGGTTGCGAGTTTTCTGGCCCGTCTTCGCATTTTTCTCAACAACGATCTGAGCGTAGTTCTCGATGATGTTCGTGGTGGACTCGGGCGTCAGTATTTTCTTCCAGAGATAATCCGTCTTCAGCCCGTTCGGGTTCGGTGGGTTGCCGGCCCCATCATTCCAGCCCCGATTGAAGGGCAAAAACCAAGACTTCTTGCCTTGCAGGTGCGTACACATTTTCACTTGCTGGTCATCGACGGCGAAGTGAACGATGCAGCGACCGAAAGCAAACAGCCGCTCTTTTGGATTACGCTGTCGTGGATCGCTGTACTGAGCGACCGCATCGTCGACACTCTGGTTGGTTAGATTATTCTTCAGCTCGAACGTCGCGATCGGCAATCCGTTGACAAAAATCCCCAGATCGAGCGCCCGACCGGATTCGTCGAGACTGTATCGCAGTTGCCGCGCAATGCTGAATATGTTTTTGCCAAACAGTTCGGCTGCGGTTACGTTGCCCGGCGAAGGCGTGCCATAGAACAATTCGATTTCGTGTTGATCGAACTTGATCCCCCGCCGGATGACGTCGATGACGCCGCGCGATCCGATTTCCTTCTCGAGCCTGGTTAGAAACTTCCGCCGTGTCGGATTGTCCGTGTCGAGAAGTAAATCCTCGGCAGTCTTCGGTTGAGTTTCGTTCAGAAATTCTCGCAGCTTGACGAGATCGACGCAGTATTCGCGATCATAATCCTTCGCGTCACCCTTCCACCAACCGCGAGCAACCATATCGTCGAAGATAATTTTCTCGAGTCCACCTTCGCTGGTATCGCTAACCCCACCCGCGACCTTGCCGTAAAGCAGTCGTTTCTCGTGGACCTCATCCGCTAGTTTTTCAGCATCGGCTTCACTCATCGTGCGTCATGCTCATGTGCAAACGCTTGGACTTCCTCAAGCTTGCCAAAGTAAAATGATTCCAGCGGATCCATCGCTCGCTTAATCTGTTCATTGTCCAAGCCATCTTCACGAAGCTTCTCACGATGCCTCGTGAGACGCGTCTTTTGCTCGGCCAATTGTTTACTGGCGTGTTCGTATTCCGGCTTATCGGCAATCATCGTTCAAACTGTGTTCTGACTTGGCGGTTACCCAGCAATGTAGAAAGTATGGTGAAATTTTTCGATTCAAAGCGAACCCGACCTGCTGGGATGGAGGGGTGAATTCGGTATTGCTCAGCAAATGCTTTGACACGTGCAGCCGTTGGATTCTTCGTCAGTTTTGCCTTCTGCCAATCGGCTCGAGGAATCAACGATTCTCGCGCGAGGGCGTCAGCTTCCTTCTCAATCTTATCAGTTCCTTGCTCGTCTAGGTTGTCGAAGACCACTTGGCAAATATTTGTGTCGATATGCAGGGCAATGTGTGCCAATTCATGAAGCAAAACGAACCAAAAGTTGTCCAGCCGGTCGTACCGCAAGGTTAAAGCAATGAGGCGTCCATCATCACCTAATCTCATGGCAGCCCCATCCAAGTAGGTCCTTGGCAAATGCCGCTCCATGACGAGATGAACCCCGTTTTTTGCAAGAAACTCCTCAGCAAGTTGTGGGCCATCATCGAAAAAACTAAGCCGAACGACTTCTCGCAAAAAGTCTTTGTCCACCGTTCCATTTTGATACGAAAGTGCCGCACGCTGTTTTGCGACGCTCATGACGCGAATTTGCCAAGCAACGAGTGCTGCGTCATCCTTGGCGTTGCCGCACCGTGCATTCTGACGGTTGAAGACTTCCAGCTTAGTTGGATCTCCTCCGACCGGTGCGGCAAATTTCGCGAGCACATCTTCGATCTGTGCTTTGGCCTCGGTCAGTGACTCCACTACTCCGTCCAGCCAGCCTCGCTTGACCATCTCCGACAACGGGAAACGTTTTCCTAATTCAAGAAATTTACTGTCACTGAGTTCAGCATCCGGCTCTTGCAGTAAGACTTCCGCAGGGATGCCCCACTCATCAACAAGGTTGCGAATCATGGTCAAGGACAATGATCGCTTTCCGCTGAGAACTTCGGAGACCTTGCTCTTGCTGCCAAGCAAAGGGATCAAGTCTTTCTGCTTCAAATTCGCTTGATCCATGCGGAAGCGAATCGCCTCAATCGGGTCCGGCAGACCAATAGGGAACTCTTCGTCTTCATACTTTTCAATCAACAACAACCACAGATCTAGCTCGTCACCTTCGTCGGTACCCGGGTTCGCGGTGAACAAATCATCCACGCGTGCCAGTGCACGTTGATGATCCTGTTCGGTCTTAATGATCTTCGGCGTGGGGCAGTTAGATCGTTTGCGAGTCGATTTGGTCATACTCGGCGTGAGTTCCAATGAATCGAATGTAGATGGTGAAGTATTTGTAGTTGATCCAGACCACCATGCGAAATTCATTTCCGCAGATATTGAAAACGACACGGCCATCTTTCAAGATACTGGCGTTACCGTACTGCGCCTTGACGTCCGCTGGGGTCGACCACGAGGCATGCTTGGCTTCAGCGCCCCACGCCTTTAACGCTTGGTCGCTGCGTGGATTCGCTGCGCCGTAGTTCGACAATGCACTCCGTGAGATGATCCTCATCAATGATCGTCCGTTCCCATTGAGAAGTCAACTCCCTTGTTCCCAAAAAGGGAACTTTCGCTGATCCTACGGGGCTGTACGGGGTTTGGCAAGCCTATTCCGCTCAGGCCCCACAATGATTTCATAGAATTAGACGCTTTTATTGGGTCGGAACAGCGACACATGGGTGCCTGCATTGGAAAACTGACATTCGACCAGGTACAACACTTCTTCCCAGTCCAGTCCACCGAGGCCGCAGCCGAGGGCGGGCAGGGCGATCGAGCGAATTTTGAGACGGTCGATCTCGTCGGCGAGCGTTCGCAAGCCAGCTTCGATGTCCGCGAGTTTGCTTGCCTGTCGCCAGTGATGTTCATATACCGGGGCACCTCCTCTTGACCCCGAGTTCCTCTTTGCGGAAATCCTGACAAACGGGCAATCAATCGGGAAAGAGATTTCGTTCGTGCAAAACGGTCCAGGCAAGTTCGATGTGGCGTCGAGGGAACAACTTGCGTTTTCTTTCAGTCCATCCATGAACCAATTCGACTGTCTCGTCGAGCGACCTTGCGCCGTCTCTCGCAACTACCCAATGTACAGTTGCGAGTAATTCCATTCCATAAGGCGTTTCGAAACCGTTGATAAGATCTGCAACACGATCGAATCGAGCCTGTGTATTCGGATGTTGATGAAGAAATTTTTCTGACTTTGCTATCCCCTTCTGCAATAGCTGGATCGCCTTTTCAGGATCGTCTTCACCATCGGCAAACCCAAGCGTAAAGTGTCCTTCGGTCTGTTCCAGGACGAATCGAAGGGTCTCGGAATAAGGACCGTACGGAGCCTTCTGGAATCGCAACTTCGGTATCGGTTCACCAACTTCAACCAAAAAGTACATCAGTTTGTGAATTTCAAGAAGCGTAACAAAAGGATCCATTACTGCAGCTAGGTATTTCCGCATCAAACCAAGCATCGCCGCACGCGCTACGGTCATATTTGGCTGCTTCTTGTGATGAACCATGTTGTCGGCAGCGGGCGCACCGGCTGGTTCGTAAAGCAACACATCCACTTCGTGTAGGTCAGCGAAAGCACCTTCAATCAATGGACGCACTTGTGACCACTTCAGTCCACCAAGACCACATCCCAAGGGCGGAATCGCAATCGACTTGATATTGCGTTCTCTCACTTCGTTGACTAGGGCGACTAGCCCAGTACGGACATCTTCAATCTCGCTTTTCGCGCGCCAATGGTCTTTTGTAGGGAAGTTGATCACATAGCGTGGGTTCAGCAACTGCTCGCGATCGTAAACTAGAACGGTTCCAAGAGTCAGCTGGCCTTGGTCACAAGCCTTTTTATAGGCTTTAAAATTAGCCTCGAACTTCTTCTTGAACTGCGCGGCAATACCACGGCCCATCACCCCGACACAGTTCACGGTGTTGACCAGCGCTTCGGCGTCCGCTTGCAGAATGTCGCCTCGAGTTATTTGGATCATGGCTTGCTTACTTTAAAAGTACCAACTGTTTTCAACCTGGACCGTCGGCTGGTGCGAACCAGCTGCGATCGCTGCTTGAACCAGTTTCAATCTATTTTGATCGAAAACACCGACGTGTTCGACAAGAGACCACGGGAACCAGTCAAATATTAGGAATTCCGCTTGTTTCCGCTCTTGTGTTAAGCGGCCGCGAAAGTCCCTCGCATTTACCGCGTTCCAGTCAATTTTGTCTAGATCGTTCTTCTGATTGTAGAAATCTGCCGTCAACGATCCCGCATTGCTCGTCGAGAAGGCAAACGGCTTACTATTCTTATTTGCCCAACTGGCGCAGGCGTTCATGTCCGCTTGCAGATGGATGATCGGTTCTTGTCCACCGCGATACGGCAAATCTGGATGGTTCTGTCGGAAGAAAATGTACAGCATGATCGAACGAGGACAGAGGTAGAATGGAACGTACTCGCCGACCTTGGTTCCTGGATTACACGTCACATCAATCTCTACAAGTCTTCGCTGTTTGATCGTCGGCATCCCAACAACTTTACAAGCAAATCCCTGCGTTAACCTCTGGCGATCAGACCAAACGCACCCCCCCTTGTATAATCTTCGGCAGATTGTCGACGTGGGTGATGTGATAAATCTTTGGATTTGTCGGGACTCGGTTCATCTTACCTCCTCGACCAATTCTTCGTTGGTGGCGAAGTCATTATGGGTGGGTTCGCTAGCAGCCATTTCGGCGGCTTCCTCGCTGACGTCCGCTGGAAGCGACCGAGCCAGCTCGCGCACGTCGAGTTTACCTGTCACGACGTCTGAGATTAGGCGAGTTTGGTATTCGTGAAGGAGGGTGATCTCTTTAAAAACTGAGTCGACTACGCGGTTCACGTCTTTCAACCGCGACTGTATCTCCGCCACGATCAACTTTTGTTCTGGCAATTCAGGAATGACCACACTCCAAGAGCTAATATGTTTCTGCGAGATCTTCGGCATAGTGTCACTCGATCCGCGCGCATCGGTTTCTATTTGAAACCGCCCAATCCGAGAGAGCAATTGAAAGACAAGGAATGAAGGGTATACGTCGCTCTGTCGCACTGTCAGGCGGTAGATCAGATCACTGAGAATCGTATATTGTCGCGGTCCGGTGACCATCGTGACATCTCCGACGCGTTTTCGTGTATTTGCGCGAGTCATTAAAATGTCACCCTCTTTGATTTCCATCCGCGAGGGCACAGCTAGCCGAGTCGGAATGGGCTTGATTGCTGTCGCATCAAAGGTGCCGCGATTGATCGAAGATAACGCCAAAACTGCCCACTGGTCGTCAGCAAGTTTTTCGTTTGATGCAACCGGGCTCCAGCCTTGTTCGATTTTCGTTATGTAGCGAGTCAGTCTTCCAATCTCCCAGTGCTCTGGCACGTCGCCGAGCCAGTCGAGGCCGGAGGGTTTGAGGGGTACGTTTTCGTCGAGGCCGCGGGTGACGGCGCGGTGGATGATCGCCTGCTTCTGCTCGTCCAACAGCCCGATCACTTTCCGCTTCGCCGCAATCACCTTCGAAAGCCGCACACTCGCCCAGTCCAAAAAACGAACAATCAACGCCTGCTCGTCCGGTGGCGGTGATAGCGACGGCATCTGCTTGAATGCATCCCAGTAAAGTCGATTACGGTCCTTTACGATCCCGCGTGAGAATGCATCAATTTGTTGCGTGTATGCAGCCGTCCGAAATAGAAAACTGTAGTATCTCGGTCTGACGTCTGAGAATGGCTTGGCAACCACATACGCCGGACTGACCAGACCGTCGGTTGGCACAACTCCGATGGCTCCTTGCCACATTCGCATCATGTTGTACGCGATGTCTCCGCATCGAGCTCGTTTGTATTTCGAGAAGTCCCACATGACTTGCTTTCGACTACCCGCTTCCAAATCGCGAACTCGCACTCCGGTTCTCAGTGATACTTCGAGGACCGGGAGGTCGGCAAAACCCGTTTGATTGCGTTCGCGAAACAAACGACCGTTTCGAATGGATTGCCAACCCGATGGAATTCGCTCGCACCAGACTGGCCCGTCCTCGCGGTATTCGGGATACGGTTTCAGATCCGCGATCATGCGACGCTCCCGTGCAGCAGGTCATCTAACAATCCTTCGGCTTCTTTCTCGACGTCAATGATGTCGGCGCGGATTTCATCGAGAGTTCTCAGAGCTTCTGGCTTATAAAAATGCCGCGTGAACGAGATTTCGTAGCCGATCTTGACGCTGCCCTTCTTGTCTTGCAGCCACGCGTCGGGCGTGTACGGCAGTACTTCCCGCTCAATGAACGCGTGGATCCCGCCGGGTTCGAGCAGTGGAATCTGCTCACTGTCGCGCAAGTCGGAATCGGGCTCGAATTCGACGATCGTCCCCGTGGGATAGGCTTCCAGCCTGTCATGGGAGGGTTGCAGACAGGCTGGAAGCCTATCCCACGGGTAGCGCCCATGCTGGGGGTCGGCGGCTTCCTTGCTGGTCCATCGCTTACGCGTCGGGTTATGAACCTTGGCGATCACGGGAGTCGCCGTCTCGTCGACTTCGCTAACAGCTCGCATCACGATCTTGAGTTCCGATGCACTCGGTTTCATTTTGTGCTCGGATAGTTTCGCGGCGACGACTTCTTCAAACACGTTGTAGTCGTCGAAGACTTCGCCGCCGACGTGGTCGCGCAGCCAAGTCCCGAGTTCGACCAAACGCGCGTCTCGCTGCCACGTTTCCGCCTTCAGCAGTTTCTTTTTCTTGCTCTCGGGCAAACTTTTTCCGCCACCACTATCTTCATCCTCGTCACTGTCGCCCCACTCCGCCAGTCGCTTGATGAGTTGTTTCTTGATGCTGCCAAAATCCTCGAACAGCGTTTCTCCGAATTCGTCATAAAGCGTCTCACGAATTTTTTCATCACCCGAGGCGAAACGTAACGCTTCGATACGCGGGACCGTCAATTTGCTGCGCAGGCGTAACGGACGCTCGACGACGACTTTCCAGTACCCAAACGCTTCGCAAGGGAAAATTTTTGATTGTTCGGTTTCCTCGAAGTTCAAGTAGGCGTCGCAGATCCGTTTGATGTCTTCTTCGGCCAGTTCGCAATTTTTCTTGCCCAGGTTCTTCCGCAGCGGTCGGTACCACTGGCTCGCGTCGATCAACTGCACCTTGCCACAGCGATGCTCGGGTTTGCGGTTGGACAGCACCCAGATATAGGTCGCGATCCCGGTGTTATAGAACAGGTTCAGCGGCAGTGCGACGATCGCCTCGACCCAGTCGTTTTCGATCAACCAGCGGCGGATATTGCTTTCGCCTTGACCCGCATCACCGGTGAATAGCGACGAGCCGTTGTGAACCTGAGCGATGCGGCTGCCCAGTTCGGTGCGGTCGTTCATCTTTGACGCCATGTTGGCGAGAAACATCATCTGACCGTCGCTGGATCGTGTGACGAGCGAATAGTCCGAGTCACCGGCGTGCGAGATTCGGAATCGCGGATCACGTAGCGAGTCCTTCTTGCCCGACGGGCACATCGACTCGAGATCCTTCTTCCAACTTTTGCCATAGGGCGGATTGGAGAGCATGAAGTCGAACTCCTTCGCACCGTAGGCGTCATTGGAGAGCGTACTGTATTCGGCGCCGCCTTTGATATTGTCCGCGTTCTCGCCGTCGCCCTTGATCAGCATGTCGGCCTTGCAGATCGCGAACGTCTCGGGATTGATTTCTTGACCGTAAAGATAGGTCTTCACGCCGGATTGCTCACCGCCGGCCAGCTCGACAAGCGTGTCTTCGGCGACGGTCAACATACCGCCGGTCCCGCACGCACCGTCATAGAGTTCGTAGGAACCAGGTTTGATCTGGTCAGCGATGGGCAAGAACATCAACTTGGTCATCAAACGAACGGCATCTCGCGGCGTCCAGTGCTCGCCCGCTTCCTCGTTGTTGTCTTCGTTGAACTTGCGAACCAGCTCTTCAAAAACGGTTCCCATCGCATGGTTGTCCATCGCCGGATGTCGAACGCTGCCGTCACTGTTGAGCACCGGATTGGGACTGAGGTTGATGTCGGGATCGCAGAATTTTTCGACGAGCGTTCCGAGCGAGTCGGCTTTGGAGAGCGTGGGGACCTGATTGCGAAATTTGAAGTTCTCGAGGATGTCCTGAACGTTTGGTGAAAACCCGTTGAGATAGTCGTCAAAATCCGCCCGCAGTTGCTGTTGGTTCCCGCGCGAGCGGAGATCCCGCATCGTGAACTTGGACGTGTTGTAGAATGGCTGGCCAGCGGCATTGCAGAGGGCTTGGCCCTGTTCGGTGATCTTCGCTTCGTCGAGCATCTGCTTGGTATCGAGAACCGCCATCGAGGTGGGTTCCAGAACGGCATCGAGCCGGCGCAGCACACACATCGGCAGAATGACATCGGGATATTTGCCGCGTCTGAACAGGTCACGAAGCACGTCGTCAGCGATGCCCCAAATGAATGAGACGATGCGGTTGTGGGTAGCTTGATCCATTGTGGATACAGACGGTTTTTAATGCAGGTTTGGGAAAGTGTGTCGGTCTATCAGCCGTTTTGGTGTTAGCGGCCTGTTGAGTTAATCGTGTTCGCGGTTGTTGCGGTCAAATGGTAACCCGACGCGTAAGCGAGGGATCAAATCGAATCCATCGCTAACGCGTCGGGTTACTAAATCAACAGGCCGTTAGCCACGGTTCCCGCATTGAACCGGGGCTAACGGCCAAACGGCTACTGGGGTTATGCGGAATGAATTACCCGAACCTGCTTAAGAACGTTTTTCTTCGCCGAGGCCGACCATTTCGAGCAGGCGCAGCGCGTTGGTGGTTGGCGAGACGCCTTTTCGCATAATGTAGTCGAACGTCATCCGCTCATCACCATCGGCGTCGGGAGTGATCGTTTCGCGGAAGTGCACCGTGTGGGCGATGCGGGCCAGGTCCGGCTCGTCGGCCAGTTCGAGATCGTGGGTCGTGATCGCACCGATGGCGCCGCTATCGACCAACATCCCCAAAACTCGCGTCACGGCGATTTGACGTTCGCGACTGTTCGTGCCTTGCAGAATTTCGTCAAGTAGAAACAGGAGTCGACGCGGATGAACCGATTGGGACGGCGTCACAGCCTGAGCACTAGTATGGAGTTCCCTGGCGTGTTCGACCACGGCAGCGAGTCGATTCAGCTCGGCCATGTAGAACGAAACACCTTGACTTAAATCGTCACTGACGCGAATGCTCGTGGCCATCTCGAGCGGCGGCAGTCGCATCGTTCGACAGCACACAGGCCCACCCGCCATCGCGAGCGAGACGTTCAGTCCCACGCTCCGCAGCATCGTGCTCTTGCCAGACATGTTGCTGCCCGTGACGAGCAGCAGCGTCCCGGCGGGACCGATCGTGACGTCGTTGCGAACACGAACTTCGTCGCGCAGTAACGGATGGCCGAGATGCTCGCAGGTCAGGATAATTTCTCCATCGTCTTTGACGTGAACAGTGCCATCCGCGTCCGCCGTGATCCACTGGGGCGACGCCCAACCGGGATACTCATCGGCGAGGGCGGCGAGGGAGAGCAGTGACTCCAGTTCGCCCAAGGCGACAAACCACTCTTGGACGTGCGGACTGTATTGTTTTTTCCAAGCCTCCAATCGTCGCAACACCCGGACATCCCACAACGCAAACGCTTGCAGTGGCAAATAGATTAGAAAGGTGGCGGCGGAATGTTTGAGTGATCCCGCTTTGGCAACCGCGGCGAGCTGCGTCATCGCGAGGCTGGCAGACTCCGGTTGTTCCGCCGAACCCAACAGCGTTCTTCGAATGCTCCCAATGGTGTCGACCGTCGCGGCAGTTTCAGCCGCATCGGCTGGCAGCAATTCTGCGGCGCGAAATAGTTCGGCGTAGTCCTCGACGCTGCGGCGAGACTGAATCGCGATGGAAAAAATCTGGGCAACGGGGCCAAGTAGCAACGATCCAATTGTGAGATTGACGACCGCGATCGCAATCAAGGCAACGAAGGAAAATCGTGCCAGGTCGCGGCTTTCGGACATCGTGGCATAGACGAGTGCGGCGATGGCGGCGACGGCCAGTGCCGCGGTCAAGTTGCCCCACGGGATGAGCCACCGGCGTGACGGCAACCACATGGAACTTCGAGCCCATTGCACAAACGAATCGGGATCACCCGTCGACGAGCCGACTTCGCGAGCGAGCGTGTAGAACTGCAATCGTTCCCGACGAGCGGGGGCGAGCGTTTGTACGGCGTGGTGTCGTTGCCGGGAAATTTCAGGGTCGACTGGACGCGTCAACCAATTTGCCAGCGTTCGCTGGCCGGGCGTGGTCGCGGCCATCGAAACGAGCTGAAACAGGGAAGCGTCGCCAATCAAATCGAGATCCGTGGCCAGCGAGTTTTGCCGCGCGTCGAGCTGCAGCGTCGTGGTGGCTTTGCCCAGTGAATCGGTCGCCAACGCCTGCCAATCGCGGTCCAAACGACGGACCAAACGGCGGAGCGTGCGGGACTGGTTCTGGCGAATCTCCATTTCACTGCGGACGGACTCGTTGCGTACGACGGCAACGAGAAACGCGATCAAGGCGGCGACCGCAATGACGATCCAAAACGGATGCCCCGTGGTCACGGCAAAGCCAAAGCCGACGACCAGAAAGAAAAAAAGTCCGACTCGCACGCTGCCCAGTCGCGCGTCACGGGTCGCGAAGCTCTCGAGTTCGAGGTCGATCTCAGCGAGCTGGTCGGTATAGCGTGCATGCGCATCGCGACAGCCACCCGATTCGCCATGAGGGAGGGAATTCGACATCCGATTCACGCTGCGTCCATGTTTGCGGTGGTGTGAGTCTGCGATCGCGGGTGGGCGTCAATGACCTTCAACGCGATGCGATCTTGCAGGTTGGGTCGGAAAATCGTCAGCAACAGCATCGGCAAAAACCATCCCATGTACATGCCGCCACCGTAGCCATGCCAAAACTGGGCTGCAATCATCAGCGCTGCCGAGCAACTGATCAGGATACCGAGATTCTTCTGTGCCGGCCAAATCGCGAAGAAGAAACTTAAGATCACGTAAGCGACAATCACCGGCAACCGCCACACCGGGTTCCACCCCAACTCCCAGATTCCACGCGGGTCTTGAGTGGGAAAGAACAACCCAAACATCCGCCGCAGGTGCTCAAAGAACGGCTCGGTACCGCCCAGAACCAGCAGCGCCATGAGCACACCGAGCATCGACAACACGCCGACGGCGAAACGTCGAGCACCGCGTTGCCAGTAAAAACTGAACCACAGCGGCAATAGGAACAGCGGATAGTAAACCAGTCCCGCAGCCGCGCCGACGAACAATCCCGAGAAGAACGGCTTGCGATACAGCAGTATCGCCCAAAGCAACAACGCGGCGGGTACGAAATGATCCACGCGGCCGGTCATTTGAGCCGTATAAGGCATCAGCAGATATAGCGTTGCACAGCCGGCACCGGAGCGGAGGTTGCCGAAATGACGGTTTCCAATCAATAGGATGCCGATCAGGATCGCCGATTGGCTGATGATGGCAATGATCTTGGCAACCGCCGCACGCTGTCGCTGCGGGGGCGAGAGTTCGTCGAGCGTCGGCGGTTCGGCACCGGCAATCGCTTCACTGATCGGACGCACCGGGATCGTCGGCAACATGTTCATCAGCGCATAGCCCGGTCCCAATTCCGGGCCCTGCTCACGCTGGATCTCCGGTGTGCTCGCGACGACGTTGGCCATCATGAAGATGAACAAGGAGATGCCGAGAAAATTCAATCCGCCCGTGGTGAGATTCGGATCCAAGAGCGGACGGCGGACCATCAACGGATCGAACAGCATGCGAAACAGCAACGCCATCTCAATCACGAATAGCCAAATGAACCCACCGCGCCGCAGTGCGACGGCGGAGTCGTAAGCGGTGGCCTGAGCTTCGGTCCGCGGAGGTTCCGTCGGCGGAGGTTCATCGGCCAGCTTCGCGAGCTTCGTCTCGTCCGCCGAATTTGCGACATTCTCTCCCGGTACGGGAGTGATCTCGGCAGCACCGTTGCCCGTCGAAGTCTGCTCATCCGTGGTGATCGACGTGGGCTGCTGCAGCGCGTTCTGTGCAGCAATCGATTTGGCCAACTCGCGGTCGAGCCGAGTTTGCCGACGATACCCCTCGTTGACCATGAGCAGTCCCGGGGCGAGTAAGATCAACAACACAATATCGAGGTTGCGAATGCTCCAGAATCGCCGAAACACGAAGAACAGCCCAATCGTCAAGAACGACGACATGTAGACCCAGGTCGTGGGGTCGGGGCGACGGTAGTAAACGAGGAATTCGCTCATCGCAATGGAACCCAACCGGCCTGCCCAAAGGGTTGCCGGTCCGGCGGAGAAAACGTCCCGCGGAGAGAGTGATGAATTGCGCTAGGATAAACGCAGCGACCGGTCGACGATATCCCCAGTGAATGTTGACGCAATCGCATGCTACTCGTGTACCGATTCACCACGCAGAATTTTTTGTGAATCGAGCCCCAGTTTCTCAAAAGCTCCGAGCACGTCGGGAAACGGAGTTTCGATCTCGCGAATTCGGTCCGGGGAGACGTTGACGACCGTGCCGCTCCAGGGGTCCGGCGAGCCGGGCAGATACAAGGTGACCCGTTCATCGTGCGAGAACGGCTCGCCACCACTCGCGCCCGGTGGTTCGGATTCCCCGTTTCCAATTCGCCCACCTTCCGATCGCTCGACCTCGAAGGCCAACCGGGTGTAGCCTTCCAATTGCACGCACACCGGTTTGAGTCGGTTTTTGGCAATTTCGCCACCGATATTGCCGCTGAGTTGTTCTTTAAAAATCGCGTAACGTGGGAACATCATCAGCAGGTATTTTTCGACCCACATCGTAAACCGTCGTGCGATCGAGCGGCTGGCCAACATCCCCGCCACAAAGCACATCAGCACGATCGCCAGCACCACGACGGCGATCACCAACACGTATCCAGCGGGCCCGTGAATTCCCAGCCAATCTCGCAAGAATGGCTGCACCTGCACCGCGATGGCGAACACGACCTGGGCGATTTGGCCGAGCAAAACGCAGAGCACGACCAACGGCAATAGGAAGAAAATCCCGCCGATGGCGGTCGCACGAAGAAACGACAAGTGACGATTAACTTGATTCATGGCGGTCATCAACGGTGCAGGGATTGGCCATCGTAGCCGGACCGCTCCGCCGGTCCGAGCTGAAACATCGTAGCCGGACCGCTCCGCCGGTCCGAGCTGAAACATCGTAGCCGGACCGCTCCGTCGGTCCGAGCTGAAACATCGTAGCCGGACCGCTCCGTCGGTCCGAGCTGAAACATCGTAGCCGGACCGCTCCGCCGGTCCGAGCTGAAACATCGTAGCCGGACCGCTCCGTCGGTCCGAGCTATTGGGTATTCGCTCCCGACGGGCGGAGCCGTCGGTCGACAATACAAACACTTATCTACCGCAAAAGGGTCGTCAGGGGCGAGTTCAATTACAATGCCGCCGTTTTTTCAGCTCTGATCTATCGGGCAGCGACTCCGATTGGTTAGGCATCAGGATCGACGTCCAGATCCCAAACAAACACGCTCGATCAAAAGGACAATCCCTTGGATCGCTCCCCCACCCCTGCTTCACGCTCGGAATCCGTCGGTGCGGTGCCTGCCAGCCCACGTCTGGATCGCCCGCAACCGATTGCCAGCTCAATTCGCCCGGGGATCAATCCCGCGACGACCGAAGCGACGACACTCTACCGGCCCGTCACGCTGGTCTACATGGCCGTGATCATGGGCATGATGGTGCCGGTGTTGACCCTCGTTGATGCGGGCGTGGCGGCGTTCTTTGACTCCTCGCCGCTGCCGCGTGACCTGGACTCGGCACTGGAACTATCGTTGATATTTTCGCACGGCACGGGTGTATTCCTGGTGCTGATGGCAATCATGTTGCTCGCGCCACGGATGCGTTGGCAGGTGCCTCGCCTGGCCACGCTCGCATTGGGCGGAGGCGCCGTGGCCACAATCACGAAGTGGTTCGTTCTGCGTCCTCGTCCCAACAGCTTGGATCTGGCGTCCTTCGGCAACGATTCGGCTTGGTTATGGGCGTTTGACTGGGATCTCAGTGAAATCGCAGCTTTTGACGCCAGCACGCGAGCCTTCCCGAGTGCCAACGTGGTCACCGCGACGGCACTGACGATTGGATTGTGGATCATGTTGCCGCGCGGGCGAGTGCTCTTCGCAACGATTTGGATCGGTGTGTTGCTCGAACGACTCCACGCGGGAGCTCACTTTCTCAGCGACGCCTGCGGCGGCATCGCCATTGGACTGCTGTGGTCGTTTGTCTGCTATCACCCGAAAATGATGGGCACGTTGTTTGATCGCATGGCCCCCGAACCCCGCCGCCGACGGCGCGTCAGTGAGCCGGTCGTCTCAGCAGACGACGCACTGGGAACCGGCCTTTCCGTCGCTACCGAAATTGATTCCGCGAACCGCGGCAAGGTGGATCACCAGGAAGCCGTCGAGGACAAGCGAAATCACGGTCATTTTGATGAACGGGCCGCCTGATGAATCGGATTACGTTACCGCCACGTGCGCGCTGGATCTTTCCGGTCGTGGCGCTGTGGGGGGCGATCGCGAGCGATCACTGCGCGGCCGAAACAGCCAACTACTTTTCATCGCCACGACATGACTCGCCACAGCATGTTTCGGCTGATCGAGAGGCGTTTGCGTCCGTCACGAAATGGGAGAACTGGGAATCCGATCAAGTTGGTCGCTGGGATAGCCCGCCGAGCCCGCTGCAGTCAGCCCGGGAATCGGCCGAACGATTCCGCGAGGTCGCCGAATCCAATCCGGCACCCGTGTCCGAAATCGCGACTGAGAATGCTCAGTTCGTCCAACAGTGGATCGATCTTGCCGAGCGACACGCAGACCTCGTGGAACACCTTGACAAGGCCACCGACAAACTCAACGCCACCGCTCGCGATCTCGACGACATCACGGCCAAAATCGAACACTACGGTTTAACTCCCACGATCGGTTTGTTGTTGCGAAACAAACAAGATCAACTCGACAAGTGGCAGGTCCGGGACTCTACCAATTCATTTGCCAGTGAAGACCTCGCTCGGTCGCGCGACCTGCAGTTGGCAATCGAAATGGTCGATTATGATGGCTCGGACGCGGTCTCGCAGAGCGAGCAACTGTTGACGACATCTGCCGGGACGACGCAGGATTCGCCATCGTTGGCGACGAAATCGCAACTGCAACGTCTACTTCGCGAGCGCTATCAATGGCTCACGGCGCTGCGACGGGGCTACGAAGACTACCAACAAAAACTCGGCGAACTCGATACCGCCAACAGATCGTCAACGAAACTGACGAGCGATTACCGAAAGCTGGTGAACCGGCACATCACTTGGATTCGCAGTGGCAATCCGCTCGGCATCAGCGACCTGAAACAACTTCGCGGCGGCCTGGCGGCGTTGTTTGATTCCCGTCGTAGCGGCGAGTTTGGGTATTCGGTTCAACGCAAATGGGTTTCCGATCCCGTTGCTGGAATTGGGTTGTTGTTTTCGATTATCGTGATTCTGATCGTCCGCTGGCGTGCCAAGACATGGCTGGTGGGAATCGGAGATCGGAAACGACTGCGACAGGCCACCGCCGACACGCGCACGCTCGTAGCGGGTGCATTGACGGTGATCGTTTCCTTGATGCTGCCCGGGGTGCTGTACGTGATCGCCCGCTGGCTCGGCAACGGCTACGTATCGGAATCGACTCTCAATGCGTCGAGCGGTTTCTATGCGGCTGGCTTGGTCGCGTTGATGGTGGAAGTGCCACGGCAATTGCTTCGGAATTGGGGGTACGTTGATAAACACGTCGCCGTCGAACTGCCGCGTCGTGAGCGCGCCGCGAACTACTTAAAATTGATTGGATTTGCCCTCGTCTTGGCAGCCCATCTGGTCGCCTTGACGGCTGAAATTGACCATGGAATGTGGCGGGGTTCGGTCGCTCGGGTCGGCTTCATCGCCGCCATGTTTTTAGTGACCTGGACCCTGCATCTTGCGTTGCGACCGGTCGGTGGTTTTCTCGAACCGTTGATCGCGAAGTTAGGCGGTCAGGTGATCCACCGCGTCCGCTTCGTGATTTACCTGGTCGGCGTCGGATTTCCGCTAGCGATGATCACGCTGACATCGCTCGGCTACGGCTACACCGCCATCGCGATCATCCAGCGCGCGATTATCACGCTCGCTAGCCTGTTGATCGCGATCACGCTATGGCCGGGCGTCAAAATTCTCTCGGCGCGAGGTTGGGCGTTGCTCACCGGAACGGTCCCACCGCCACGCAGCCGAGATGAATTTGGTGATCGCGATCCATCCGTAGATCCATCGGCGACCGGCGTCTTGGCCGAGCACTACTTGGAACTGAAACATCAACTCGCCTTCCTCTGTCAGTGCGCGTTGGTATTCGCCACCATCAGCGGCGTGGCGTGGCTGTGGATCGACATTTTCCCCAGCATGCAGATGGGCAACCCCGTTGTTTGGAATATCCAGGACACCGTCACGCAGTCGTCGATGAATGAGGCGGGGCAAACGATCGTTAGCTCCACCGTCGAAACGACGCCGATCACGATGCTGCACCTCGGGTTTGCCGCCGTGACGCTGTTCGTCGCCTTTCAACTCGCCAAATTGCTACCAGCGTTGTTCGATGCGTTGGTGCTGCAGCGTGTATCCTTTGACGAAGGCATGGAGCACTTCTCACTGGTCCTCGGACGCTTTTTGCTGTTTGCACTGGGGTGTTTTATCGCCTGCAAGTCGATTGGTATTCGCTGGCAAACGATTCAGTGGTTGGCGGTGGGTTTGACGATCGGTTTGGGATTTGGACTGCAAGACATGATCCGCAATCTGTTCGGTGGACTGATTGTGTTATTTGAGAAACCCGCACACCTGGGTGATTTCATTACGGTGGGAAATGCTCGCGGACGCGTGGCCGCGCAGCGTCTGCGCACCACCGTCTTGTCGGACGACGATGGCCGTGAGGTGATTGTCCCGAACCAGAATTTTGTGGGTGAACAAGTCGTCAATTGGCGTGGAGCGGGACGACTGAGCGTGATCCCAATTGAGGTCGCCGTCAGTCGCGATGAACGCCCCGCGGACGTCTGCCGGCTCCTTACCGAGCTGGCGATTGAACAAGACGACGTGCTGTTGACCCCTGCACCGCAGGCCACGTTGGTGTGCGTGGCGAAACGTTCGCAGCGGATCGAACTACGGGTCTGGATCGAGGACGGCCACGATGCCGAAATCTATCGTGATTCACTGCTCCGGCTCGTCCGTCGCTTCCTCACCGAGAAGAACTGGCTTGCCAAGCCCCAGCCGACCCAGCCGCTGATGCGGAATCGCTTGGATGATCACGATACTGATGCACCACGCCGCCGCAGTCGGCCCGGCCGGGCCGCGTAATAGTAGAGCACCCGTAATTCTGAGGTTGAGTGCGCAAACTATTTAGTCGCGAAGCGATTCAGAATCCAATGCAATGCACACGACAAACAGGCTACAATGGCCAGTCATGACTCCACAACAACTAAGCGACTTGGTCCGAGAGCAGGGACCGTATGTCTTTGACCGAATGTTTGGTGCAATGGAAAAGGTACGGGAGAGACTCGACCGTGCTTGCGGCGCGCTCCAGGAAGCCGGTGTGCCGTACGCAGTAGTCGGTGGCAATGCAGTCGCCGCTTGGGTCGCCACCCGCGACGAAGGTGCGGTTCGCAATACTCAAGATGTTGACATTTTGCTTCGCATCGAGGACGCCCAGCGGGCAACAGACGCACTGGCGAAATACGGATTCCAGCGGGCGGATGTTTTCGACGTCACCATGTATCTGGATGGCGTGGACGGAAAACCGAGCCAAGCATTGCACGTGATCTGGGCGAATCAAAAGATTAAGCAAGAATACGCCTCGGTTGCTCCCGATCCCGCGGATGCCCATGAGATCAACGGCAAACGAGTCGTCGACCTTATCGAACTCGTACGTATGAAGCTGCTCAGCTATCGACGCAAAGACCAAGTGCATTTACTCGACTTGATCGGCGTGGACTTGATCGACCAGACATGGACCGCCAAGTTTGATTCGCTGCTGGCTGATCGCTTGCAAACGCTCTTGGACGATCCAGACGGCTAATGTGGTCTTCTGAGGTACTGGATCTTGTGAAAGATCCCAGAGCCCGGACGTGTAGCCACGCCCACTACGGGAAACTTTCAATAATGAGATCGACGTTACACGCGACTCTCATTCATCCAATTGGGGTGGTCGCGCGATCAGCTCCCAGCGGTCAGGCTGCCCTAGCAGAGCGACGATTTCGGACCAGCTATCGCCAAGCATCATGGCAATGTCATCGGGCAGCTCACCGGCAACAAGTTCGAATTGGTCGTGTGGCCCTGCAGCGGCCTCTTGCGTGAACTCGCTACGGTGCAACAAGTACGTTACGGGTGGATTGATCATCCATTCAACAAAATGTTCAGCCAATCCTGGTGTGATGTCTTCGGATGCATTGGGATAGTGCCCATCGGCGATCAGCAGAAAGTGACTGACTTTCATGCCCTTGGGATACAGCCGGTCGCAACCTCGCTGTAATACGCCAGCGAAGCGATGTCGCAAAAACGAGAGCTGCGCGTCCGACTCCAAATTTCGATACTGATCAAGGTTACCGTCGTTGGATCGCAATAGCGGAATCACAAAATTGTCTGACCCGATCGCCGCCACGTGCCAGCGCAACGGGACCGTCTCGATCAAGACGACTAACAGGGCTGGCTCACGATCTGGCATCGGAACTCTTCAAGCATCGCAGATGGTTTTGCAGTTCCTCCGTTCGCGACTTGAACTTCGCAATCGATTCGGCATCCCGAACAGCATCGTCGTCGCTGCTGAGCAGACGCACCGCATCTTCAAAATAACCGTCCAATCCGCTGATCAATTCCGCTTCCGCAATCGTCTCGTTGTATTTCTGGGCCGCCTCACGCAGAACTTCGATCAAGTCATCGGGATCCCAGGGTTTACTGATATAGCGATACAGTTCACCGCTATTGATCGCATCGACGACGGCGCGGGTGTCGGCGTAGCCGGTGAAGAGGATCCGTACCGCGTCGGGATGCTCCATCCGCACCCGCCCCATCAGTTCGGTGCCGGTCATGCTCGGCATCCGTTGATCCGTCATAATCACGTGCACGTCCTGCTCGGCCATGACTTCCATCGCCGCGGCACCACTTTGAGCGGTGAACACCTGAAAGTCTCGTCGGAGCAGTCCGGTCAGCGAGAACAGCACGTCCGGCTCGTCGTCAACAATCAGAATGCTGGGCTTCTTCGTGGTGGGCATGTTGCAGACTCAGGAGAGAACGGCAAGTCGATGGTGACTTTCGTGCCACAGTTTAGTTGACTCTGAATACTCATGATACCGCCATGAGCCCGCACAATTCCGTAACCGACCGACATCCCCAGTCCGGTGCCGGTCCCGACTGGCTTCGTGGTAAAAAACGGTTCAAAAACACGTCCGAGTGACTCTTGGTCCATCCCGCAACCGAAATCCTGGACTTCGATCCGTCCCGCACCGGACACGGGCAGCACGCGGATTACGATCGACGATCCCTCGGGACTGGCCTGCACGGCGTTAAGAAAAACGTTGTAGAGGACTTGATTGATGCGGTCACCGCGCCCCCACACCGTGGGCACCGTTTGCAACTCAGTATCGACGACGATTTGCTTTGATTCGATTTCGTGCCTGAGCACCTCCAACGTCGTGGTGATTGCCTGACTCAATTTCACATCGTCCTGAGTGGCCTGGTCCAACCGGGCGAAATCGCGAAGGTTGGTAATGATATCGCGGACGCGCGCCAAGCCATCGGTCGACGACTGCAGAAGTTGCGGCAGGTGCTCTCGCAACCAAGCGAAGTCGCAATCGCTCTCGATCTGACCCAATTCCTCGATTAGCTCCGGCGGTGCGTCACGGATGTACTCCCGCGCCTGTTCGTACTTATCGACCAGCGTGACGATCTCGCCTAGATCGCGGCGGAGGACAGCCAAGTTATTAGCCACGAATGCGATCGGGTTGTTGATTTCATGGGCCATCCCGGCCGCCAATTGTCCGACGCTGGCGAGCTTCTCGCTCTCGACCAGTGCCGCCTGCGTTTCCCGCAACTGCCGGTTCTGCTCGACCAGTTCACTTTCTAAGCGAATGATACGTTCGCCTTCGCGGATGCGCACCCGCAACTCTTCCCGGTCGTACGGCTTGACCAAAAAGTCATCCGCACCCGCTTCCATCGCGGTAATCAAATCTTCCTTCTCGGTTTTCGCGGTCAGCAGAATCAGGTAGCAATAGCCCGGTCGCTGCGAACCGCGAATGCGGCGAGTCAGTTCCAACCCATCCACCTTGGGCATCATCCAGTCCGAGAGCACAATCGAAAAGGAATCTGACTGAAACCGCTGCCAAGCTTCTTCGCCGTCAACGCATTCGACGACGTCATAGTCCCACTGCCGCAGATAGCCAACGAGCAAGCGACGCATGACCTTGCTATCTTCGGCAACGAGAATTTTCATTCGCTTTTTATCACGCTGTCAGTGGCAGTGGCGTTTGGCAGAGCTGGGTGCAGTAATCCTCTAAGTCTTCCTTCGAAACGCCACCGTCGCCACGATCCATCACGATCCACGGGCGAGTTTTGCGAATCACACCTTTTTCCAAAAACTCTCCGAAAATCCGTAAGTCCAACCGCGTTCGGCTACAGCGATTCTTGGCGAACGGTGCGTCGTTGGGTCCCAGCAACACGATCAATTGACCATCATCGTGCCCGCGGCAGGCACACACCGAGACCTGGTCTGGCAACACGCTGGAAATTTCCGCTATTCGCTCGTCTGGCTCACCACGTGAGGTCAAGGCCAGCGACGGGGTGGTGTCGAGCAGTGATGTCTGGATGGAGAACGTTGGCTCCCAAATGATTCGCGTCGCCGTCGCGTGCACGACACGCACCGATAGACGCAGCGAATACTGGCCGGTGGTCTGCGGAAAGTGCATTTTCCAGGCGTCGCCGCAAACATACTGTTCGCTCACGATTGGCAGAATATCTTCACCGACGTTGGCAACACTCAAATGCAGCGCCTCCGAACGATCCCCGAAATCAATTCCCGTTGGTCCACCGCCCGCGCAACAGATCCAGTCACCACCGTGCTCACCGCGTCTTGCGGCGTCGGAACCCTCGATTGTCCAGTGGCCACAGAGGCCAGTCTTATTTTCGTCCGCTTGCGCACGGTTGTGATCGTGAATGTGCCACATGGTGAGGGAGTCTTAAGGAAAAAGAACGTGTACATGACTGCATTGTCAGGCTCGCAACGATGACCGCGAGTCATGATAGCGAATCATCACCGACGGACTCGACTGCGTGAGCGTTGGGCATACCGCGAGTGCCGTGATCATAACCGATTCAGACGTACGCTGGTGGAGAGCGAGGAAACAAAGTAGCTGGTATTTGCCACGGTTTCTCTACGTCGCCACCAATCGCAGCCCGGATTCTTCGATGACATACGGCACGATCGATTCGGCACAGGCACTGCCGCGATGTTTGGCCACGTACATTGCTCGACTCACTTTGTTCCCGTCACGAACCTTGCCCATCAGGATAATCGTATTGGCATTGGATAACACGTCACCACTCTGGATGGGCCTCGCAATTAAATCGTCGAGCATCACCTCGTGACTGGTCGCCATCAACAAACACCCCAGTTCATCACGGTCATAGGCTGTCTGAGCCACTCGTTCCGCATTGTCGCGGTAGTGCACACGAAACAGATCGCGGGCCAACCACTCGCATTCTTTGCGAATGATTTGTCCGTAAACGTACTCGATCAATTCAAACTGGATCGACTCCGCCGCCCGGTCCACCGGTTCCACGCCGTCGATGACGACGCGGCGAACACCGTGAATGAAGTTGCCATAAAAAAACGTGATCGCTTTGTCGAGGCGTTTGGCCTGCTCGTATTTCCACTCCCGCCACCCATCCGGCCCCATGTCATCCGCCGTGACGCGGCGTCCCACGTCGTGGAACAAATGCATGCAGTCACGCCGCGCGCCGTCGCGATCCCAAACTTGATCGGGGTCCAATCGCTGGCTGACGTCCGCCCGCGACAATTCCCAGCCATACAGTCGCCGAGCGTATTCCGCGTGACTTTGCGAATCACCCCGGGCGGTCAGATCGAACAGAACGCCTCGCTCGCCCTCTTGCGCACGGCCTTAATTGGCGAAGCTAATCCCTAACTGGGTCTTGCCAATCCCGGTTGCGCCGAGCACCACGGTCAATGTGCCTGGCAGCAACCCGCCGCCCAACATGTCGTCGAGCGCGGGGAT
>JBDNIG010000282.1:0-5049 GCA_041688415.1 Rhodopirellula sp. | reverse complement strand
TAACGTGGGGCAGGAAGGAGTCCCCCCCAGTCTCCCCTCTCCACCGCTTCGGGGGAGAGGGGTCGGGGGTGAGGGGGCAAATATCACTGCTTGGGATCGTCGGAATAATAAGTGGCGTAAGCTTCCAGCTTGCGATTTGACGAACGCAAGCTGGAAGCTTACGCCACGTCAATACACCGTCAATCGTTGTTCGCTCGTTCCTTCGTTTGCCCGGACGCGACAACGGTCCCATCCTACTACTCATGGTGCCGGTTTGATGCCAATTTTGCGATAGGCCGCATGGGTGGTTTTGTCGTGGCCTTGCACGATGATGGTTCCCGGTTTTACGCGGGTGCCGCGGCGAGGGTTCTCATCAGCCGGACGATCATCGTAAACGTCGGTGACCTGGACGCCGTTGACCCACGTCGCAAAGTGCGGCCCATCCGCCGTGAGCAGAATCGAGTTCCAGCGGCCCGGTTCGCCCGCGACGATCCGTGCGTCTTGACGGCGAAAGATGCCGCCCGGTCCACAATCGGCCGGCTGCAGCGGATCGCCATCGACGAGCGCATTGCTGACCTGGCATTCGTATCCCATCATCACGTCGCCGGGAATGGAGCGGAAGAACAGCCCCGAATTGGACTCGGGGTCGTCCATCTTGTAGTCGGTCAATAGCGTGAAATCACCGTAACTGTCTTTCGATTCGAGCTGCTGTTTGCCGCCGTCAACAATCAGTTCTTGATCGTCGCTGAGCGTGAACTCGCCAGGCATGTCGTCGTACTGCTTCCATTTCGAGAGTTCCGCGTCGAGCAAACTCTCCAGCCCCAACGGACGCAGGCGGATGTTGCGAAACCGGATCGCTCCGCTGGAAAACTCCAAACCGATATGCCCATTTCGTGGCGACCGAGCATCGTCACTCTCACACATCGGTGTCCCGTCGATCTTGACCGTCAATGTGCTCCCGTCGCAGACCAGGTTCATGGTGTGCCACTGCTCCGCCGCACCCTCGTAGCGATCGCATTTCTCGCGTTGGGCGATGCTACCGGTTGGGAACGGATCATCGCTCGGGGCGATGTTGATTTCAAAGCAGTCCGTTTGTGGGTCGGTGGGATCGATCGCACTGCGGAGGAAGACGCCGGAATGGGTGCCGGCATCACTTTGAAATTCGAGTTCGAGTTCGAAGTCGGCCCAGCGTGTCGACGTGCTCAGCAGGCTGGGCTCGCCGCGATCGGCCGTGAGGACACCATCCTCGACGCGCCAGTTAGCCTTGCCGGTGGTCATCCAACCGAACATCGTGTGACCATCGAACAGACGGACCCAGCCCTCGGTGGTTTGCTCGATCGGCAATCGTGCGTCGAGCAGTTCGTCCGCACTCGCTTCGTAAACCGTCGCTTCGAAAGCCAGCGGCGATGCTTCCACCTCGGCCTCCTCTTCGGCCTCCACATCGCTCGCAGGATCGTCGGTTATCGCAACCGGGGAATCACTGGGAGTCGCCGCGGGGTCCGGTGTTCGGGAACAACCACTCCACCCGACGAGTGACGCGACGAGTGAAACGGTAGCGAGGACACGCACGGTGGATGCGGACGAGGTGAAAAATTTCATGGACATCAAGGCAAGCTCAAAGGGGTGTTCGGAACAAGATTGTCGCCTTTCTCTCCGCGAAAGTCGCGTGAGACTTCACTTTCGCGGATAGGCTGTGAAGTTTTGGTAACCCGACGCGTGAGCGAGGAATTGAACGCCGCCTCGCTGACGCGTCGGATACCATTTTACCACTGCGTTGCCCAATGGGACGGCAATACTGCAGCCCGGGGCAACGCCCCGTCAGTTATACACAAGTCAAATTACGCCGAAGGCGTTACAGCCATTAGCCGGTGGTCGAGCGTAGCGAACACCACCGGAAAAGGAAAACACCGACCGATTTGACCCCGAAGGTGGTCACAGCCCGACCACCGTGGTCGCTGCCGACGACCTTCGGGATGAAGAATAACTTGTGGGTAACTGACAGGGCAACGCCCCACGGACGCTAAGGTTCGGACTCGAACAAGCTGGCGACCTGCAGCGACGCCGACGGCAAACACAATGGCGAGATGGCATCCGAACCAGCGTGAGTCGTGATGGTGCGAAAGACATTCCCATCCAGATCGCGATGAACGCGGATCTCACGCCGCAGCACGTTGATCTGCCAGTACTCAGCAATGGCTGCCGCCGCGTAAAGTTCGCATTTTTCACCCGTATCGAATGCAACGCTATGAACGCTGGCTTCGATCAAGAGCGAGATGTCATTGGGTTGCGGATGCCGGTCGGCATACGATTGCCGCTTCACCCAAGCGATATCCGGCTCGGGTGAACTAGAACACATCGGCAGCTCGATGGGCTTTTCAATTCGAATCCAAAACCGACGCCGCGACTGTTCCACACTCCATTCACCGAGAATGTCGATCGGACTGGCGTGCTGTGGTCCTTGTGGGTTCATCCGCACGATCCTCCCGTTGATCAATTCAATCTGGCCGGATTGTCCGTCAAAATGACCACCGCGCACTAACTCAGAATACTGGGTAACCGAGATCGGCAGCGTGACCGGCAACGTCTGTTCGGACGACGCGACGATTCCGCTGGCTGGATCCATCGTGCTCATGGCGATTCAACTCGATCGGGACGTTCAGGCAAAACAGCGAGTGGAGGCGGACGATCCGTCTATTGTAACACTTCCATCGGACGCATATTATTGTTTCGCTGTCGCTTAACAAGAAAATCAAACGGTTGAAATTCTACCGGACGGGTGGGTCGAGGGGAAATCGAATCACCAAACCATCCTGTCGATGACACGTTTTCACCACCACTACTTTACCTTCCATGAAGGCAGATCAATGAACTCACCCTCCGCATCAGGACCGTCCAATCGCGATTGGGCCAACGCCAAATTGTCCGTCGAAAAAGTTGAAAACACAGTAAACGGAGAGACCATTTTTCAATTTCGTAAAGAGATGGTCATCAATGGTGTTTTGCATGTTCAATACATCTGGGTCAATCGTTTGCAACTCCGTGGCGTCGCCATCGACCACGCGCTCTAATACAGTTTTTCCTCAGCTGAATCACTTACGTAACCCGTGTGCTCCCCCAGCTTCGGAGGTCGTGCGGCTTTTAAGTGCTGTCGCAGAAACGACTTGCGAACCCCGCCCGCGAAGTGGGAGGGGTCGAAAAACGAGCCTATAGCGAGTTTTTCGGGGGAGGGCCGTCCGCGCGACCGAAGCAGCGCGAGCCCTCCCCTGGGACGTCGCTTCGCTCGTCCCGACCCATCCCGCTGCGCGGGCGGGGTGCGTGCCCGGCGCAAACCATTGCTATAACAATACTTAAAAGCCGCACGACCTCTTCGGGGGAGAGGTAAATCATTACACTGCCACATTTTTGTTTGCCACGAATAACACGAATTTGCGCGAATATGACCATTTCCTATCAATGTCCCGCCTAATCGCTGGGGTGATTTCAGCACTTCCTATGGTTCGCGGGCGTCTCGCCCGCATTTTGTGCGAATGCGGGCGGGACGCCCGCGAACCGTGAATGCCAATTCACACGAATCCCAGAAATTAAGCGGGACATTGTTTCCTATTCGTGGCGATTCGTGTTATTCGTGGCAAAAAATCCACACCACATTGGTCGCGTTAGTCTTCACGCATGAAAAGACTGCGGGCAGCCGAACCAAGCCAGCACAACCCTTGCAATCAGTACCGCCCGCGCGAGGTCGCCGTCTCTCCTACGGCATACACGCCCTTTTCCCGATCTTTCGGCCAGACTAATTTAGAATACCCTATGTGGCCTCGCTACACCGATAGGGCGGACCGTCAATTCTCTTCTTCCGACACAACAGATATATCCACCATGATGGCAGAAACCGCCTCCGATTCATCGACAATTAACAAGATCCAGACTAAAACGGCCGTGATCGGAGTGGTTGGGCTGGGCTACGTCGGATTACCCCTGGCGCTGGCGTTTTCCAGTGACGGATTCAAAACCATTGGTTTTGACATTGATGATTCCAAAACAGAATCAATCAATGGCGGTAACAGCTACATCAAACATATTGGCAGCCAGGCGATCGCCCAGCAGGTCGAATCCGGAACGCTGGCCGCGACCACTGATTTCTCGCAAATTCGTGAGGTAGATGCCCTGATTCTGTGCGTGCCGACCCCGCTGGATGAACACTTCGAACCTGACCTTTCCTACGTCGTCAGCACGATCGAGGAGATCATGCCGCACCTACGAAAAGGGCAAATCATCAGTTTGGAGAGCACGACCTATCCGGGCACGACGGAGGAGGAATTGGTCAGCCGGGTCGAATCCGCGGGATTCGAAGTCGGACAGGACGTGTATGTCGTCTACTCACCCGAGCGGGAAGACCCCGGTAACCCTGAGTTCGCCGCCACCAACATTCCCAAAGTCGTCGGTGGTCACACGCCGAATTGTTTGCAGGCGGGGGAAGCACTCTACGGGTCCGTTTTCGATCAAGTCGTCCCCGTTAGCAGCACCGCTGTGGCGGAATTGACCAAGTTGCTCGAGAACATTTACCGGGCCGTCAACATTGGACTCGTCAACGAATTGAAAGTCGTAGCTGACGCGATGAGCATTGACATCTGGGAGGTGATTGCCGCCGCCAGCACCAAGCCATTTGGATTCAAAGCATTTTACCCGGGCCCTGGACTGGGAGGACATTGCATTCCCATCGACCCGTTCTACCTGACGTGGAAGGCGCGCGAATACGGCTTGCACACACGATTTATTGAATTGGCAGGTGAAGTCAATCGCGCGATGCCCACGCACATCGTTCGCCGTTGCAGTGATGCGCTGAACACGGTCAAGAAAGCGGTCAATGGAAGCAAGATTCTGTTGATTGGCCTCGCCTACAAACCGAACGTCGATGACGACCGTGAATCACCCTCGTACGAACTGTTGGATCGACTGACCGCGATGGGTGCCGACGTCAGCTACCATGACCCCTACGTTCCCGTAATCCTACCCTCTCGTGACCACAGTCACTGGGCAGGAACCAAGAGTGTCCCGTGGGACCAAGCCACGATT
>JBDNIG010000035.1:0-16167 GCA_041688415.1 Rhodopirellula sp. | reverse complement strand
GACGGGCGGAGCCGTCGGTCGACAATTGTAGCCAGACGGCTCCGTCCGTCTGAGCTGAGTCCGCGCCCGGTTCCTCACGACGGCCGGAGCCGTCGGTCGGCAATTTGTGGCGATGGGTTTCTGTCGCCTGTGTCGATTGGTGAACAGTCTGGCCCGGTGGGCTGTGTCCCTGGTTGTTGTGCAAGCACGTATTGGCATGTGATTCGGCGAATTCGGTTATGAAAAGCTGGATCAGTGAATGATACCGAATGACTTGTCTGAACGCGTAAGCTGAACAATTTGTTATACAATAGGCGCGTCCGGCACCTCAAGAATGCGAAAGCCGAACTTAGCAATTCCGGATCTTTCCCAAGATTCCTTACGACATTTCTTTATGGAACTTCCATGTCCCTACTCGATCTTGACTTCCGAATCGTCAGAATTGCGGTCACAGCAAGCCTGCTGTTGGTGACGCAGTTCGCACTCGTGCACGCTCAGTCCGTTCCCCCGGTCACGCTTGCGGCCGATGGGCAGGCTCAGATGCCGGTCGTGGTTCCGGCTGGCGCAGCGACGGAGGTTCGCGCCGCGGCCGACGAACTGGCGGATTATTTGGGGCGCATCAGTGGCGCTGAATTTGAAGTGGTTGCTGGCACCGCGGAAGCCGGAATTTACGTTGGGGTTCGATCCGATTTCACCAACCTGCCTTTTGATGTCGACTTCAATGCTCAGGGTGCTGGTCGAGATCAGTTTGTGTTGCGGACGACGGACCAGGGCTTGTATCTCGTGGGGACGACGCCAGAGGCGGTTGAGTGTGCGGTCTGGGATTTCCTCCGCAGACAGGGCTATCGACTGTTTTTCTTGACCGATACCTGGGAAGTGATTCCCGAGCAAGCGAACCTCACCGTCGCACTCGACGTGAGCGATCAGCCCGACTATCTCACGCGCCAAGCACCTCGTGGCGCGCCGTGGTCGAATCGAGACTTGATCCATCGTTGGAAGAAACGCAATCGCATGCGATCCTCTTTCCAACTCGACACCGGACATGCTTATGGCGGTATCGTCTCGCGTAATCGCAACTTATTCGAGGCACATCCCGAGTACTATGCCTTGGTCGGTGAGGAGCGTCCCAGCGGCGGGAATGCGAAGTTCTGTGTCAGTAACGCGGGGTTACGGAAACTGGTGGTGGACGACGCGGTGCGACGGATGGAAGCCAAACCGGAACGTGAGAGTGTTTCAATGGACCCGTCCGATGGGGGCGGTTGGTGCCAGTGTGATGCGTGCGTGGCGATGGGCAGCCCGAGCGACCGTGCTTTGACACTCGCCAATGACGTTGCCGAGGCGATCAATGATCTGGGTTTTGGGAAAAAATACGTGGGCATGTATGCCTATAACGATCACAGCCCACCGCCGGACATCAAGGCGCACCCCGGTGTCGTGATCAGCATTGCAACATCGTTCATTCGCGGTGGCTATTCGATCGAAGATTTGGTTTCAGGCTGGCAAGCACAAGACGCGACGATTGGCATTCGTGATTATCACGACGTGTTTGCCTGGAGTCACGATCTGCCGCGGCGTGCACGGGGAGGTAAAATCAGCTACCTAAGTCAAACGATTCCATTCTTCTACCAACATGGGGCGCGCTTCATGAACTCGGAGAACTCCGATTCTTGGGGTGCCAACGGGCTGGGCTATTGGCTCACTCCTGAATTGCTATGGGATGTCGACCACGCTGCCGACGTGGATGTCTTGATCGAAGATTTCCTGGACAAGGCGTTCGGTCCCACGAAAGAACCGATGCGAACGTTTTATCACTTAGTCAGTCAAGACCATGATTCAGTGCGTTCTTCGGAAGACGTTATCGCGAGAATGTACCGAAGTCTGGATGCAGCCAGGCGGTTGACTGATGACGATCAAATCCAAGCGAGACTCGATGACTTGATCCTCTACACACGCTACGTCGAACTCTATGCTCGGTACCGCAAATCCGACGGCGACGCACGTCAGCAAGCGTTTGAGCAGGTCTGGCGACACACCTACCGAATGCGGGACCGGATGATGTTGTCAACCGTCTCCATTTGCTCACGGGACCGATACCGCGACCGATCGGTCCAGATTCCTGAAAACGCCACTTGGGATGTTCCCGAAGACGAAAATCCCTGGAAGGACAGCACTCCGTTCGTTCAACAGGAAATCGCCGATATCTTGGCCGCCGGGATCGCAGCGAACCAACCGACCGAATTGGATTTTGTTGCCCAGAGCTACAGTGAAGACCTCGTGCCAGCGACCGCACTGAATCTGCCAGAGGTGAAACCGGGGCAATACAGCAATCGTTACCGAGGTCGCAACGAGGCATTCACATGGTTCGATCAAGAGCACCAACAGATTGAACTGAACATCACCGGTGGGTTGATCAAGCACTACCGCGACCGTGGCAACGTCAAGTTATCGCTGCACAGTAACAAAGAGGTCACTCTGGACGCAGTCGCCCAAGACAACACGGTGCCGCCGGACGGAGATACCCGAACCGTCGTTCTGGAAAGTCCCTACGATGGTCTGCACCGCGTTGTCTGGAGTGACGGTAGCGACATGACGAGTGTGCAGTGGCCAAGCGACCTACCGATTACGTTTCAGTCTTCGATTGAACAGCCGATGAACCTCAGCGGACGGTGGGATCTGTACTTTTATGTTCCCAAACAAACGACGGTCGTCGGTGGCTACACCGACTCGACTCGCGGACGGATGCTCGACGGCGATGGCAAACTGGTATTCGATTTCAGTTCAATGGATGCAGCGGGTTACTTCAGCGTGCAGGTCGAGAAGGGACAGGATGCTGCGTTTTGGAAATTTGAGGACTCACGGGGCAGTCGCATGTTAATGACCGTGCCGCCTTATCTGGCACCTCATCCCAGCGAGTTGCTGTTGCCACAAGAAATTGTCGCTTCGGATGCGGCACGACCATCGACCGACTAGACCGGCGGTCTCGCGGTTCTTGGCCAGCCAGCTTGACTCCTCCCAGTCGCCGAGAACATCGCCCGACGTGCCAACCGTGAAGACGATGGCACCGGAAGATTCTGAGGGTGGCCCCGTTCGTTTTGGCCCCTTTCGTTTTGCCCTGCCGTTGGTTCGGCATTCGGGTAGAGTAGGATGACGAGTGTGTGAGACGGTGGCACCGGAGTATTCGACCGTTCGTCTTTTGATTTGGACAATTCGGTTCTGTCCAGTTAAATCTCATTCGGGCTAGCAAGCATTTGTCGATCAGTTTTCAATTGCCTTCGACAACCGTGGCTAAACGACTAAATCAACAGATCGCTAACGCCAAAACGGCTGATTTTTTAGAAAAAATCATCGGCAGGTGCTTACTTCATATCTTCAGCGAACCGAGATAGGTCAATTGGGTGTTCGAGGATCAAAGACAGGCTACATGGTGGGAACGTGGGGTGATCTATCAGATCTATCCCCGATCGTTTCAGGATAGCGATGCGGACGGCGTGGGTGATCTTGCTGGAATTGAGTCGCGACTAAACTACCTCGCCGGGCTGGGGATCGATGCGATCTGGCTGTCACCGATTTACCCCTCCCCGATGGCGGATTTCGGATATGACGTCGCTGACTATTGCGGCGTCGATCCGATGTTCGGCGATCTGGCCGGGTTCGACCGGCTGCTTGCCGCCGTCCACGCGAGGGGGCTCAGGCTTCTACTCGATTTCGTTCCCAACCATTCCTCCGACGAACATCCTTGGTTCGTCGAAAGTCGTGCATCGCGCGAGAACCCGAGACGAGATTGGTATATCTGGCGAGATCCGGCGCCCAGCGGAGGACCGCCGAACAACTGGATCAGCGACTTTGGCGGCTCGTCCTGGCAGTGGGACGAGACCACTGGCCAGTACTACCTTCACGCTTTTCTCCCATCGCAACCGGACCTCAACTGGCGCAACCCCGAGCTACGCTCGGCAATGATGGCGGTACTGCGTTTCTGGTTCGATCGCGGCGTTGACGGATTCCGGATCGACGTGCTCTGGCACATCATCAAAGCTGCGGCGCTGCCTGACAATCCGATCAATGCAGACTGGACGCCCGACCGCACGCAGCGCGACCGGCTGATCCAGCTCTATTCGACCGACCAGCCGGAAGCGCACGCAATCTCTGCCGAGTTCCGCGAGCTGGCCGATCGCTATCGTGACCGAGTCCTGATCGGCGAGATCAGTTTGCCGAATGATCGTCTTGCGCGATGGTACGGCACGCCGGATCGTCCCCAAGTGCATTTGCCCTCCAATTTCCAGCTGATGGAAAGCGTCTGGGACGCCGCCACACTGAAACAGACGATTACCGAATATGAAGCGTCTCTACCCTCATTTGGCTGGCCCAACTGGGTGATCGGCAACCACGACGCGCCTCGCATTGCGGCGCGGATCGGTGAGGCGCAAGCACGAGTAGCAGCCATGCTCCTGTTGACGCTTCGCGGCACGCCGACGCTATACCAGGGCGACGAAATCGGCATTGGCGAAGTTGAAATACCGCCCGATCGCGTTCACGACCCACAGGATCTGCGTCAGCCCGGTTTGGGGATCGGTCGCGATCAATCGCGCACTCCGATCCCGTGGGATGATTCGGCCCATGCGGGGTTTAGCACTGTCGATCCATGGCTACCGCTCAATGAGGACTGGCGTGTGCGCAATGTTACGGCGCAGGATCGTGACGCCAGCTCACTGCTATCCCTCTACCGAACTCTGCTCGCGCTGCGGCGGTCACACGACGCACTGGCGATCGGCGATTTCACGCTCGTCGACGCAGCAGAGAATGTGCTCGCCTACACACGGCGCCACGCTGATGAATGCCTGCTGATCGCGCTGAACCTGAGCGACCAGACGCGGCCGCTGTCACAGTCCCTGCCGAGCGATACGTGTGTTGCTGATGTTCTTGCATCCACGCTGATGCCATCAACCGTGCGACCTTCAAACATAGGGCCTTCAAACCGCGAGCTTCGTGCGATCGACGCAGTGCTTGCCCCGAACGAAGGTCTCATCCTGCTATTGAAAGCGAAATGTTGATATGCGTGTAGCGATGCTAGCCCCGATTGCTTGGCGGACGCCGCCGAGAACCTACGGCCCTTGGGAACTCGTCACCAGTATGCTGACCGAGGCGCTCGTCGACCGTGGGGTCGACGTTACGCTCTTCGCCACGTGCGACAGCATCACGGCGGCAACGCTCGACGGCGTCGTGCCCGCTCCGTATGGGGAGGATGCATCAATCGACGCGAAGGTCTGGGAATTCCGACATCTGGCCCACCTTTTCGAGCAGGCCGGCCAGTTCGATCTGGTCCACAATCAGGCGGACTTCCCCGCCCACGCTTTTGCACGCCTGATCGACACGCCGATCGTGACGACGATCCACGGTTTCTCGTCCGAGCGAATCCTGCCGATGTATGAGGAATACCAGGATGTGGTTTATTACGTCGCCATCAGCGACGCGGATCGTCATCCCAGCCTGCGATACGCTGCGACGATTCATCACGGAATTCCTATCGATGAATTTCCGTTCGATCCTGCGGGCAGTGACGACCTTCTTTTCTTTGGACGCATCCATCCCGACAAGGGGGCCGCGGAGGCGATCGCCGCGGCTCGCAGAAGCGGGCGTCATCTGCACATGTACGGTATCGTGCAGGACACTGACTACTATGAACGGGAAGTCCTGCCAATCGCGGATGGCGAGACGGTAACCTATCACGGCGCAGTCGGTGGGACGCAGCGAGTACGCGCCCTTGGCGGCGCACGCGCGCTTTTGCACCTCATCAATTTCGACGAGCCGTTCGGGCTTTCAGTGATTGAGGCGATGGCTTGTGGCACGCCCGTTATCGCCTCACGGCGCGGATCGATGCCTGAGCTGATTGAGCATGGCGTCAATGGTTTTCTGGTCGACAGTCTTGACGAAGCGAATCAGGCGATCGAGCGTATCAACGAGATCGATCGCCGCACCGTCCGTCGCACCGTAGCCGAACGATTCACAATTGACCGGATGGCGGACGCCTATCTGGGTTTGTATCACCGCATCCTTGGTGCCGAATGTCAATGATCGGTGAGTTGTTCCAAAGCCGCTAATGCGTTCGCAATTTGGATTGTCGTATGATCGTTCTGGAGTTGATTTTCCGCGAACCGTATCGGTTGCCACTTGAGTCTGAGTGGGAGCACGCCTACCGAGCAGGGGAAACCGGCTATTTCTGGAAGGACGAGCAACTCAGTCCACTACGCGACCTATTCTTTCGCTGTCGCGAAGTCAAGTGAATTTCCCGCGTGCTACTCGTCACGTCTCCCAATCCGGGGCGTCGTCCGGTTGGTAGTACGTCCAATCGAGCTCGATCACCTCGCGCGGCGCTGCACCGAAGCTTGCGAATGTTCATGTTGCCAGCGTCGGTGTCGCGCGGAGACGTGGAAGAAAAGTGTCCCGGCACACCCGGACACCTTTTCGTCGTCCCGATAGGTGGAGTACGGGCACAATCGGCCTGACGGGGTCGTGTCGTAACGGGCTCTAACTCGTGACCCTAGGTGGCGCTGCGCATACCTACGGTGGATGGCTGAAATCCCGTTCGGGATAGTCGTCTACAACTGTCAGGGCAACGCCCAGGGATGTGCTTCCAGGTCCAAGCTTGCAGTCTGGAGTGCCAGCATCCGCCTGGCCCGCCGCAACAGTCAGCCAGAGCGTCGTTTCGACTTGCTCTCCAATGGGCAGTCAAGGGAATTGTGATTGAGATATACTGACGATAAGTCCCATCGCCTTCCGCAACTCTTTGTCCATACTCTCGAAAGTAAACTGCATGTCATGTTCCCCGTTTTTCCAAGTTCCGAAGCTGCTCGCATCGCTCACGCTCGCTGGTCTCGTCAGCGTGCCGGTGGCAAATGCTGCCGACACCGCGACAGCCTCCACCGCTCCCTCCGCTCTGGAGTTTGAATACGTCGATGGTTGGGCCAAGCCGCCCGAGCCGATGGCGACACTCGGAAACATGCACGGCGACATTGCCGTCAGCGAAGCGGGTGACGTCTATGTCAGTGTGCAAGCCGGACCGCGACCGGGCATTCAGGTCTATTCCGCCGATGGCGACTACCTACGCAACGTGCCCAATTTTAAAGGCCGGGTGCATGGATTTGTGATCGCTTCGGACGATGATGGCGAGTACATCCTCGGCACCAACGACAATGGAAAAGGCATCATCAAGACGCGACTCGATGGTGAGATCGTGTTCCGGCTCACGCCAGCCGATTTCAACGGCAAGTCGAAAACGATCACCAGCGTCGTCCCGGCGCCGGATGGCCGCATTTTTGCCGCCGATGGCTATGGCAACAACTTGATCCACGTCTTGTCCGCCGACGGCGAGTACCTGCACAGTTTCGGTGGCCCGAAAGTACCCTACAACTTCAACACACTTCACAAGTTGGTCGTCGACACTCGTTTCAGCCCGCCACAACTGTTGTGCTGCGATCGCGAGAATCGCCGGATGGTGATGTTGTCGCTCGATGGCGAGGTGCTCGGCACGATCCCCGACATGAAACGCCCGGCCGCCGTCGCGCTGATGGGTGACTATGCCGTTGTCGGCGAAATTGAAGGCCGCGTGAGTGTTCTCGACAAGGCAGGGCACCGCGTGCAAACGATTGGCGAAAACACTCATCCCGGCGAAGTCGCCACCAACGCGATCAAACCCGACCAATGGCGCAGTGGCATCTTAAATGCGCCTCACGGCGTCGTGGTTAACGACGACGGCAGCCTGTTTGTGGCGGAGTACAACAATTTCGGTCGAGTACTTCGTTTCGACCGGGTGTCGGACAACGAGTAATCTGCGACCGAGATCCGTCTACCGACGGATCATGACCACTCACTCGCTTGGCGGCAACCCAGGCAGGGCATGCGTTTCGGCGGGAGCAGGCGGTGCCATGCCGCGCAGCGGAAGTAGCGGACGAGTTTCAATCTTGTCTGGGTCTTCGATCGCGTTGATCTCGATGCCTGCCAGCGCGCCCAAGACCGGTCGTTGGCTTTCCAACGCCGCGGTCCAAAGCTCGAGATCGGAGAGCGTTTGATCGTTGAGCGCATCGACTACTTCGCCGATGGTCGCGACCCATTTCTGGATCGCGGCTTGCTGAGGCTTGTCAACCGCCGCCATCAAGCCGGCTGGTTTGTCCCCGATTTTTCCCTTGGGCGATCCCGTCGCTCCGTGGAGCAGTTGCTGCAACACGAAGCTCAATTTGCGGCGTGACAAGCTCACTTCGGGTGGCTGGGGTGGGGTTTGAGGATTCATGCCGGGCATGCCCATCATCCCTCCGTCGCCCATCATGTCCATGCCGTCCATGTCACCCATCATTCCGTCCATCATTTCGTCGCCTCCCATGCCGCCCATGTCCCCCATCATCTCGTCGCCTCCCATGCCGGCTTCGAACCGCCCGCCTCCGCGCATGCCGCCTCGGTTCGACGCGCCCCTACTACGTTGCTTTTCCCGATCTTTCGTCGTTTTGCTTTTCCGCAGAAAGGTGATCGGATTAGGCGGTTGTTGCATTGCCGGCGGGGGTGGGGTCTGAGATGCAAAGCGAGCCAATTCGGACTCGATGGCATTGAATGCACGCAGTGACCATTGCTTGGTAATCTCCTCGGGATCCTTGACTTGGCCTTGCAGACCTGCGTCCAATCCACCTAGTTTCGATGCCGAATAGAGTGCGATTAGATCCGGTTGTTTTTCGGTCGTACTAATGCTGATCAATTGCGTACCTAAGGACGCGTCTTTGGGGTCGCGAAGAATGTTCAAAATGTCAACCGCGAATCGTTGCAGGTATGCGTGCGCTTCGGGGCTCCGTGATTTCGGTGGTTCGGCGGCGATCAGTTTATTCATCTCGTCGACGAGGGCCTTCTTCTGGTCGGGCGTCAAGGCGGGAAAAGCGAATGTGGTGTAGTGATGCATGCCATGCAATGCGGCTGCCCTGACACCGTCATTCTCTTTTTCGTTCGCGTAGAGTTTGAACAAAATCGGATAGCTGTATTTCAACGGCAGTGGTGGGCGCCCCGCGGAGATATTCAGCGGTGTGGCATTGAGGCGAGCCAGGGCGTTGATTGCGTTGATACGGGCCGCCGGCATGTAATTGCCCTCAGCGATCGTTTTCATGCCGACGAAAGTGCCCGCGAGCAAAGTCCGCGTCCCGGCACTGGACATCCGCTGGGCGCCATCGAGATCTTTCAGCAAATCCTCGATGGTCTTGCTGAGTTCCGGCAGATTTTCTTTCTGAGTCAATTTCCAGGGGATGTATTTTTCGAGATAAAACTTGGCCTTTCCCTGAACCGACTTTTCGACCTTGTCAAGATCGCGGGCCGTCTTGAGCTGGCTGGCCGCACGCTCGAGATCACGGGCGTTGCTGGGATCTTTGAACATCTCGTATCTTTTATCGAGTTCAAAGGTGTCGTACTTCTGGGCCGACGCAATCCCGGCGAGCAAGCACCATGCGGCAACGGTCATGGCCATCATCCACCACAACCGGATCGCCCAGACGCGGCGGCCGCTGGCATCGCGATCCAAACCAGTCCGAGTCGCAGCGATCACTGCCGGGGTCGGGGTAGCGGTTGATCGCACGGTTGATCGGGTGCTGTGCGACTCATAGTGATGTGCTGAGCGACTTTCTGAGTAGCGGGAAGCCGACACGGTTGAGAACTCGTTGTGCAAAAGCAACGCAACACCTGCGAAAAGAGAGAAGGACGTAGGCAACCGAAGCCGCCTGCGGGGACGTCGATTGAATTACTGCGTAGCGAAACTCGCCAAGAGTTTTGGGGAATGCGGGAAAACCGAAAGTCTTGGCGACTTCCGCTACCGGCAGATTCGTCAGTAATAAAATCGACGTCTCGCGCAGGCTCCATTATTCACCGAACGATAGCCCGCCGTCAACGGAAATCGCTGGTTGGGGGCAGAAAGCCCACGAAAAAGGCGAGGCCGACTCCGAAGAGCCGACCTCGCCTCGCACGGGGGGACGGTGATTATCCTGTTGTCAAGCTCAAGTTGTCGTCCGCGTCTCGCCCGCATGCTCGATCATAATTCGCCCCAGGGTACTTGGCACGCGCAAACCAGCCTTTTTTTGATATCCGCGGCCCCACGGTCGCACCCAACGGACAGTTGGTAGCGATTGCAGCGGTGAATCACATTTCGTCGATCGCTTTGATTTGAGTTCGGCCTGAAAAATACCGATTGACAGGATTGGAGGGGGGCCTCCGTCACGGCAGGAATTTCGTAGGGCGTTGCGCGTCCGACGAGTTTCTTACTCGAGACAGCAATCGTGGTTGCTGCCGGCCTGCCGTGTCCATTTCAACGTTCTTGAAACGGAAGTGACGGATAACATGAATCGGATAAACTGCTGGCGATCTCTCGCGGGCTGCGTGGCCTGTTTGGTCTCAATAACCCTTGTTGGGCAAGCCCAGGCGCAGCGCCCGGTCGTGCCGGGGACCGGCGTTGAACTTCCTGGCGTCGCCGACGACTTTGAAGATGTTCAGTGGCGATACATCCCCAACAATCCCAAGAGCACGGAAGATATCGACGGAAATAAACGTGGGCCCTTGGGGAAAACCGCCAATGGACGTTGGTATGAGGGCGTCAAACGCGGGCATCCCGATGTTGTCGAACGCGTTGACACGCCGCCCGGCGGTCTGCCGGGCAGCAAGGGATCGATGCTGCTGCGAAGCAAATTCACCGGCATCCCCGGTCGCCCCAGTGGCACGATGCACCAAGACGATTTCATCTGCAACGTCCACAATCGACTCCGCCGCCGCATCGATATTTCGGAAGCCCCGAGCGTGACCACGCGGATCTTCTTGCCGCCCGTCGCCGAATGGGAAAATCGGTCAGGACCGCACTTTGGGTTCCGCTTGGGACTCGAAACTACCGCCATGATCGAGCAGGAAGTCGGCATTTTCAAACGCAAAGTCGAAGAGCTCGGCAACGAAATTTATTGGCCGGGCATGTTCATCGAATTTGAGAGCAAGGATCAAACCGGACGCGGTGCCGACTACGCCTACCTGCGAATTCGCAGCAACAAAAACGGCGGCGATTTTCGCGGCCCGCAACTGACCACCACCGGTTGGTGGACGCTCGGCATGAGCGTCACGCCAGACGGCATGGTCCACTACTACGCCTCCCCCGGCGTCGATGACCTCACCGAAGACGACTACATCACGAGCCAGTTCCCCTACAGCTATCGCGCCGAACGGATGCGATCGTTTTTCTACAACATCTGTAGCGCCGACGATGGCCAGCGGTGGAGCACTTCGTTCATCATCGATGATCCGAAGGTCTTCTTACTGCGTCCCAAAGGTGGGATCCAAACCGCCGGACGCCCGCCCAAAAGCCGGCGATAATTGGGGCTGAGTAGCCGAGTCTCTCCGAGGCTCGCAATCGCGACACCTAGAAACGCGAGTCCCGAGAAACCCGCCTAGTTTTTGCGATTGTTCCGCGGTACGGATCGGTTACATTCAAGGACATGAACGCGACCACCACCAACGAAGCGGCGATCGACTCCTCCGCCCCAGTCTCGCGAACGCCGGAGGGGCCGCGAATCATCCGCCAGTTGCCGCCGCAACTGGTCAATCAAATTGCCGCCGGCGAGGTGATCGAACGGCCCGCCTCGGTGGTCAAGGAATTGCTCGAGAATAGTATTGATGCGGGCGCATCGCGGATCGAACTGACGATCGCGGGCGGCGGCGTCGAGATGATTCGGATCAGCGACGATGGCTACGGCATGACGGCCGAGCAATTGCCGTTGGCGGTGACCAGTCACGCGACGAGCAAACTCCCCGAAGACGATTCGCTGTTCCACGTCGGCACGCTCGGGTTTCGCGGTGAGGCGCTGGCATCGATCGCGAGTGTTTCGCAAATGACCGTTCGCAGCCGCGCCGAAGGCACGCCCAGCGGCAGCCAGATCGATATTCGCGGTGGCGTGATCGAATCGCCAGGCCCGTGTGGCTGCCCGGTCGGGACCACGATCGAAGTCCGCAATTTGTTCTTCAACACGCCCGTGAGGCGAAAGTTTCTAAAAACCCCGCAAACCGAACGCGGACATATCGTCGAAGCGTTCACCCGATTGGCACTGGCGAACCCCAAAGTTCACTTCGTGCTGCGAAACGGTGACAAGGAGATGTTCGATCTGTTGCCGACGCCACGTTGGGCCGATCGGATCGAGGCATTCTTCGGTACCGAAATCTCCGAGTCGCTGATCTTGATCGAGAGCGACGACGCCCAAGTCAAAATATTCGGGTTCGCCTGTGACCCGGCGGTCAACCGCGGCAACAACCGGATGCAGTACCTATTCCTGAACGGGCGACATATCCGTGATCGAGCCCTGCAGCATGCCCTCGGTGAAGCCTACCGGGGACTGCTGATGGTGGGCCGGCATCCCGTCTGTTTCTTGCGAATGACGATGCCGCCCGAGATGATCGACGTCAATGTGCACCCAGCGAAACTGGAGGTGCGGTTCACCGACAGTGGCCGCGTCTACAGCCGGTTGTTACAGACGCTCAGGCAACGATTCCTATCCACCGACATGACGCACCGAGTCGGCGCGGCGCCAGCCCCCGAACCGGTTACGGGCGATGCTTTGCGATCGCGCGGCGAATCCGTCATGGGCATGCCGGCACGCGACGTCGACGGGCAACGGCAAGCCGTGATCGATTGGGCGCGAACGGGCCAAGACGGAAGTCGTGATCAAACCATGTCGTCAACGACGCGCCGGATCGATTCATCGGCCGCGCCGTCAACCAATGCACCCGCCACCGGATTCGGAGGAACTCCTGAATTTCGTCCGTTCGACGGAGCAGCGCAGCGAGACCAGGCACGAGCGCCGTGGGACGGCGACGAGTCAACGGCCAACGCGACAGCGTCACCAGGCGATGCACCGTCTCACTCAGAGTCCGCGCCCGCTGCGAACACGGAGTTACCGCCGCTGCAATCCGCCTGGGGAGTCAGCCCCAGCGTTTGCTACCTCGGTTTTCAGGTTCACAATCGCTACCTGGTCACCCAGGACGAACAGGGGATGGTCGTCATCGACCAACACGCGTTGCATGAACGGGTACTCTATGAACGCGTCTGCAAAAAAGTGTTGGGTGAGAACGGGTCCTTGGAAGCCCAACGGTTGCTCGTTCCCGAACCCGTTTCCCTGACGCCCGCCGAGCGAGCGGCGGCGCTCGAAGTCAAAGACACACTCGCCCGGATCGGATTGGAAATCGGGGACTTCGGCGGCGAGACGATTCTGATCCAGTCCTACCCGGCAATCATGCCGAACAAGGATCCCGCGGAGATGTTGCGAACGATCCTCGAGTCGGTGATGGGCGCCGGTCGCGATCCCAATCCCATCGACCTGCTCAATCACCTACTCAGCACCGTGGCGTGCAAAGCCGCAGTGAAAGCGGGCGATCCACTCGCGCCAGAAGAAATCGTCAGTTTGCTCGAGCAGAAAGATTTGTATCAGGACACGCATCACTGCCCGCACGGACGACCGACCGCGTTGTTCTTCAGCCGCGATGAACTCGATCGCATGTTCGGTCGCCTCGGCCCACGTGGGCGGGCGACGGTTTAATTGTTGACCCAACGGTTCCGCCCGTCGTGAGCCTCCCCACTCAATACTCGTGCGACGTCTCACCCGATTCCGCGATCGACACCGTTGACGAACGCACGGCTTGGCGGACGGTTCGATTTTTGATCTCGTCGGTCAACCGGGCGATCGCTTCGGCAATGGGCATCGAGCCGAGGTCGCCGTCGATGCGGTCGCGCAGTGCCACGTGTCCGCTCTCGGCTTCCTTCGGTCCCACGACGGCCATGTAATTGACCAGGTCGAGTTGGGCGTTGCGAATTTTCGCTTGCACTTTCCCATCGTGCGAATCCACCGTGACCTTGAGTCCAGCCTCGTCGAGTTGCTTGGCCACCGCGACGGCGTAGTCGAGCGATTTATCGCTCAGCGGCAGCACGCGAACCTGCTCGGGTGACAGCCACATCGGGAACGCGCCCGCGAAATGCTCGATCAACATTCCGGTGAATCGTTCGAGCGATCCGAACGGGGCGCGGTGGATCATGACGGGTTGGTGCGTGGCGTTGTCGTTGCCTTTGTATTCGAGCTTGAACCGCTGCGGCAGGTTGTAGTCCAACTGCACGGTCCCGAGTTGCCACGAACGTCCGATGCAGTCGCGGACCATGAAGTCGGCCTTGGGCCCATAGAACGCTGCTTCGCCAGGCTCTTCGTTGAACTCCAAACCGGAATGCTGCAGGACGCCTCGCAGGGCGCTCTCGGCATGGTCCCAGTTCGCTTCGCTGCCCACGTATTTGCTGCCGTCGGGGTCACGCAAGGAGAGCTGGACGCGGTAATCGTCCAGCCCGACCGACTCCAGCACGAACTTGGTCAGCTCAATCGTTGCGCGGAATTCCTCTTCGACTTGCTCGGCCGTACAGAAAATATGGGCATCATCTTGGGTCAATCCACGCACCCGCATCATGCCGTTGAGTTCACCGGTTTGCTCGTGCCGGTACACGGTTCCAAACTCGAACAGACGCATCGGTAGCTGCCGATACGATCGCGGTTGGGCGGCAAAGATTTGACAGTGGTGCGGGCAGTTCATGGGTTTGAGTAGATACCGCTCGTGAGCGAGCTGCCAATCGTGCAGCACCTTTTGCTTCGCATCGGCCGAAACCGATGACTTGTACTGGGGTAGTTTAACGCCGAAGACTTCCGCGGCCGCCATCAGCTTCTCTTCGTCATCGCTGCCCAGGTTACCCTCGGTCAGCCGACTGCTCCACGCGTCGAGCAGTCCACCGACTTCGGTGCCAAAGAGCGGTGCGAATTGGCTATCGCGGTAGTAAGGAAAGTGGCCACTCGTTTCGTACAGTTCCACGCGTCCAATGTGCGGACTGTAGACCGGGTCGTAGCCACGTGAGAGCAGTTCCTTGCGCAAGAAATCCTCCAAGGCAACACGCACCCGAGCACCCTTGGGCAGCCACAGGCAGAGTCCCGGTCCGACCTCGGGACTGATTGCAAACAGACCGTGTTGTTTGCCGAGCACGCGGTGATCGCGGCGGCGGGCCTCTTCGAGTTGTTCGAGGTAAGCGGCGAGTTCTTTTTTGTCAAAGAACGCGGTTCCATAAACTCGCTGCAACTGCCGCCCCGACGCGTCACCTTTCCAGTATGCACCCGCGACGGAGAGTAGCTTGATCGCTTTGATCATCCCCGCGTGTGGAATATGTGGCCCCCGGCAGAGATCGACAAATTCGCCTTGGCGGTAGAAGCTGACGGTGGGTTGGTCGCCCAGTCCCGTGTCGATGTGTTCGACCTTGAGGTCTTGATCGAGATCGTCGCAGAGTTTGCGGGCTTCGTCACGATCGAGCACGAATCGCTCGAACGGCTCCTTGTCGCGGATGATTCTCTTGATTTCGGCTTCGATTTTTGGAAAATCATCCTCACTGATTTTCTCGGGTAGGTCGAAATCGTAATAGAACCCGCCCGAGGTGGTCGGGCCGAAGGCCAGCGAGACGCCTTCGTAGAGCCGCATGATCGCCCGCGCCATCACGTGAGCTGCCGAGTGCCGCAGCACGTCGAGGGCGGACGAATCACGCGAAGTCAGCAATTTCAGGGATACCGATCCGTCTTCGCCCGCCACTTCGCCGAGCGGACGGAACGAGTCCACGATTTTCCCGTCCACCTCCGCGGCCACCACCGAGCGGGCTAAACCGTCACTAATGCCCCACGCGATATCCATCGCCGTGGTATCGCCGGAATGACCGTGAGTGGTGCCATCGGGCAAGCGAACGTCAACGTGTTGAACCGAAGCGGTAGGCATGTTTAAAAGTTGGGGAACGTGAAAAAGCGAGAAAGTGGCAACAATCGTGCCGGAGGATAACGTTTCCGAGCGAAAAAGAGAAACCTCGGTTCAGCCAATTTTCAATGTAGCCAGACGGCTCCGCCCGTCTGAGCTGGTACGCGCCGGTTTCTCACGACGGGCGGAGCCGTCGGTCGACAATTGTAGCCAGACGGCTCCGTCCGTCTGAGCTGGTACGCGCCGGTTTCTCACGACGGGCGGAGCCGTCGGTCGACAATTGTAGCCAGACGGCTCCGTCCGTCTGAGCTGGTACGCGCCGGTTTCTCACGACGGGCGGAGCCGTCGGTCGACTATGGAATCGACGATCCAAACGAAACTTCG
>JBDNIG010000281.1:0-41343 GCA_041688415.1 Rhodopirellula sp. | reverse complement strand
GCTTGCTATTTCGCTGCTCAAGAATAATGAGACGCGGAAAGGAAGCATACGCAACAAACGCCTCCGAGCAGGATACGATTTCGAATTCTTGCTCGAAGTCCTCAACGCCGTCGCAGCCTAAATTTAAATGCGCTCACCCTGACCGCAGACGCCACCCTCGGTTGTCAATTCGGAGCGATTGGAACGTTCAGCGGCGGCTGGACCCATCCGCTCCGCCAAGTGTCAGTGCGACCGCCTGGGTGATCGTCGATGCCGCTACGGGAGAGAGAACCGGCGGGAAGGAGGCGGATCGGCAACTGCCCAACGCCAGCACCACGAAACTCATGACAGCCTACCTTGTCCTTGATCTTGCTCAAGCGAACGCCGAAATCCTGAATGAACTCGTCACTTTTTCACCCCATGCCGATTCAACAATCGGCTCGACCTCCGGTGTTCGAGCTGGCGAGCAATTGTCGGTGGGTGAACTGCTTTATGGCCTGCTGCTCCCCTCGGGCAACGACGCTGCGGTCGCGTTGGCCGAGCACTTCGGTGAGCGACTCGCGGCCAACCAAGCGGGAATTCCCACGGCCCGCCCACCAAGTCCTGAAGCGGGGACCGCCGAAGAAATGTTCGTCGCGGCGATGAACGCGAAAGCGAGCGAGTTGGGAATGACCAATACTCACTTCGCCAATCCACACGGCCTGACCGAGTCGAAGCACTATAGCTCCGCCGCCGATTTGGCTCTTCTCGCCCGAACGGCACTGCAATCGCCAACGCTGCGCGAGATCGTGAATTGCCGTCAACATGGGTGTCAACTGGCGAGTGTCGATGGCTATACGCGGAACGTCGTGTGGAGGAATACCAATCGCCTGCTGCGGCAGCATGGATTTTCCGGCGTGAAGACGGGGACCACCAAAAATGCCGGGGCCTGCTTGATCGCGGCGGGGACGCGAGATGGCAAAGAGAGTATTGCGGTCGTACTAGGAAGTCGCAATTCGGACGCGCGGTATATCGACGCACGCAATCTTTTCGCCTGGGCTTGGAGACAGTAGTTCCTACGAAGGAACAGCAAAAGAACAAAATGCGTCAAATCAAGAGTAGCTAGTGCCGTCACTCCACTGGCAGGTCACATCAGCTGAGTCAAACGGTGCGTGGCTCCAAATATGTCACTCGTGAATCTCGCCTGCCTCGGGCAGCGATCGAGCACTCCGTCATGTTTCGTCGTGACGCTTTTGAAACGCGTCTAAAACGAATGACGCCAGCGTCGATTCCGGCGCCGGCCTCCAAGCCGCGGGCGAGCGAATTGCTCGCAACGCCGCATGCCCCCGCGGAAGCGGAAAGAAGTACAAGAAACGCTGCGGCAATCGATGAATCGAAAACGTCTGAAGTTAGCTATCTTGCTGAAAAGGGCAAGGGATCCAGGACTCGGCTCGAGATTTGAGGCCGCGTACCTTTTCTTCACTCGTCGGATCGAAGCATGCCCATCTTCCTGTCACCCATCTTCCTGTCCTTTTTTAGCACCGGGGTTTCTGACAGGAAGATGGGTGACAGGAAAATGTTTAGATCTCGATCTCTCCGCGATGGGGCTTTGCCTACGCGAGGCGTTCGGATCTTCAACTGATGATATCGTGGACCACGCGTCCGTGAACGTCGGTCAGTCGGAAATCGCGTCCGGCGTGTCGGTAGGTCAGCCGTTCGTGATCGAGTACGAGTAGATGCAGCATCGTGGCGTGCAGATCGTGAACGTGCATCTTGTTTTCGATGGCTTTGAAGCCAAAGTCATCGGTTTGTCCATAGGTCATTCCTCCCTTGACTCCGCCGCCAGCCATCCACATTGAAAAACCGTGGTGGTTGTGGTCGCGCCCCGTGCCGCTTTCCGACGTTGGCGTGCGTCCAAACTCGCCACCCCAAACGATCAACGTGTCTTCCAATAACCCGCGCTGCTTCAGATCGGTCATCAAGGCCGCGATCGGTTGATCGATCGCTTGACATAGTTTCGGTACCGTTTTATTGTGCTTGGTATGCGTGTCCCAGGGTTGGCCGTTGCCATAGTAGACCTGGACAAAGCGGACTCCTCGCTCGACCATTCGCCGGGCCAACAGACAACCGTCGGCAAAGTGTCCTGGACCATACGCTTCACGCGTTTGCTTGGTTTCTCGATCGAGATCAAACGTTTCGCTCGCCTCGAATTGCATCCGGTACGCGGTTTCCATCGCTTCCATCCGAGCGGTGAGCTGCGAATCATCTCCTCGTGCGTCCGCGTGATCCGCATTGAGTTGATGCAACAGATCGAGTTGCCCGCGCTGCGTCGGATGATCCCACTGCGTGTTACTCAAATGCGGTAGCATTTTTTCGGGATCGACCGTGGAATGATTGATGTAAGTGCCTTGATACTTCGAAGGCAAAAAAGCGCTGTTCCACAGAATCGAAAATCGGACCGGTCGTCCGGGGCAGAGCACCACGTAGCCTGGCAGATTGTGATTCTCGGTGCCCAGTCCATACAAGAACCACGCTCCCATGCTGGGCCGCGTCGGGATGATGGTTCCATTGTTCATCTGCAGCAATGCTGGCCCGTGGTTTGGGTTGTCGGCATGCATTGAATTCAGAACACAAATGTCATCGATATGCTGACTCAGTTTCGGAAGCAAATCGCTGACTTGGACGCCACTTTCACCGCGTGGACGAAACTTAAACGGCGATGGCATCAGTCCACCGGTGGGTCGTTCGGTGACGATATCGGCACCCGGTGGCTTGCTGCCAGCAAATTTCTCCAGTGCAGGCTTGGGGTCAAACAAATCCCCCTGATATGGACCACCATTCATGAACAGATGAATGACGCGTTTGGCGCGAGGAGGGAAATGGGGCGCCTGGAGCAAATTTTGCGGTGCCGCTGAAACCGGTTGGCTCGTCCCCAGTACGCTGGCGGCCCCTAACATTCCCATTCCGCCGCCGAAGTGCCGCAGCATTCCGCGACGATCCAAGGCTGCCGACGAACGTGATGCACCACTGGATGGAGGTTGTTTATTCATAAAAATATCTCAATCGATGAAGATGAATTCGTTCGAGGCCAATAGCACGTGTGCGTATTGTTGCCACCGCGCCAAAGACGCATCGTTTTTCGCGTCACCGGAATCCGCCGGTGGCGTCAGGTATGCGAGTCCGAGTTTGAGTTCGCGAGCGCTGGGTTCTCGCGAAAACAGCAACAGGTAAGCTTGCCTGATCCTGCTGGAATCATCCTCCAGCGGCGATTGCTGCAGTCGGGTTACTAAGCCTTGTGCTTGTTCTCGCAATAGCGGGCTGTTGATCGCGAATAGCCCCTGCAGCGGCGTCACGGTTGTCATCCGCTGCGGGCTATGCTGAGTCGGGTCGGGGAAATCGTGAATCATGAACGTCGGCGACATATCTCGCCGGTCAATGGTTGCGTACAAGGTTCGGCGATGATTGCTCGTGGCGTCCAGGGGCGTGGATGGGCCGCCCATGGTTGGATCCAGCTCACCGCTGACGACCAGCATCGCGTCCCTCCACTCTTCGAATGAAAGCCGATGGCGATTGGCGTGCGAGAGCCATTGATTTTCGGGATCGGGATGGTTGGAATCGAGCGTCACGGCCGACGATTGTTGCCAGGTTGCCGAACACAGGATTTCACGATGCAGCCGCTTGATCGACCAGCCTTCCTGGATGAAACGTGCGGCCAAGTCATCGAGCAGTTCGGGGTGGGTGGGGCGATTTCCTTGTTGACCAAAGTTGCTCGGGGTGGCGACGATGCCCTGGTTGAAATGAGCCAGCCAAACGCGATTGACAAGCACTCGCGCGGTCAGCGACTTCGCCTCGGTCGTGATCGATTGAGCCAACTCGAGACGACCGCTGCCGTTCTCGTACGGTTGCGACTGGCGATCCGTCAACACCGTTAGAAAACGGCGGGGGATGATCGGACCGGGGCGGTTGGGGTTACCGCGGATAAACGAGGGCAGGTCCCTGGGTCCGGGGCGATACTCCAAGCGTGTTCCTTGATCGGGCTTCTCGCCGGCGCGAACCACGTACATGGATTCTTCCGCCAACGCGTTGGCCATGGGAGTGTCGTAAAGTGGCGTCGAGGCTTTCAGTTCCTTGATCTTGCCAGCGAGATCATCGAGTTGATCCTTCGGCGAGGGCTTCTGCTTTTTCAGCTTTGCCACCTGTTCCTCCAATTTCGCGACCTGTTCCTTGGCGACTCGCACCTGTTCGTAAGCTTCGTCGCCAATCAATGGCCGCTCGATGTGCCGGGTGCTGGCAAAAATGCCAGCCAACGCGTAATAGTCATCCGCGCTGATCGGATCAAATTTGTGATCGTGACAACGGGCGCACGCGACCGTCAGGCCAAGGAACGTGCGCGAGACGGCGTCGACCCGCTCTTCCCACTCGTCAGCAACGATGACCTTGATCAGCTCGCACGGCAACTTTAATTCTTTCCAATACGCTGGGCTGAGACTGAGAAACCCAAGTGCGGACAGATCCTCCGGTCCGGTCTGCGGCATCAGATCGGTGGCGAGTTGGCGGTGAATGAAGTCATCGAAAGGCATGTCGTCGTTGAAGGCCTTGACGACCCAGTCGCGATAAAGATGAGCCTGAGTCGTTTTCGGCAGCCAGCTCGCAGTGCGGTCGGTGTACCTCGCCATGTCCAACCACCATCGGCCCCATTTTTCGCCATACTGAGGTGATTCAAGCAATTCATCGATGAGCTGTTCGTAAGCTTCCGCAGAGTCGTCATTGACGAACGCAGCGAGCCGCTCGGGAGTCGGAGGCAATCCCGTTAAAGCGAAGCTCAGCCGACGGATCAAGGTCGCGCGGTCGGCGCGGGGCGCGGGCACCAATCCTTCGCGATGCATAGCCGCCATCACGAACGAATCCACGCGAGTCCGCGCCCAGTCAGCATCAGCTATTTCCGGCAGCGGTTGTTCGCGGACCGGTTGAAACGACCAAAATTGACGGCCTTCCTCGAAGTCGATTGCACTGTTGGAACGTGGCACCGGATCGGCCGAAGGCGGAAAATGGGCTCCACGCCGCACCCAGTGAGTCAATTCGGCGATGTCGGCTGCGGCGAGTTGCCCCGTTGGAGGCATCTCCACGTCATCATAATGGATCGTCTCGATGATCAGACTTTCCTCGGGCTTTCCCGGTACGAGCAGCGTGCCGCTATCGCCACCGGTGGCGATTCCCGCCGCCGAATCGAGCCACAACCCGCCTTGCACCGTTTTCGCTTGGGTCGAGTGACATTCGAAACAATGCTCACTCAGCAACGGGCGGATCTTGCGCTCGAAATACTCGAATTCGTCAGCGAGCGGTTGTTCCGTGGCGGCAGGTTGTTCGGCGGCGGGAGATTGTTCGGCGGCGGGAGATTGTTCGGAAGAGACGGATTGCGGGTCGGCGGCGACAACCGTGATCGCGCATCCGATCCAACCTGCCATCAGCAGGGCGAAACGAGCGAACATAGGCTTCCGTGGAGGGCTGAAGGTGGGACAATCAAAGGGGAGTCGATATTGTATACGATCGTGAAGTGGGGTGCCCGCTTTCAATCGATACCGCGCGACCGGCTTGGTCGATGAGGCATCTTTGCTTGCAGCTTGTCAGCTCTCTGAAATAAACGCGAAAAGTCGAAAGACTTTTCTTGACGCAATCAACCTGACCCGCTCTATTTCAATGTGCACGTGTGTCTTTAAACCGCGTTTAGGACCGTCGGAACATATTGAGTAACCCCAACATTGAATGTTTTTACGGGGCTCAAGATTCCTTTTCGAAAAAAAAGCATGTCATGAGCAAGTTCCAAAGAAGACACTCTGCGGTCCAAATTCTCGTTGCAATACCGATCATGCTTTTCACGCAGGTAAATGCACAGGAAGGAATGATTAGGGACGCAGAAACGACAGCAACCAAGTACTTGGACACCTATCTCGAAGCGGCCGCTAAAATCGATCGTCGATTCTCCTGCTGGATCGAGATCATCGGAGCTGAAAGAAATTGAGGAAGGTGATTGGCGGTTGCAGTTTTGCTCACTCTTCAATCGGCATTGCTACCAACATGACCAAGCTGTTGCCGACCGTGAGACCTTACGACAAATGTTCTTCCTGCAACCCAATTAACCATCGCCTCGCTTTCCTCCCTCGCCCAGTCGGCATCCGCTATTTCCGGCAGCGGTTGTTCGCAGACCGATCGAAACGACAAAATTGACGGCTTTCCTCGAAGTCGATTGCACGGTTGGAACGAGGCACCGGATCGGTCGAAGGCGGAAAATGGGCTCCAGGCACAGACGTGCTCATCGATAAGCGGGGTGAGATGCGGTGCTCGGCGTGCCCTCGCATCTGTGAAAGTTGCCCCGAGGAAAGTCACGGTTAAGAAGGGAGGTGGCTGGTGATATCGCTCGACGATTTGATCATTCGACTGTGCGACGCTAGCTTCGGCACGATCGAATCGGTGCGTCGCCAGTTAAGGCGTCCTAAGGTTGAAACGATTTCAACCGATGAGCTGCAATCACTGCTCGCTAGCGAAGATTTATCACTGGTTCTCCTGGATGCTCGCAGCGCTGCCGAACAGGCCGTTTCGAGAATCCCAGGTGCTATCACACAAAAGGAATACGAAGCGAAAGCGAGTTCATTGGCGAACCGGCCAGTCATTGTGTACTGCACCGTCGGGGGACGCAGTTACCTGTACGCTCGGAAACTCATTGCTGCCGGCGTCGACGCCAAGAATTATCGCGATGGAATCCTTGGCTGGTGTCGTGTTGGCTTGCCGCTAGAGACGATGGATGGTCAACCAACCACCGCAATTCATCCGTACTGGCGCATCTTCCACGTCCCGGATCAGTACGACGTGCAAACGTGACAGCCCGCGAGTCGCCCTACGGTACGGCATCAAATGCCGCCCAGTTCCGATTCGCAGACGACTTGCGCTTTCGAGAGCTTGGCAAGCACCGTCGGCACGCACATCTCGGATTGACGGCAACTATACTGTGGCAATAAGCCTTCGCACCGGACAGCCATAACTTTCGCGTAGATGGGAAGCCGAAGTCGCCAGGCTTTGGATAAACCAAGTGACTTCCAGAATCTAGCGACTTCGGTTACGACTGTTATTCTTCTCACGATGCCAAGTGAACGCCATCTACTTAGTGAAAACCCAATGTGGAAGCGCCCCGACACCATGACAAGATTCGGAAGTCTCACCCTGCTGCCCCTGCTTGTTCTGAGCGTCACCACCGGCGTGTCGTGGGCGGATGAGGCGGTGCATCTTAGAGTTAACCAGGTCGGCTATCAAACTCAGGATGCAAAGATCGCGGTCGCGTTCTCCAACAACGCGGTTAAGGGGAAATTCTCGGTGCTCGCAGTCCCGTCGGACAAAGTCGCCTTTTCAGGAACGATAACCGCATCTGAAGCGCCAGGCTGGGGGACGTTCGCGTATCATTCCCAGCTTGTCTTCAGCAACTTGACGACACCTGGACGCTATCGACTCAGGGTTGACGGATCAGGAGAATTGTCACGACCGTTTTCCATCGGCGATGATGCTTACGTGGATCATGTGGAGTCCTTGCTGCGATTCATGCGGCAGCAACGCTGTGGGTATAACCCAGTGCTGGATTTGGTTTGCCATCAGCGCGACGGTCGTTCGGCATTTGGTCCGCTGCCCAGTGGCACGTTCGTTGATGTCAGCGGCGGCTGGCACGATGCGGGTGATCAGCTCAAGTACTTGCTAACCGGGAGCAACGCTACCGCTCGAATGCTACTTGCCTACCAACTCGAACCATCGAAATTTGACGATCGGACCGATCGCTTGGGACATCCTCTTCCAAATGGAATACCCGACGTCCTGGACGAAGCTCCTTAGCTCAGCAGGGCGCCGGTGGATTCGTCGGCATGCTTCAATTTTCTCCCAAAATCGAACAAGAATTCAAAAGAAAGCGCAGGACTCAAAGACTCATGTTCATGCTATTTACCAAACAAACATCATCAGAAAGAAGTTTCTGGCGTTTTACAAATCGGCCAATGATCATCTTGTTGACGGGCATACTCTCCCTGTCTGGCACTGCATTTGCGCAGTCGCAGAATAGTAAAAAAATGAACGTACTGTTCATCATTTCGGATGACCTTACAGCCACATCACTCTCCTGTTATGAAAATCCCGCTGGCTCCACTCCCAATATTGATCGCCTGGCTGCCGAAGGAACACGGTTCACCAAAGCCTATTGTCAGTACCCGGTCTGTGGACCATCCAGGGCATCCCTCATGTTCGGCTATTATCCCAATGCAACGACGACGTATGGATACGTAAGCGGGCGGGAAAACGTAGGAGCCGATCATCAGTCGTGGGCACAGTTGTTCAAGGACAATGGATATTATACGGCTCGCGTGGGCAAAATTTTCCACATGGGTTCGATTGACATTATGAAGGGACAAAATGGGCAGGATGACCCGGATTCATGGACCGAACGATACAATAGTCCCGCACCGGAAGTACATGCCCGGGGCGAAAAGGAATTGGTGCAGCGCAATCCTGATGGAACGCGCCCGGTGTCGCAGGCCCCCGATCAGAATGGCGGCAACTTGATGAATATCGTCAAAACGATCGAAGACGAAGTCCATACGGACGCCAAGACTGCTGACAAAATATCTGAACTATTGCGGGAGCACAAAAATGAACCGTTTTTCATAGCCGCTGGCTTCTTCCGGCCCCATGTACCCTTCGTCGCCCCAAAATCTTTTTTTGAGCCCTTCCCTCACGAACAAATCGTGATGCCCCCTCAGGTGGCCAACGACTGGGATGATATCCCGAAGCAGGGAATCAATTACGTCACTAGTGTGAATGGGCAAATGACGAAGGAGCAAGAAAAGAAAGCCGTTGCAGCTTACTACGCCTCGGCCTCATTCCTCGATGCTCAGGTAGGAAAAGTACTGCAAGTACTCAAAGACGAAGGCTTGGACGACAATACCATTGTCATTTTCACATCCGATCATGGATATCATCTCGGTGAACACCGGTTCTGGATGAAAGTTAGTCTGCTGGAAGAATCAGTCAGGGTTCCACTCATCATCAAGGTGCCAGGAAAGAATCCGGCGGTATGCCATTCGTTTGCAGAATTAATCGATTTATATCCTACGGTATCCGAACTGGCAGGGCTGAAAACACCGGAGAATACACAGGGCGAGAGTCTGGCTTCCATGCTAGACCATCCCGAATATGAAGTCAGGGACTTTGCCTTTGCGGTTTCAAAGAGATTCGGCCGTATGGGATATCTGATCCGGACCGAAAAATGGGCATTCATCCAATACGGCGAAGATGCCGAAGGCGGGATGGAGCTATACAATATGAAATATGATTCCGGGCAGTTCAATAACCTGGCTACGCATCCCGACTACCAGGAAGTCGTCGCAGAGATGCAGGATCGTCTGCGAAAGAAGCTACAGGAAGTGAGAGACAACGATTTGGGAATCGACTACGGCCAAGAAAAATAGTAGCCGTTCACGCGGTCGAAACTGATCGTGCACGCGACAAAGCACGCAATACCGTTGGATCACGTAGCGGCCTGTTGATTAAAACAACGGGCCGCTAGACCTTAGTCAAGCGAACGCTTGATCCTGCCCTAGTCCTGCTGGAGTTCGTCGTTCGGGGCTTTGCCGATGGGCCATAGCTCGTAGCGTCGCACGAACATCTCGGCTTGCTCGGTCTGCAGCAGCAACTTGCCAAAGCTCGGTTCCGCATCGAAGCCTTCGTTCACGACCACTCCGTTGACTTTGTAAAGCAGGTGTCCGCCGTCAGCGATGACTTCGAATCGAGTCCACTGGCCGTGCGGGCTTTCGACGTCGTCCTTGCCACGGAATCCGATCTTGTCAACCCAGTCGACATCGCGTCCATACCAATTGATTCGGCCGCGGGGCAGAGTCACTCGTTCGCCACCTTTTTTCCAGACGCGTTCTCCATCACGATCCTTGGTGATCTCGGTGGTGAGTGAGACTGGAAGCGACTGTCCTGTCACTGGGTCGGAACCGGTCAGGACGAGAATATCACCCACTCCGCCTTCAATGATTTGTGCCTCAATGGAAGCCATCCAAGTTTTGCTCAAGCCACCATCTGGCCCCCAGCAGTGTACGAGAATTCCGCTATCACGAGCGCGATCTTCACGGTTGCCCCAGGTTTTCTCGCCCCACTTGAACTCAACGATCATGTGGTAGTCGCGATAGGATTGGTTGGTGATCAACCCTCCATAACCGTCACCGGAGACATGGATCATGCCGTCTTTGACGGTGAACACGTTTCTTGGATCGGCGTACTTGGTGTCACGAATCCACGTGTAAAAGTTCTCCAGGTTGCGGCCATTGAACAACTTAATCGGACCGTCGGTCGGGGTGATCGCGATGTCTCGAGACGGCGTTTGTGCTGGTTCACCGGGCAGTTCGCGAATCGACACGTTCCGGAACGCAACGGGATCGCTATGTCCAGCAAAACCAAAGTGACCGCTCTTGCGCCGCGCGCCTTCTGGAACGGCACCGTCCTTGGATTCTTTGACGGCGGCCAAATCGGCATCAAGGATTGTGAAGCCATTCAATTCGACTTTGATCTTCGAACCATTCAACGTGACTTGTTGGAAATTCCACTCACCGGTCGGACGCAGATAGCCGCGCGTGGCGGGCACAAGTCCATAGACCGAGCCATGATACTGTCGAGCGTCTAACTTCGCGTACTTTTCATGCTCGGAGTCGAGTACTTGCAATTCCATTCCTTCGACGCTGGGATTGCCTTTTCCAGAGTAACGAAGTGCAAGCCCATTGTTTCCGCCGGGGGGCAATTTGAACTCCACTCGCGAGACGAAGTCGGAATACTCTTTGTCAGTAAAGATATTCCCGCCCGTTCCCTTTTTGCAAACGATCGCGCCGTCGACCACTTCATAGTTTTCGACGCTGCCCGACCATCCTGTAAAGTCCTTGCCATTGAAGACGCGTTTGAATCCCGCGTTGCTGTCTTGCTTGGACAGCAGGGTATTCGCTTCCTTCGTGCCGATTTCGCGGAGATAGACATTGCGGAAGTGCAGCTTGCTGCCATGGTTTTGCAACTCGATCTGGCCACGCGGGTAGATTGGCAGATTGCGGTCCCAAACATTTTCCATCACGACATTATCAACGACCAATTGATCATTCAGCTTGATCGTGACGTGTTCGCCGACCATGTGAATGTACATCGTGTTCCATTGACCAACTGGTTTGTCGGCTTTGACCAAGGGGAAGCGTGGATTGTCCTTGTTGTTCCACAATGCGCCTGAGCCCTTTTCGGCTCCGTGACGAAAGAAGTCCTCAAACTCGGTATCCCAAATTTGAACTTGTGGGCTGCCACGCAGATAGATGCCGCTGTCGCCGCCTTCGTGGATCTTCCAGTCGACGTACATTTCAAAGTCGCCGTAGTCCTTGTCGGTACAAAGACTTTTCCCGTCGCCGTCGAATTGCAACTCTCCGTCGACGACCTTCCAGTGAGCTCGCATTGACTCATCCGCTGTCTCCTGAGCAGCGGCCAATTCTTCTTCGGACATCGCAGCTCGCGTTTTAGGGTTTCCGACCAACCCTTTCCAACCGCTCAAATCGCTGCCGTTAAATAGCGTAGTGAAGCCTTCGGGGGCTTCAGCGCGAGCGACCGATTGAGGCTCTGAGATCGTTAGCAGTCCAAAGAAAACCAGGGCTGTGGCAAATGCCGTTTGATAGATTCGTCTCAACGTTTCTCTCCGCATCAAAGGGGTAAGGGTGGATCTCGGTTTTACTCGCGAGAATTTCACTGCGGTTCCAAGAGAGAGCTTGGCGAACGGAGCGAGTCAGCCGTGAGATTGACCGAGATACCGGGGGTGGCAGGACTATGATTCCAATCGATGGTAGGGATCATAGTGGAACAAGGTGAGTGAACGCGTGGTGTCAATGTGCTTGTCGGTTGGGAACGTCGCATCGCGATCGTCGTGAAAATTGTTTTCGCCTCAAGAATTGGTACCCCGCATTCGTCCTCTATGCTATTGGATGGACGCCCCGCTAGCAACTGCCTCGCCGAGTTTGCTGAGCGGGCATCAATCGAGCGGTTCGAAGTCAGCTTCTTGAAAATCGTCGACCTCGTTGAGCCAGCGTTGTTGGACAAAGCGAACGTGCAGCGGATGGTCGCTGTACGCTTGGTACTGGGCAGCCGAGTCAAATCGCATCGAGATCCCAAATGTGTGTGAATTCTTGACGCTGGTCTGGCGTCGAATTTGAAAATTTTGAACACCAGGAATGGTGGAAAGTTCAGCGGCAGCGTTTAAGAACGATATCTCTTCTTTCGAGCCCGATGCGTGTTTCAGGCGAAACGTGACGGTATGTTCAATCATTGCGGATTCTCGTTTTGGAACTGGATTATCGTCCTCGGCTTGCTCAGCAGCATCCGTGGGCACCGGAGTTCCTCCCGCATGCACCGGAGTCTGTGGTGCTGCGGTAGGTGGCTCTGAGGTCGTGAGCACCAGCGTATTTGCAGTGGAGCGAGCATGCGACGAACGGGAATGCGATAGGTCTTTTGAATTCGGTTGATTCGCCTTTACTTTTTCGTTTTCGCTCGCCGCTTGTCGCATCAGTCGGACGGCTGACTCCACTAATATTTCGCCACTGCCAGGCATCACGGTCGAGTTGGTGACCTCGTAACTGCCGCCGGCGTAGGCGGCCCGGTGCGGGATGTAGATCGTTTCAACCACATTGGCTAGTTCCACGACGATCGTCGTACGGAACGGTGAGGCTTGCTTGATCGCAAGTCCCAAATCGACAAACATCTCGCCCGGAAGGGTGACGATAGCCAGATCATCGCCGATGGTGATCACGGTCACGTCGACGGGCAATGTTTCGCCGATTCCCGCCAGCGAGCGACTCCTACCCCAGGTGAGATAGTCGGCGGTCTTCGCGGCGGGTTGTTGATGACGAAGCTGATCGAGAATGAGTTTCTTATACGCCGTGACGTGGTCAAAGAACTCGACCTTGCCGCCGTTCTTGATGAGTTCGAGAGTCTGGATACTGCGTTCCACTTGCTCCGCCGTGGCCTCTTCCAATGGCAACTGCAACACCTCTGACTTTACCGCCAAGTGCGTCTGCTCGATCGTCGTCAGCTCAGCGAGTTGATCACGGATCGAATCACCAATGGAATTGCCGATGAAATCCGATTTATTCCTTTCGCTCGCGGCAGGGTTAACGTGGTTGATGTCACCGCAACAACCGGTGCCGAAAATAGAAATGAGTTCGGGACCCAAGGCATCGCGCAGTGTACGTTCTATAAAAAATGGGTAGTCCGCACTCCACTTCATTCCACCGACGGTGTCGCAATGCAGCGAGAAATTACTGAAGACGCCACGCGTCGTTCCGTCTTCGGGATCACGGATCGCGAGCACGCCAATCTGGGGATCGATCGGCCCCGCGGCGCGGATCCGTTTGGGGTTGCTCTCGGCTTGCCAGGTCTGGACGCTGCCGTCTCGCATCACGGAGCGGCGGTTGAAGGAAACCGGAATCGTTTGAGTGGCCACGCCACTGGCCAACGAAGCGGGTTTGGCATTCGCGTCAGCATCGATGATCGCGTTGACGGGTCCGTGGATTAGCTTTTCAATGTACTTCGCACGCAGCGGGTCCTGTTTCTCTTTGCTCAGATAGAGAACCAGTTCCTTCATGTAGTCCGGCGCGGTGTGGGAGTGTGTTGCCGAGACGACAATATTGCTTGCCGGAATGCCCGTTTGAGCGGACGCTAGTTTGCGAACTTCGCGTGATAAATCGGTGCCGATGCCGATCAAGTCACAGACCACCAGGGCGGCTGCCGTGTCGCCTTCTCGAAAAACGATCGCTTTGGCTTTCAACGGATCGATCGTTCCTTCGGCTAACCGCTCGTGATAGTAACCGGCCATCGGGAATCCCGTCGGCGGGGTAATGTCTTGCTCGGCAACTCCGACCCGCAGTAACGCCTCTGCACCCGGTGCTTTGGACAAGGCATCGGCGGAAACCGTTGTCGTCAGAATCAAAATAATGAAATTCAGCAAAACTGGGAAACGTCGCATTGCAAGAAATCCTTTGACGGTGACAGGAGACTGCCGTCAGGTAGGTTGAGTGGGGGAAGTGGTCTTGTCGAACTTACGAACATACACGGTATGCTCATGACCGTGTTGTGGGTGCCTAAGATCGCGGGGAAGAAAATGAAAATTCGTTTAGCGACGGCGATTCACGTTCGGCTTGGGTCACTCGGCAGACAGGCATTGGTGCCGACTAAGCGACAGCGAAAGAATAAGTCGTGTAGTGGACGAGGCAACGAGTCCTTCACTGCTGGACTCGTTGCCTCGTCCACTACCATTCAGCGAGTTTTGGTTACTCGCTGTCGCTAAACATTCCTCAGCAGGCTTTGGATGCCCGTCGAGAGCATGGGATCGATCGCTGAGGAGCACCAAGCAACGCTCGGTGCGTACCCTCCCTGCGGATAAGCATCGGCGGTAGGAACGTACCATGGCCCTCCGTCGCCATACGCAGCACAAGCAACAAACCGCGTTGGTACTTGGGCTTGTGCCCTTAACTGGTACTCAACAAAACACTCCGACGGCAGGTGCAGCATGGTGACCTCATTGATATGCAAGCCACCTAGGGTCAGCGGGATTTTATTCTGGGCTCGCCGGGCCCATGCCACGGCGTATGCCGGGCGATTCCGGTTGACGACTGATTCCTTGGGATCTGTAATCTGCGCCATCAGTTTCTCAACATCGATCGCTGGGTTGACCGGTGGCAAGATGTCTTGAGTGACCCAATTCACCGAGGCAATCTTTTCGGGCCGCAAGTTTTTCGTCGATTCTTGCATCCCCGCTAACATTCGTTGCATCAAGATCGGTCTCATCTCTTTGGAACCGTCGTTGTATTTTCCAGCTCCGATATTTCCACCGCACCCATTGAAGTACAGGTGAGTGCAGTCGGGGTCATCGATTTGCATTTGTTTACGTGCTAAACCGCAAAAATCGGAACTCACCCGCCCGTCGCCGTAGTAGCTCATTGGGTGGCAAGCATAATAGTAGCAAGCGGCCACCTTTTGATCGCCGTTGTAGAACGCGACCTGCTTCAGCATCGGATCGATCAGCCCTTCGGGATACCTTTGGTGCGCCGCCAACTTGGAACTGCTGCCCCGCTGCGACCGCACCTTGCCATCTAAGCCGATCAACCTGCGATTGCCAGCAACCTTGAGAACAGCGGCTTGCCCCGAGGCGATGTGAGTGATCGGTACTGGTGCTTGCAATGCCTGCTGGACTGAAGTTTTTGCCGATCGAAGGCAATTGTCGAAAAATTCCCTTTCGATCGTCAGCGGAAGATCTCCCTGTGCAGCGATGATCTGGTCGGCGTCTAAGCACGCGAATGGGGCGTTGTGCTGATGCACGCAGTGAACGGTTACTCGATCGATGGTCGTTCCCGCCGCTTCCGCCAACGCCTGCCGCCACTTCATGTGGGCGGAGTTCAGCAAGCCCGTCCAGTCGACCACGCAGACGACAATCGGCTTTCCATGGCCTTGCAAGACATACCCAATGGCTTCGAGCGGGTCGTCGACCGCTTCGACGGGTTTGATCCAACCGCCACAGAGCGAATGGCCAATGGGAGGGGTCACGTCAAAACGGAACGTTCCGATTTTTAGATCACTCGTACTTTGGGGGGATTCAGTGGCAGCGGCTGAAACACCCGTGCCAATCGCACCGATTGCAGTTCCGGCGACGAACGTGCGCCGATTGATTGCACGAAAAGGAAACGTGTCCATTGATGTTGCTCCAGGGGGAAATAACCGTGAAAAAAATCGTTAGCGATCCGCACGAAATAGGCGTTCACCATCCAACCAAGTCTCCAAAACCTTTGTATCACGAATTTGGTCGTCAGTGCAGGTCAACAGATCACCGTCTATCACACAAAAATCCGCTCGTTTGCCAACCTCCAACGATCCGATTTCATCGTCGGCGCGCATGAGCCAGGCATTGTTGATCGTGTAAAAGCGGATCATCTGCTCGCGGCTGAGTGCTTCGTCGGGTTGAATCGGCTGGTCGTGCCAGCGGGCAGTTCGCGTCACGGCAATCCACATCCCCAAGAACGGGTTGTAAGGATTCACGCTGCGCAACGACCCGATTTTTTGCATGTGATCACTGCCACCACCGGCGACGACACCCGCGTCAAACAGACTCTTCAGCGGAATGAAGTGCTGCAGTCGCTTGTCGCCGAACTGGTCAACCAATGTCTTTGCATCCAGATACAGCCAGATGGGTTGCAGGTCGACACCAACGCCCAGCTTCGCGGCACCCTCGATGGCACGTTCGCTCATGAAACTTGAATGCGTGATCGACGATCGAGTGGGAGCGATCGGGATGTCTTCATTCACGCGCTCGTAGGCCGTAACGAGCGCTTCGACAGCCGCGTCGCCTTGGCAGTGTGCCGTAAAGGCAAGATTTCGAGCCGCACACAATCGAACCAATTCTTCGAGTCGATCCGTGTCAACAAACTGCATCCCGCGGTAACGTGGATCGACGATTCCGTAGATGCTGCTGATGCCCCAGGGCTGATTAAAATAGGCGCTGCCGGTCAGCATTCCGCCGTCTTCAAACACCTTGACACCGATCACCGCCAGTCGTGGATCGGGGTTTTTGAATAACGGGTCGCCCACGATCGCGTCCAACCGTTCTTCCACCTCTGCCAGACTTGCGTTGGGCGTTATCGACCGTGACATTCGAACCCGCGTCGTCAATCGATCGGCTGCCAATAATCGCGCGTACTGCGCTCGCCCCGAATCATTGCAATTGCGGTCGATAATTCCCGTGATTCCCCAGCGATTATAATCCGCCAGCAGTTCCACCAAGCGATCATCCATTGCATCGCCGGTCATTTTTTTGCGGCTCTTGTCTGGCCGCGTGCGAAAGATCGACGATGACTTTCGAATGACCCCCGTCAATTCGCCAGTCGCTGGATCCACACCGACTTGATCGGGATGCTGGGCTGCGAACTTCTTGTCGATGCCGTTTTCTGCCAAGCCTAGCGAGTTGGCGCTGCCATCGGGGCCGGTACGAAACCAGACGGGATGTTTCGGGGCGACCGAGTCCAGTTCTTCGCGAGTTGGAAAACGTTGCTCGCGCAGCCGCGTGATAAAAACTTGTTGCAGGACGATCCATTCGCCTTCGGGGACAACACGAGCGCGCTCACCCAGATAGCTCAGTACGTCGGAGATCGTTTCCATCGGTGGGATTTCGTGATCCGCCTCGTATCGGCTTGCGGCTGGCGGATGAACATGCGAATCGATCAGCCCCGGCAAGACCATTTTTCCAGCCAGGTCAATCACCTTGGTCGTCGGATCGATCAATGACGCGATTTCTGCATCCGAGCCAACTGCAGTGATCTGGCCATCGCTGATCGCCATCGCTTGAACAACACGAAATCCGGAATCGACGGTGACAATTTTCCCATGCCGCAAGACCACGTCGGCTCCTAGCGTCGACGTCGCCACAAACAAAAAGATGAGAAAACAGAAACGGGGCAGCTTTTTCATGTCGGTACTTGGGAGGTAACTGTTCACGGATTCGAAACTGATCGTGCAAACGTTATAGCATTCTTTGCAATGCCGTTGGGGGATTACCTAGAACTACGCAAAGGAATACTCCAGCAATTTCCCGATCGGCGGCAATCGCTGGTCGACTGCGGCTTTTCATTTGTCCCGATCTCAGTCTGACGGCTTGCGACCCCAACAAGCGGATTGCTCATGTTCGACGGCGGTCCGGTTAGGCAAATCGTCCGTGCAGGAACCAGCGTTTTTCAATGCCTGAGTCGGCCGGCGTGCCATCGCCGAGGTGGTGGTAGATCCATAATCGGGCGCCGTTTGCGAGTTCGATGCGGAAGTAATCGCGGCGGATCAGTGGTCCGCTCCACCAGCGGGTTTCGATCCGTTCGGGCCCCCAGTGTTGACGCACCGTTTCGATGCGACCTCGGATGCGAAATCGGTTTGGGAATCCGCCGCCGGGGCATGATGATTCGTTCTCGCCGATCGGTGTGATTGGCTGCGGATCGGACAGCAGCTCGATGGGACGCCGGCCGAGGTCGGTTGTTTGCGGGCCGTGGCCGAATCCGCGTTGGCGTTGGTGCGTCGATCGAGGTGGCGAGTCGACCTGCTCGGCTGCGGCGGCGGATCGCTGCCGGGCGGTTGGGCCGCGTGCGGTTCGTTTGGCTTGCTTGGCGGCGCGGTTCAGGCGGTGCGCCGTCATGGGGAAATCGACGATGGCGTTTTCGGGTAAGGGATCGTCGCTGACGCGAACGCCTCGAACGGCGTCTTCGCCGAGTCGTCCGGAGAGCGCATCGATCAATCTTGCCGCTTCGGTTTGTCCGGTCCAATCATCGCGCGACGTCGCGGCGAAATCGGGACCGAAGATCGATGGCTGGCGACTCGACAAGGCTGCGTGCTGCGTCACACCCACGGTCATGCGGGTGACCAGTGACCCCAGGCGACTGGCCTGCAATGCGCCGAGCATCAATGTGGTCAGGTGGGATTGGTCGAGCGTTGGGGCAAACAGTCCAGTCTCGAAAACCAGCGATGGATGCTGGGTCAAATCGAGCTGGCAGCTCAACCGCAACACTCCCCGGTGCAACCCATGGAGTGAAGCGGTGGCTTGCCCGATCAAACGCGAGAGTCGATCGGCGAGCAGATCGGTCGCAGCGGTGGGATATTCGAGTTCGAGCGTGGCGGCGTGTTCGCACTGGGGGGCGATTGCGATCAGCGATTCCTCGACCTCGCCCATGGCCTCGGCGATCCGACCGCACAGGCCGGGACCGATCCGCGTGGCGAGCCCCGCGCGGGGCAGTCGCAGGAGACTGCCGATGGTCGCGATGCCGAGCCGATCGAGGGTGGCGACCACATCAACCGGCAATCGCAACGCCGTGCAAGGCAGCGTTGCCAAGGCGGCCTCGGTGCCGCCAGGGGGGGCGATGTAGAATTGATGCGTGTGCTGCTCGGGCGGCCTCGATTTGCTGGTCTCGGAGACCGCATGGTTGGCCAACGCCCAGGCCGCACCGAGCGTATCGGCAATCGCCACCCGGCCCCGGAGATTTTGCCGATTGAGGATTTTAGCAGCCGCAGCCAGCAATCCCAGTTCGCCGGCGCGGCCCGCGTCAGCGGTTCCTCGGTCCGAATCTGATTGAGGGCCAGAACCTGTCTGCGGGGCATACCTGTCGGCAAATAGATGCGTGACACCTTGGACCTCGGAAAAAATGGCTTCCGGATCGTGGCGAAACCGGCCCGCCCATTTGAATCGCTGGAGTGTTTCCACAGCGGTTTGAGGGCTGAGTTCGGTTTGCAATTCCATCGCGAGTGACTGCAGGGCACGGCGGTCGGCATCGCGATCATACGGCTCGATGATGGCACCGGCCATCGTGGCCAGATCGGTTGCTTGGGCAATTGGCATCCCTAATCGCACGCCGGCGCCGGTCGCCCGTGGGCAGAGTGCGGCAACGGTCCGCCCGCGGCGTGGATCGGTGTGCCAGAGAATAACGGGTCGCTCGATAACGGGCCGCTCGATGACGGGTCGCTCGACGTCAACCGGCGCGACTTGCTCCGCCGCTTCGCCGGGCGGGTTGGGTGTGGGCACCGGAACGGGAATGCGTCGACGCTGGATCGGCCAGTCGGGCAGCCAAAGGCACAGCAACCGCTTCATGTCGATTCTCCGCGGGAGTGTGGATGGTCGGGATTTCGGATAGCCGCTGCAGTTTCGCAACGACCGCGGACGTCAGTGGGTGTAGGCGGGCGTCGGGTGTGACCGCCAAGAACGTTTCTATTTTGGTGTCAGTTTGACGTTGGTTTGTCGCGCGTGTTTTTTGTCGACTGCTGGCGTGATTAAAATTCCGGGCGCGATCGAGACTGACGCAGAGAATTCGCAGGTCCAGCGGCGGGCGCAGCGGCAAACCGGCGGCCACGCGTTGATCGGTGGACAACCGCGACGCGTCCACGGGGACGGCGGCGACGTGCCAGCGGACGGCTGCGAAGGAAGGTCGGGTACGGGCCGACGAGGGCAGCACGAACAGTCCTGGGGTGCGTCCCTCTTCGGCGGCCAATTGCAATCGGCGGGCATCACGGTCGTCAAAATTCCAAGGCACTGCCGACCACACCGCCGCGACGGACGAACATCGCAGGGCTTGGTCGATCGCCCACACGCTGTCGCGCCGGCTGTGCGGCCGGCACACCACGATCCGCTGTGGCGAGATCCCACAGGCAATCGCTGCGGCGGCATGAAAAGTACCGCTCGGATCGACGACAATGACCGGGCCACGGTGCGGCGGGGCGACGCACTGCCCTGCTGAATCGTCGTCGGCTCCGCGATCGGCAGCTTCACGATTTCGGTCGGTCATCGTCGAGGCTGCCGCCAACATGGCGAGCGTCGACGCGCCGCTGGCGTCGTGCCCGGCGACCCATTCGCAGAGCCAACCGCGTTTCAGACCACCGCCGGGTAAGCAAGCATCGAGCGTTCGGGAACCGGTCGAAAACCGGGGGGCGGAATCCATCGCGGGGGTGGTGGCGATCGCCGCGGCGCGACCACGCAGCTCGGCCATCAGGGCGCCGCGATGTTCATCCCCAACCCTCCCCTCGCTTCGCTCGACCCTCCCAGGGGGAGGGTGAAGTGTGGAAACCTCGCTTCGCTCGACCCTCCCAGGGGGAGGGTGAAGTGTGGAAACGCTGGAGACTCCGCTGCGGCAAAGCCGCTCGACTTCCTTGTGGGGTGTGGTCTGCGGCCGCGGCCTTGGTACGCTAACGGCGGGCTGATTGGTTACTCTAGCAACGGGCGCATTGGTTACTCTAGCAACGGGCGCATTGGTTACTCTAGCAGCGGGCGCATTGGTTGCCCTCGCAACGGGCGTGTCTTCCGCGGCCTGCCAAAACGCGAACGTTTGTTGGGCGAGCGGTTCTCGTGCGGGGCGTGAAAGCGTTTTCGATGCGGCCATGGCGTGTGTGCGTCCCTGCTACCTTTCGTCGAGGGTCCGGTGTGCCGGATGAGTCCCCGTCATTATGCTGGCAAAGTCATTTGCCAGCAAATATTTTTTGAATTCAATACTGTTTTGTCATGCTGCAAAAAATTCGCTATTTTCTGTTTTTGCTCGCGGTACTCGCCGTGATCGTGGTGGCGTTCCAAAACCAAGACCGGGTGGACGTCAAAATCCTATTTTTCAATGGTCGGTACCCGTTGACGCTGTTGTTGTTGGCGACGTCGGGGATCAGTTTCATCTTGGGGGCGGTCTGCACGATGTGGCGAGGTCATCGGCGTGGGAAGGAGAAAACGCGAGTCAAAACCCGCGCAAAAAAACTGCCCCCCCCAAATTCGCCACATCAAAAATCGTCCGGAACTACCGTCCAAGGCAATGCCGTCGATGAATTGACGAAGTAATCTCTCTTTCATCGACCGTTTCCCCCCGAACCCTGAACGCGTAAGTAGGCGAGTCTCTCCGAGGCACGCACCCGAGTCTCGGAGAGACTCGGCTACTCATCACAGGCTTAAGTAGCGACCTGGACGGCGACAACGGGCAGGCGGGTGACGGTGGGCTGTGCCGGACGGTCCGCAGCGGTGCGTCGGCGAGCGACGAGGTCATGACGCAACAACACCGACTGGGCGAGATCTCCGATGGACTGAATCGGCCGACTGCGACGTTGCGATTGAGCCTTCATTTGTGTCCGTCCGTCTCGAATCAGGGTGGCGAGTTTGGACAAAGTGTCCAGCTCGGTTTTGTGCGTGTCGCCGGTGCAGGATGCAGTGAGATCGGAAAACAGAGTCAATTGAGTCATCGAAAAATCCTTTGCAGTCGGGGAACGGGCCGATGCCCTTCAACGACAAACATTCTTCGCCAGGCCGGTGACACGTTTGGTCACTCCAGCGAGCGCCCCGCGTTTTTTGTTGCCACGTGAGCCGAGCGCCGACACGGGCCCGAGCGTGGCCAAGTTAAGCAGCGTTTTGCGCAGCACCATCCATCGTCTGGGGACGTTGGCTACCTTCCCGATTCAGCGTTGGGCAGGCGAAATTTAACCGATACCGCCGCGGTCGCCGGTGAGGGCGAGGGACAGGTCGGCGGCGTAGCAGTCCACCAGAGCGTTCAGGTTCGCGCTCCGAGCGATCTCGCGAAACACGCGGAGGGTGCGATCCAGTCGCCGCGCACCAGCATCGTTAAAACAACCTTGCCGGGCCGCACCTCGCAGCTCGCCACGGTAGTGCTGGATGGCGATCGAGCACACATCGCGGAGGCCGGCGCGGCGTAGCGGAGCCTCCTTTTTGCTGATCGCGTCCAAGTGCGTATTGATGCACCGGGCGATGACCAGCGGGTCGGGAACGGGGGCACTGAGTTGCGCAAGCAATTTCGTGCGGATCTCGTCGCTGTGGCCGCTTGCCAGTCTCGCGGCGACCTGCAGATCACCCGCTGCTAATTCAATCGCCGCGTCCAACGCCGCGTCGGAGTATTCGGGTGGCGATTGGCCGTCCGCGGTGAGGCGATGGAGATGCTGGCGAAGCAAGTCACGCCCCTCCGCTCCCGTGGGACTGGTGAAACGCATCGTCTGGCAGCGTGAACGGATCGTTGGCAGTTGTCGCTGTTCGCTGGTGCCGATCAAGATGATGACGGCATTGGACGGAGGTTCCTCGAGCGTTTTGAGTAGGCAGTTGGCGCCCTCTTCATTGAGGAAGTCGGCGTCATGCAGAATGGCGACCTTGCGTTCGCCCTGCATCGGACGCATGTGCACGTCGTGACAAAAACCTTCCCGCAACCGGGCCTCGACGGGGCCGATGAGCAGTTCCAGCGGGATCAGAGTTTTGTCCCGTGGCTTGGACACCTGAATCAGGTCGGGGTGCGTGGCGGCGCGAACTTGAACGCAATCGGGACACTGACCACAGGGGTTCATGTCGGATGCTGAATTGCGGCGGCACAACACCGTCTGGGCGAGCAGCAGCGCCGTCGCGGTCTTGCCGACCCCAGGCGGGCCGACAAACAGCAAACTGCCGCCGAGCCGTCGTTTGGCAATCGCGCCTGCGATCGCGGAACGGATCCGTTCATGACCGATCAGATCGTTCCACGAGTGGGGAAACGCATGCAATTCAACGCGAGGAGTTGCCAATCGAGATGCTCAGTTCACGTCGCGCGGGAGGGAGACGGTGAGGACGTCGTGGACGCGTGTGAGGCTGGCGTGTGAGGGCCGGGATCCCGACCGGCAAGCACGGCCGACTCCAAATTGCAAATTTTGTCGACCCGAGTGCCGTGACGACCACATTCGAATTCGGTGCTCAGCCACATCAGCACGAGATCGTCGACCGGACGTTCGCCGATCAAATCGCCGGGCAAGCACAACACGTTGACGTCGTTGTGTCGCCGCGACATCTCCACCATCACTTCGTCATAGCAAGGTGCGGCGCGAACGCCCGGAAATTTGTTGGCGACGATGGACATGCCGATTCCCGTACCGCAGATCAATATTCCGCGGTCGAGTTCGCCCCGCGAAATCCGACCGGCAATCTCGATGGCGTAATCGGGATAGTCCACCGGGTCGGACGAATCCGTACCAGCATCCAAAACGTCATATCCTTCATGCGTTAAACACTGTACCAATCGGGCCTTGATGTGTACCCCGCGGTGATCGCTCGCTAAACCAACTTTCAATAGATTACTCCTCAAGGATTGCTCGGGGCGTCCGTGTCGTCGCTTCCATTATGACCCTCGGACGCGTCTTTGTCAGGCGTTATCGGGAAAAAATCGTCATCCAATGCGTCGACCCACTTTTCCAGTTCGTCACGGATCTGGTCCGCACATTGCGCATAGACGTCAACATGCAGGCCCACTGGGTCACTAACATCCCCCCCATCGCGGCGGAGGGTAAACACGCGTCCCTTGTGATTGGGCCACGCCGCCAGGATCGCGTCGCGGTGTTGACGAGTCAGGGTCAGCACCAGGTCAGCCATCGACATCAGCGGGTCGTCGAGCGGTTGGCTGGCGTGTCCAGTCAGATCCAATCCGCGTCGCCCCATCACCTCCACGGATTGCGGGCTGGCGCCGTGGCCGCGTTGAGCGGCGACCCCCGCCGAGAGCACGCGGGCCACGTCTTCGCGACCGAATCGACGGTCCAAAATATCTCGCAGCAAGGCTTCGCCCATGGGGCTGCGGCACGTATTTCCCGTACATACGATGACAATCACGGGTTTGACAAACTGGTTCATGGCGGCGCGTTGAATCACTCCTTTTCGCAGGATTTGCCAAGAATTTCCTGACAGTTGAACGATCGTACCCGCTCCACCATAACGGCTGACGCCGTCATCGAGCAGCACGGGTAGCGGATTGGTTCCAGTGCACTGGGACAGTTGGGCGTCAAGTTTGGACGCCGTCGTGATGTCCCCATCCGCGGTGCGCGGGAATTCCCCCCACACGAGCGGCGCCGCGAGGTACCGGTGGATGTGACTGAGCAAGCGATGGTTGGAGACCCGAAAGGCCACCGGGCTGACGGCGTCGCGGGCCGACGCGCCGGCGCAGGCCGGGCCCGCATCGGGATTGGCAAATCGCTGCAAGACCCTCTGGACCGGTTCGGGCAGCATGCCGACGGCCGATTGCCGCCAGTCGCAGTCCGCAATCAGTGTCAACGGCCCCGGAAAACAGCGTTCACTCAAGCGGCGGGCGAGTTTGGTGCGGGGGACGAGGAAATCGCCGGCGGCCTCGCTGCTGCGGGCGCACAGTGCGACTCGCCCTCGCGGATCGGTCGGCCCTGCGTCCGCCGCGTGCGCACCGCCCAACAGGTCGGCCAGTCGCTCCACTGCTGCCGGACACAACGCACTGGCGACGACGCCATAGACGGTCTCGCTCGGCACGCCAATGACCTCGCCCTCGGCCAACGCCTGCACGCTGCGGTGAATGATGTCGCGCGGATCATCGGTTTGTTGTAAGTCGTAGATCATTCGGGCTCCATTTCGTCCTCTTTTTCTAGCACGCTGCGGAGCCGACGGACGGCCCGGAGGTACCGCATGCTGGCGGCGGGAGGTTGCAGGCCAAGCACCTCGGAAATCTCGAGGTTGGAGAGATGCTCGTAGTGACGCATCAAAATCACCTCCCGGTCGGCGTCGTCAAGTTCGTCAATCGCCGCTTCGACGCGCCGGGCGATCTCGTGCTGCGTCGCCACGGCGACGGGCCCCAGGCCGGGATCGCTGAGTTGAATTGCCAGGTTCATGGTTGATTCATCAACACCGCCGCTGTGCATCGGTTGCTCGCGGTCCATACTGCGTTTGGCGCTGACGCGGTGACGCCGGTACGTGTCGATGATGCGATCCCAGGCAATCTGCCGCAGCCACAAGTGAAATGCCATGCTGGGATCGCTCAGGTATTGTTCGAGCCGTCCGCTGGCGTCGACCAAGACCTCTTGCACAACATCGCTCACGTCAACCCGCTGCTGCACTTTGCGGTCCAGACGCATCTCCACCAACCGGTGAATGGCCGCCCGGTGCCGATCGAGCAACTGATTGACCGCATCGCAATCGCCCGCTCGCGCCGAATGGATCAGCACGTCAGTCTTATCGCCCTGCGGCCAAATGGATTTGCTCATCAGTGCGTTATTTCCACTGTCGCAGTGTGATTTTTTGGAACCGAACGGTCATCGCCGGGCCTTGGTGCAATTGCAATGCGATCACGCCCGAGTCGCGTGATTGGTCACTCTGGTTGTCGATAACCTTGATCATTTGAGCCCCGTTGATGAAGTGTTCGAGTTGGTGCCCACGAACCACAATCCGATAGTCATTCCACTGGCCTGGGTGAATACCTTTGCCCAGCGCCGCGGCATCGGCGAACGTGTCGACTTGTTTCTCACCGTCCTCGGCAATGACCACATTCTGACCGCGCTGGGCCAGAATCCCACGGCCTTTTTCCTCGTACAGGATGCCGGCGTAGTGATTCGCCGCGTCAATGTCGGCTTGATATCCCGCGACGACAAATTCGTCTTCGTTGAGCACACGGCTATGGTACTGAACCCCCGAGTTGCCGCCGTCGATCTTGAACTGCAGAGTGAGTTCGAAATCGCCCGTGACCTCATTATCCAGAATTAAAAAAGTGTTTTGCTTGAGCGGTTCGTCGTCGCTCGTTTGGCCCACGATCGCCCCCTCTTCGGCCGACCACAGATCATCGCGGCCACGCCAACCATCGAGCGTCTTGCCATCGAACAACGCCGTCACCTCACCGCCTTGCAGGGAACGCGGCGTAGCGGGGGTGGACTCGGCAACGGCCGCGTCTTGGGCGCCTGCCTGAAGTGGAATCGACAGCGTCGCGAAGAGTGCCAGGGCAGTGACTTGGAGGTGACGGTGGAACATTTTAAGAGCGGGGGTGGGAGAGATGTGGGGAAGGAGGGGGGAGAGGAAGGACAAACTGTTCCGTGCGTCGTTGCGTTTCATCACAATCCGGCGGGCCAGCGTGGGCGTCGATCGACTCGCTTATTCATCATAACTCGATGCGTTAGACGTAACGAGTAGTTGCAACGCCGCCGGTCGCGATGACGCGATTTTTTTGCATTTCTTCAGCCACCCAAGGTATCACGTGGCGACTGCGTCGCGGTGACCACTTTCCGAATCGAACTTTTTGCCTGGCTGTGGCCGCGACGCTTCTAATTTTTTCGGCCTCACCCACGAACGGAAGCATACGCCACGAAAAAAGCCGCCGGTTTTGCAACCGGCGGCTTTTATTTTGCTTGCTCACGTCGTTGCCAGAGTCGTCACGACTCTCGGCGGTTCGTGTTACTAGCGGTTGTTGAACAACTGGCGAATACCGTAGGTGAAGAACGTGCCCAGACCGAAGTTAATGATCTCTTCTTCACACTTGTACTGCAGGATCAGGGTATCACCAGGTTGGACCAACGGTCGACTGCGTGGATCGTTAATGGCTTTAGCGAGATCGACCTCGATCGCAACTTGTCCTTTGCAAGGCGTATTGCGAAGGACGTACAGCATACCGGGAGCCACGCCCATACTTTGAAGGCCGCCCATCATGCCACCGCCACCGCCACCACCGGCTTTGGCCCCGATGCCTTGACCGGCCAGCGCCATTGCGCCGAGCACGTCGAGGTCGTAATCTCGCGGTAGCAAGTGCTCACCGCCGGGCAACAATCCGCCGGTGTAGAACACCTCGGTTTCGCGGCTTTCGATATACACGATATCGCCGTCTTGGAGCGTGATGTCTTCTTCGGAAATATTGGGAACGACGCCAGGGCTCACCCGCAGTGGAATGCGGAGAATCGATGGATCGTCGGGCATCTCGGGTGGACAATAGCACGGATCGACCATCGCGGCGCGTTGGGTCGCCCAGTACTGGCGAAGGAATTCAGCACGTTTGCGTTTGTCCGCGTCGGACGCCCGCAGCACCATGACTTCGTTCTTGGCAGTGAGCCCAGGCAGCCCGCCGGTTTCCACCAACGCGTGCAACACATCGTTCTTGTAGGCAGGAAGTTTCACCAACCCACCGGCCGCCGAGCGATCGCTGCCACGGATCGTCGCATCCCCACCTTGCCCGCCACCTCCGATCGCATCTTCCCGGACGACAATCACGTCGAACGTGCGTTCCTGAATCAGGGTGACGATCGGTCGAGCTTTCTCTTCACGCAAGATTTCGCTATCGATGTAGCTCTGGCGAATTTTTTCGCGTACTTGCTCGAGGGTCAGTCCGCTCACCTTGAGTGGTTCCACCAGCGGCAGCGCCAACGTACCGTCATCTTGGACCGCGATGGGGTACCCGATCGACGGCGGCAGGGTGCTGTCTTCGGCGGGGAAGTTCACCGGCGGTGGCTGGGGCGGTTCATTGGGCGCATTGAATGGTAACACGCCCTCAATATACACGCCCAAGATATCGTCAGGACCGAGCTGATAGTCGCGCGGTGGTTCACGCGACAGAATCGCAATGTCGACGGGAACCAGATCGTTTTTGGGTGGTGGAAAAAACTCGGGCGACAATCGATTGGCGGGGATGCCGTTGATCGGCTGAGTCAAACTCGTGCAGCCGGTCAAAGATGTGGCCACCGCGACAGCGAGACTGCACCCGATTGCCGAGCGAAAAAGTCGCCCAACTTGGGATTGAAAGACGTTGGTGTTCATCCTTGAACTCTCCAGAACTTGATGTGTGTTTTTTTTGGCGCAGAACCGAAACTAGCGAGATTCGCCGGCTGTTTTTCCGAAGATCTCTTCGATGACGGCGTCGATCTCCGCTTGGCTGGGCTCGCTTACCGTGCTCGTGCGATCACCACCGGTGACGCTCACGGGCACTTTCTTCGGCGACGTGGAGACCGGCGTGGTATCAAGCGGCACCAATTCGAGCTCGGCGTGCGGGACCGCTACGCTTGCGGTAGACGACGAGTTGCGATTGGAGCTGCCACCGCCAGGAATCTCGTTCCAGAATTGCATCTCCTGGGCGTTCGGCCGCGTCTCGGGAGATTGGTTGGACTGGTCGTGACTGCCGAGGTCGTTGGAAAATGGATCGACTTTGACCTCGGCGGGTTGCTCGTCCTCGAAGGCTCGATCGAGTTCAGTGTGTACCGGTGGCGGAATTTCTTCCGGCTTTTTGATGGGTCCTTCGAGCGGAGAAGGAACGACGCCGCGATTATCGCGAGCTCGCGTCGGCTTCGCCGCCCCCGCGCCGCTCTTTTCGACGGTGACCCCGCCGGGTACGAGCGTCTCGCCTTCATCGAGTACGACACCGGGCGGTAAGCCTCCCGGCGTCGGTTGCGGACTGGCAGCGACGGCGGGAGTCGGCGAAGCCGTCCCGGTCATGTTGGTCGTTGTCTGGTGTGATCCGTTCAGACGAATCAAGTTGTAATTGCCGATACCGTCTTGCTCGGCTGCTTTCGCACCGAGTGGGAACCCTTCGTACCAAGCATTGACGGCCGCTTGGCCACTGCCGCTCTGGTATCGCCATCCCCAATATTCCGATGAAACAACGCTCGGGGTACAGCCGGCGCCACCGTTGGCAACATCCATGTATCCAGCGATGAAGCCATTGCGAAAGTCTTTTAGGTAGCAATGACCGAGGTAATTGGGCTTGACGCGAAACCATGCTCGGGTCGCCATCACCTTGTTGCGATGGCTGATCATGAAATCGTCAACGCAATCACAATGTTGAATTTTTTGCTGCAGACCGCCGAGGATCGTGCATCCGCTCAGCCCCATGGTCGTGAAACCAACGGCGCATCCGAGAGCCCAACGCTGCCAGTGTCGACGGCTGGGAATGACGGTGGCGTCGATGGCGGCGGGTTCCGATGTTGAATTGTTCAGTTTGGGCATCATTGCCAGTTCCCCTCACGGTGGATTGGTCGACTCCGCGTGCCAGTCACACGATACGTCTCCTGCCACCATCTCGCCCCCACAGGCTACAACGGCGTTCAGAATTGAGAACCTGACCCTTGGCGGTGGTCCCACCTTTGACGGTGGTGCCGCGGCAAGCGTCCTCCTTGCCTTGTTTATCGCCCGTTGAACCGGTTCGGTTTAGCCAAAAGTTCCGAAAATACAGCCCTCGACCGTTACGACACCATTGACGAGGGTACGGATTGTCTCAAAAAGTCCGATCGAGCTGGTCTGCCTCCCCAACTGGAAACTCGTTAAACACGGAGCGAACCATTCCACAAGGGGGTCGTCTAGCGCATTTCGTGCGCGCCCAGAAAAATCCCGACGTCCGCTCACGGGATGTTCCCCAGAGATAATGTTTTTGTGCTACAACTGACGGTTTCGCGAGCTAACTTGAATGGAGTGAAGGGTATTTGCACCAGAAATGAGAACCGACGAGTAGTCTTCATTCGACACGCGGTCCGTTGTTTTTTCGTACTCATAGGATTTTGGTTACTCCATTGAGATGACATTGTCTATTTTCTTCGCATTCTTTGTCGCCGCGATTGCCGCGGTACTGCTGGTCCCGATCGTTCGGTCTCTTGCGATCCGAATCGGATTGGTCGATCGCCCGGATGCGGAGCGGAAACTGCACGCTCGTCCGATCGCGTTGGCGGGCGGAGTAGCAGTATTTGTCAGCATGTTGATCGGTATTGCGATTGCCATCGGTCTGCAAACGGGTTGGACCTTTCAAATCCCGACTAGCTTTGACTCCCAACCTTGGTTCATTTTGCTGGGTGGATTGATCGCCATTTTGGCCGTCGGCCTGGTCGACGACAAATGGTCGCTCCGGGGACGCCAAAAACTATTGGCGCAGTGCCTGATTGCCTTGGTCGTCGTCGGCAGCGGCACGTCGCTCGATGAAGTCAGTCTGTTGGGTGTGGTGATTCCATTGGGCGTCTTTGCGCTGCCCGTCAGCGTGCTATGGCTGTTGTTGTGCATCAACGCACTGAACTTGCTCGACGGCGCCGATGGCATGGCAACGACGGTGGGCATCTTCATCTCGGGAGCCCTCGCGATGATCAGTTTCCTGCACGGCAGCCCGACGCCGATCACCATCACGGCATTCGCGATCTGTGGAGCACTGGTGGGCTTCCTCATCTACAACCGGCCACCCGCCTCCATTTTCCTGGGCGATGCGGGCAGCATGATGGTGGGACTGCTCGTCGGTGTTTTGGCGATGTGGTGCCGACACAAAGAAACCACCGTCTTCGCTGCGGCGCCACTGGCGATCTTGGTCTTGCCATTGTTCGACTCGGTCGCCGCCATCACTCGTCGCTGGTTGACCGGACGGAGCCTCTATACGAGCGACCGCGGTCACATGCACCATTTGCTCAACGATAAATTTGGACGCATCGGAACGTTGTGGGTGGTGGCGGCAGCCTGCACGGTCAGCTCGTCCACCGCAATGGCCTCGGTGTGGCTGCAACAATCTTGGTTGGCTCCCCTGGGCGCAATGATCGTGCTGATCGTGTTTGTCGGTACTCGGACCTTTGGTTATTCTGAGTTTCGGCTGGTGGCTGGCCGCGCCCGGCACCTCCTGACCTCATTCGTACTGCGTCCGGCCATTTGCGAGCAACAAAAACACGAGCGTGCTTTGAACCTGCAGGGCGACGGACCATGGCAGGACGTATGGGAGCCTTTGATTGACTTTGCCGTCCGCCAAGAACTAGCGAGCGTGAAGATTGACGTCAACATGGCGTGGTTGCACGAAAGCTATCATGCGACCTGGCGAAGCGTTCAGTTGCCCGAACCCGCGTTTCAAAGCGTCGTTCGCATCCCGCTGTTTGCGTCGCGCCAACACAAGGGGCAGTCCGAGCGAGTCCCCATCGGTCGCCTGGAGATTATCGCTGCATCGAATGCCGATTCTTTGAACCGCCTCTCCGATTTTCTCGAGCATGCCGCTGAACTGCAGATCCAGGTCGAACAGGTCGTCAGGCGAATTGAATAGTTCAAACGCGGCGTCTCCGCATCGCCCGACTCCCGCGGCAACGACCGCTCGATCAGCGCGCGACATGAGGCGATGGGCAAAGTGTCGTGAACCGAGTGCGGTTGCGGCATATGATTTAATAAGCCGTTACGACGTTCACCAAAAACCTATTCGAGAACCCAGGGACGATCGCCGTCGCCAGACGGCGGAAAACCATGCTCTGGCGAGCGTCGCTACCGGGTTTCGGATGGGATCTAAATCAACTCATCGAGCTGTTTCGTGAGATCGGCGAAGTGATCCAGCGTGGTCTTTACGGCGGCGGGCTGCGCCATATCGACGCCGGCACCCTTGAGCAAATCGAGTGGGTCCTGGCTGCATCCGCCACGCAAGAACCCCAGGTAGTCGTCTAACTCGGGTTGGCCGCCGCCCAGGACGCGGCGGCTCAGGGCTACCGCGGCGCTCAATCCCGTCGCGTATTTGTACACGTAGAACGCTCGGTAGAAGTGCGGGATGCGAAAGCACTCCAGCTCCAACGCTTCATCGACAACGAACTCCGGCCCGAAATAAGCATCGAGCAATTCGCGGTACGCCGATCGTAGCGACGCCACCGTCAGCGGCTCGCCGGCTTCGGCCATCTCGTGCGTCCGCTTTTCGAACTCGGCGAACATCGTTTGCCGCACCACCGTGGCCCGCAAACTATCGAGCTCATTGTTGATCAGGTACGCTCGCTCCGTGTCATCCTGAGCATTCTCCAACAGGTGAGCTGTCAACAACTGCTCATTGAACGTGCTCGCGACTTCGGCGACAAAGATCGTGTAATTGTAGTACTGGAACGGCTGATGCGACGCCGAATACCAACTGTGCATCGAGTGCCCAGCTTCGTGTGCGAGCGTGAAGACATCGTTGAGTACCTCCTCTTTGAAGTTCATCAAAATGAACGGGTCGCCATCAAATGATCCACAACTGAACGCACCGCTCTGTTTGCCCCGATTGGGATAGCGATCTGACCAACGGCCGCGTAGACCGCCTTCGAGCGTGCCGACATACTCGCTGCCCAGCGGCGATAGCGACTCCAAAATCACCTCGACGGCCTGGTCCCAGTTGTGGTGTTTTTTGACTCCCGACAGGATCGGCACGTAGGTATCGTAGTGATGCAGGTCGGACAGTCCCATCTTTCGTCGCCGGACATCGAGATAGTGATGCACCGCCGGCAACGAATCTCGCACCGCTGAGATCAGGTTGTCGTAGACGGTCGTGGGGACGTTATCGGGGAATAGCGAGGCCTCCAGGCTGCTGGTGTAGTTGCGGGCCCGCGCGTAGTACACATCTCGTTGGATACTGCCGCTGAGCGTGGCGGCGAGCGTATTGCGGTGATCATCGAAGACGCCGTAGTACTGATCAAAGGCGGCCTTGCGAACATCGCGATTGGGGCTGAGCAGGAATTGACTGAACGTCGCATGAGATAGTTCGATCGTGCGAGCGTTGTCATCGGTGAGATCACCGAATGTTAAGTCGGCGTCATTGAGTTGTCGAAACGCGTTGCCGGCCGCGCCGGACATCTCGCCTTGCATCGCCAACAACCGCTCCTCACGATCGGTCAGCGTGTGCGGGCGATAGCGGACAATCCGCTCGAGTTGCAATCGGAACGGAGCAAGTTTCGGGTCGTCCAAAAGCGCATCCATTTTCTCAGTTTCAATGGTGAGCAATTCCGGGCGGACGAAGCTCGCCGCCTGGGAGGCCTTCACCACCAGATTTTGAAACCGCAGCTTGCGTGCTTGATGATCGCTGTCGCCCTGATCCTCGCTGGTTCGCAGGAACGCATAAGTGCCCAAACGTTCGGCGATACGGTCGAGTTCCAGATCAAAGGTGAGAAATTCGAGTAGCGTGTCGACGCTCTCGCCCAATCGACCTTGATAGTCCGCAAAACGATCAACTTGATCGGCGATTTTATCGTAATCCGCCTGCCAACCCTCTTCCGTTTCGTACAGACTGGAAAGGTCCCAGCAATCTGCGGCAGGCACATCGCTGCGCAGTGGTAGTTTCGTTGGGGCGGTGGTCGCGGTCATGTTGACAGTCCGTTGAAAGCGTGGATTCGGAGCAAAAGAGGAATCATCGTTGACCAATCCGCCCGGACGTTCAAGTGGCTCATCTCGAAATCGCAACGCTCTGTCGCGGTCGCCCATGCCACGCTTGACCCCCTACACGGTGCTGCCCCCCACATGAAACCCAACCCATACTCTCCACCGAAAGCGGTCCCTGAGAAGGGGGGTGCTCGCGATACCAAACACTCCGGGCGTCCAGGCTGTGTTGCCTGGTTCTTTCTGTTTTTCGGTGGCGTTGTCGCGTCACTTGGATCAATGTGGATCTATACGTTTGGCTTGACGAATTATCGTGCCCAGCGGTCCTACGTCGGACTCCCGCTCGGAGTCGCTACGCTGTTCTTCTCTCTCGTTTTTGTCTGGTTCGGTTACTCGCTTCTTCACCCGCCCGGTAGGCGTGATCGATGAATCCGCCAACGCGGTTGATCAACATGATCCGCTGCCGTGATCTTTCTCGTCGGCGCATTGGCGGTTCTCTACAGCACGGGGATCATGTCGCTTAACCCGATGGGCTGCTATTTCCATGCAGGTCAATTTCAACTGGGCAGTGATCCGAGCCGAGAATCTCATCGCGGATTCTGGCATCGGCTACCCGCGGCATGAATCGCTTGCTGACCCAAAAGTAATCCAACCGCCAGCCAATGTTTCGCGCCCGGGCGTTACTGCGGTAGGTCCACCACGTGTATTTGGCGGGGGAGTCGTCAAAGTGTCGAAACGAATCGACAAACCCAGCATCCGCCATCGACGTCAGTCCGCTGCGTTCTTGGTCAGTAAAGCCCGCGTTGTTGCGATTGGCTTTGGGATTGGCCAAGTCGATTTCTTGATGAGCACAATTCAGGTCGCCACAGACCAGCACGGGTTTGCGGCGGTTGAGCCGCTTCACATAGTCGAGGAAGTCAGCGTCCCAGCGACAGCGATAATCCAGCCGCGCCAATCCTCGCTGGGAGTTCGGCGTGTAGACGTTGACCAAATGAAAATCGTCCCACGTCGCGGTGATCACGCGTCCTTCCCGGTCATGTTCTTCGGCACCGATTCCGAGCGTGTGCTTTCGCATCGGCTGCCGCGTCCACACCGACGTGCCGCTGTAACCCGCCTTCTCAGCGGAGTTCCAGACAATGTCGTAACCCAGCGATTCTGCCCACTGCGTGTCAACTTGCTCGGCACGTGCCTTGGTCTCCTGCAGGCACACGATGTCGGGCTGTTCCGACTCGAGGTAATCGCGAAACCCTTTGCCCATCGCCGCACGAATCCCATTGACGTTCCAAGAAACCAGACGCAGTGGGGCGGGCGTGGAAGCGGAAGCAGTCAAAAGGAATGTCGCTGTTGTTGGAGTCGTCGTGGAGGTCGCGAAATTGATTTCAGCCGTTTGGCCGGTAGCCAGATCCGCTACCGAGTTGCCGCGGCAAAAACGTCGATCGTGTCGGAGACGAGTTGGTCGCCGGGCGGCAAGCTGAATCCACCAACGGGCACGGATTGCATGTTGATGTCTTCGATCTCGTTGGGGCTCTTGCCGGTCCGATCGATGGCGATGGATTGAATCCGCAATCGGTTCACGGCCACTTCATATCGCACTTCTGGATCCATCGCAACACGGACCTCACGCTCGGTCGGGTTGCCCGCATCGTCCCAGGTTTGATAGCGATTGATTCGCGTTTGACCTGCGCTGCGGGGCAGCTTGACCCGTTGACTGCCGCCCGGCGGGATTTTGTATTGCGGTTGCTTGCCCGGATTGCGGGCGTCGCTGAGCGTGACGAGCAGAGTTTCATTATGCGTGTTGATGAACTTCATCTCAACGGGTGGGAGTTTCCCGTCATCGACCACGCGTGATTCGATCAACGTCGATTGTGGCTGGGCGAATGACAGCGGTGACCGCATGGGCGCGGCCAAACCGGGCGGCGTCGCTACCGAAATGGAAATACCACTGTGGTAGTAGCCGCCGAAGTGTGGCCAGCCTCCATAGCCCGGCCCGCCGGGCCACCGACCACCGCCCCACCGACCACCGTACAACGACCCCGGAAACCACGTGCCGCTGTAAAAATGATATCCGGGTGTTGGGCCAAGCTGCGACGGTCCCAACCAACCCGGCAGATAGGGGCCGAAACCCGGACCGCTTCCAATCGGTCGGACGGAGACGCTCGCGGGCACGAACTGGGGGTAGATCGTGTCGAGATCAGCTCGCTCGACCGGGCCGTGACCACTGCGGGGAAAGCGAATGATCCGGTTGAGAGTCTGATTGTAAAAACCTAGATAGCGCCCATCGGGCAAATCATACTGACGGGCGCGACGGTAAAACAATTGGGTCCCCGAGTTTTCAATCACCAACAGCCCCTTGCGACTGGCGTCAATCACACCGGTGACATTGCCAAAAGCATCGACCATTTCGAGATCGGCCGCGGGGCTGGGTGAGGCGCCAAGACAGCAGAAGACCAGCGCAACGATAGCTTTGCCATGGCGAAACGTGGCACTCGTGGATTTTCTGGGGAACATCGAAGGACTCATTGTCAAAGCATTGATTTCGGTACGCTGCACTCTGGCTCCCGTTCCGGCGGCTTTGCCGCAGTGACGAGACCCCGTCTTCAGTTACGCACGTTCAATCGAAACTACTTTGTGCCCAAGGCGGTGGGTAGGTGCGCAGTCCAATTGTAGCGTTTAGTCGTGGTTCCATGCCACAAGTTCTTTCGGCTAGAAATCGCCGATCGCCGACTCGGTCGCGTTGACCCGGTTTTCGTTTGGAGTGACAATCGGAGCGTTCGACTGACGACATCACCCACTGAGATTCCATGAGTACTGCTGCTTCGAAGACTGCCGCCGCATCCGCCCAGGTTCCCGATTCGCTGGGCCGATTTGGTGATTTTGGCGGACGTTTCGTACCGGAAACCTTGACCTGCGCGCTCGATCAGCTCGCCGAACAGTACGATCAAGCCAAACGTGACCCGGAATTCCAGCGTGAGCTCAGCGGATTGTTGAAAACGTTTGTCGGTCGGCCCAGTCCGCTGTACCACGCCCGGCGTCTGTCCGAGAGCGTCGGCGGTGCCCAGATTTGGCTTAAGCGTGAGGATCTCAATCACACCGGTGCTCACAAGATCAACAACACCATCGGGCAGGCGTTGTTAACCCTGCGGATGGGCAAAACTCGCGTGATCGCCGAGACTGGGGCGGGCCAGCACGGTGTCGCGACCGCGACCGCGTGTGCCCATTTCGGGTTGCCGTGCACGGTCTACATGGGTTCGGAAGACATCCGCCGCCAAAAGCCGAACGTGTTCAGCATGCAGTTACTCGGGGCCGAGATCTCGCCGGTCGAAAGCGGTTCGAAAACACTCCGAGACGCGGTCAACGAAGCCATGCGGGACTGGATGTCGTCGGTCGAAGACACTCACTACATCATCGGCAGCGTGATCGGACCGCATCCCTTCCCGATGATGGTCCGCGACTTTCAAGCGATCATCGGCCGGGAAACACGCGAGCAGTGCCATGACACGTTCGAACGCTTGCCCGATTGCCTCGTCGCCTGCGTCGGCGGCGGCTCGAATGCGGCGGGAATGTTCTACCCATTCGTCGAAGACGAGTCCGTCCGGATGGTGGGCGTCGAAGCGGGCGGACGATCGGAGGCCCCCGGCGATAACGCGTCATCGCTGTCCTACGGCAACCCTGGCGTCCTGCACGGCAGTTTCAGCTACGTGATGCAGGATGAAGACGGACAAACCTGTGACGTGCATTCAATGAGCGCGGGGTTGGACTACCCCGGCGTCGGTCCCGAGCATAGTTATTGGAAAGACACTCAGCGGGCCGAGTATATCGGTTGCCGTGACGACCAGGCCATGAAGGCTTTTGAGCGACTCGCCCGTAGCGAGGGCATTTTGTGTGCACTTGAAAGCGCTCACGCAGTCGCCAAAGCGATCGACATTGCCGCCGAAATGTCACCCAAAGAACACCTCGCCGTCTGCCTGTCCGGTCGGGGCGACAAAGACGCCATGGAAATCGCACGCCTGCGCGGAGAGCAGTGGTAAACATGTCAAATCAAGATCGCACACTCGATCACTATCAAGAGCTCATGACGATCAACGCGACCTCGCATTTGTTGCGAACGGCGCGGAAGATCGGCTTGTTCGATCAGCTCACGACCGGCCAGAAAACGCTGCCGGAACTCGCGGGGAATTTGCAAATTCCCGAGGCGCGTCTGCTGCTCGTGCTGCAGTCACTGATTCCGGTCGGCATCATCGAGCAATATCAAGAGGACTACGCGATGTCGGCCACCGCCAGGTTACTCTGCCAGTACGACGCCGACCTCGGCGATGCGACTTGGGAACAACTCGCCGATGCCCTGCGGGAACCGCCAAACGATGCGCCGGTTGATGTAACGGATGCTGCACCGGAGAAGCAGACGGGCGACGGTGGTCTTGCGGATCGACTGAGGTCGCGGGCTGACGCGGTCGCGGCCACCCAGTGGGTGCATACGCCTGCGGCGATGCAAGCGGCTGAGATTCTAGGTTTTGGGCCGAGCGACGAAACGTCCGAAACAACCGCTGAAACGGACCCGCCATCCGACACGGTCGCTGCTGTCGAGGTCGCACCGGACGCGACTCCGACCGAGCCAATCGAACTGCTCGATCTGGGCTGTGGGTCAGCGGTCTGGAGCTGCGCGATGGCGTTTCGCGAACCCGCCATTCGCATCACCGCGGTGGACAGCGAAGCGGCATTGGTGGCGGCTCGCGCGATGGCAGATTCGATCGAGTTGAACGATCGCCTCGAGACCAAGCCGGGCGATGTGCTCGGCGCGTCGTTGCCGGCCAACGCGTACAACATGATCCTCATCGCCCAGCGACTGCACGCGTACTCAACCAAGCAGATCGATCAGATTCTCGCGTCCTGTTTGGCCAGTTTGAAAGCTGGCGGCCGAATCGTTGTGATCGACTCGTTTCGTGGGCCGCATCGCCCAACTCTTTCAGAATCACTCGAAGCTCTCCGCCTGCGGGTGCAGACGGGCGAGGGGGAAGTTCCCGAGCTGAAGGATGCGGAGAAGAGATTTCGCGATGCGGGATTTGAAAACGTGCAGTTCACTTACATTGCCGCCAGCCGGATTGGATTAGGAATGATGATCGGGAGCAAGCCATGAGCGAATCTTTGACACGGGTGCCGTGCCCGAACCGACTCGACGAGGTCTGGTCATGGTGGCGAGATCAGATGCCGGTGACGCGCCAGTGGGCTTATTTTGACCACGCCGCCGTCGCGCCGCTGAGTGCTCCCGCTGCCGATACGCTGAACGACTATACCGATGTCGCCGCGACGAGCGGCGATGTGAAATGGCTGGAGTGGTCCGCCAAAGTCGAGTCGCTGCGAAGCTTAACAGCGGAATTGATCCACTGCGAAAAAGAGGAAGTCGCGTTGGTCCCCAACACCACTGCTGGAATTAATTTCGTCGCGGGTGGCTATCCCTGGCAGAGCGGCGACAACGTTGTTCTGCCGGAAGGTGAATTCCCGAGCAACCATTATCCGTGGCTGAATCTGACGACGCGCGGTGTCGAAGTCAAGGTCGTGCCACGTTGCGATGGTCGCGTCGAAGTCGACGATTTGATTACCGCGATCGATGAGCGGACGAAATTGATTTCGGTCAGTTGGGTCGGTTACGCTAGCGGGTTCCGGATCGATCTGCCGCGGCTGGTCGAGCGGGCGCACGAGCGCGGCGTGCTGGTGTTTGTCGATGCGATCCAGGGCATGGGGATGTACCCGCTCGATCTCCGCACCTGCGACGTTGATTTCCTGTCCGCCGATGGGCATAAATGGATGCTCGGTCCTGAGGGCGCGGGCGTGGCCGTGATCCGCCGCCGACACCTGCCGCTGCTGCGGTGCGAAAACGTGGGCTGGGCCAGCGTCCAGAATGCCCACCTGTTCGCCTCGGGCGAATTAGAACTCCGTGACGATGCGGGCCGGTTCGAAACGGGATCGGCGAACATGCCCGGATTGATGGCGTTTGCCGCGTCGCTAGAAATGTTCGTCGAGGTGGCGCGCCGTCACGGTGACGGGGCGATTGGCGAACGAGTGCTCGAGCGGGCGGCGCGGCTGCGCAGTCTGATTGCGGAGCGTGGCGGCACGCTGCTCTTTGAAAACTCGCCCGCCGAGACGCACGGCAGCGGGATTGTGACGTTCACGGTCGAGGGCGAATCACCCAGCGATTTTCGATCCCGCGCGATTGAAAACGGAGTCGTGGTCAGTTGCCGCGGTGGGGGCGTGCGGGCCAGCGTTCATGTCTACAATGACGACGCCGATCTGCTTCGTTTGGCCGATTTGATTTCAAATTCCCCGTAACAACCAGGGATTTCTTCTCTTGCCTGACTCCACCATCGCTGCCAACCGCCACGTCGACGGCGAACTCTCGCACCGCGTCGCGGTGTACACGGGATCTTTCGACCCGATCACCTCGGGCCACCTGCACATTATCGAGCGTGCGTCCAAAATTTTTGAATCGCTCATCGTTGGCATCGGTATCAACGCGGACAAGCGACCGCTGTTCGACATCGGCCAACGTGTCGAACTGGTCTCGGAGGTCACGCGTGATCTACCCAACGTCCGCGTGCAAACGTTCGATACCCTTGCGGTCGACTTTGTCCGCTCGCTCGGATCGGGGGTGATGGTCCGCGGTATCCGCCCGCTAACGGATATCGCCGGCGAATTCACGATGTTGATGGCCAACCGCCAACTCGACCCAGCGATCGAAACCGTGTTCCTAATGGCGGACGAACGGTTCGCCCACGTCAGCAGTTCGCTGCTCAAACAGATCGCGATGATCAGCGACGACGACGACCATCTGGCGAAATTTGTCCCGAAAGAGGTGGTCGCGGCGATCCGTACGAAGCTGCGCAGCTCTTATTAACTCCACACAGCAATACCACGATCCAATCCAGTGAGCGGCAAGGCGTTAGCCTGGGCTGTTCAATCTTCGGGGTTGCGGTCATTTACGCTTGCGCAAGTTTTGTTCCGAAATCAGGATCGACCAAATCTTCTTTTCGGGCGACGTGAATTCCCGGTACGATTTTCGTTTTGACCCAATCTCTCAGGTGCTTGATACGACACCTTTTCAATGACTCACGCAGAGATGCCCCACTCAATTCAATCGTGCTTGCTGCGATCGATAAAAACTGGCCGGTGAGACTGTTATTGTTTTGCGACGTCCCAAGTGGATGCTTGCCCCTGCCGATCAGTGATTCAATTACCTCGCTGCTACCAGGTAGCCGGCCATCGTGAGCTTGGCAATGTTCGCACTGCTGCTTTACTACGACAACTATTTCGGTGATCAACCCGTTGCCCTCCGGCGTGCTTCCGGAGCCCAATGCCTGCGATAGAATTTCCGCAGTCGTCGTAGAGTATCCGAAGCGACGCACTACCGAACAGCTTGCTTGCCCGATAGCACAAAGCTCCGACCAAGTTCCTAACGCCCTGCGGAACCCTCGCAACCAACCGAGCTGCTTCTCGACTGCCCTGACTTGGTTCTCAGCAACCCGCCGCTGGTCCATCACCTCGCGATATTTCACACGAAGATCATCACGCCCTTTCTTCAGTAACGCGAGGACTTTATGTTGAGGCGAGCGGTATTCATCAAGTGCCTTCATTATCGGACATCCTGCCGGGAACTCGAATGCGAAAATTCGATCAACAACGCGGAATAAAATCACGTTCGTTGAAATCCGTGTCAACCCCAATGATTTAACAGCCCAGCGTTAAGCAGATACTGGGAAACATTTCGGTGGAATCGACAATCATAACCCGACGCGTAAGCGAGGGATTCACGCCGCCATCCCTCGCTTACGCGTCGGGTTATGAAAACAGGGCACTCAGTTATGCGGAATGAATTACCCAAACCTGCTTAGCCCCGGTTGCCAGCGTACGCGAACCGCCTCCCACGCCGTGCGTAAATTGGGTGTGAGAACCGGAGCTAACGCCCG
>JBDNIG010000280.1:0-7383 GCA_041688415.1 Rhodopirellula sp. | reverse complement strand
TTCCGCAGCAGCGCCTCATCCAGGGCGAATGGCGCGAGATTGCGGGCAACGAGCGTCAAGAACGATAGAGAAATTTGGTTCGTTCGTCGGAATGGGACTTGCAATTAGAATCTGCCGTCTGGTGACGTCAGCTACATTTGCTCATGTTGACGTCTGACGCGGTTTCCGTCACAACGCCAACATTCGTGTCCGAGATTTAACGCTGTTCCCCTCACTCCTACGACCCGCCCGTTCATGGCTAAACCGACCAGCAAGAGTTTGGTGATCGTCGAATCACCCGCCAAAGCCCGCACGATCTCGAAATTTCTCGGCAGTGGATACCAGGTCGAAGCCAGCGTGGGACACGTACGAGATCTGCCTGGGGGAACGAAGGATATCCCAAAAAAGTACAAAAAAGAGCCATGGGCTTACCTCGGTGTGAACGTCGACAAGGATTTTGAGCCGGTTTACATCGTCCCCGCGGATAAGAAAAAACAGGTCGACAAGCTCAAAGAGGCGCTCAAAGACGCCGACAGCCTTTATCTCGCGACGGACGAGGATCGCGAAGGGGAAGCGATCAGTTGGCACTTATTCGAGCTACTCAAACCGACCGTGCCCGTCCATCGGCTCGTTTTTCACGAAATCACCAAGGATGCGATCCAGCGCGCACTCGACACGCCCCGCCAGATCGACGATGGACTGGTCCGGGCTCAAGAGACCCGCCGAATTCTCGATCGGCTCTACGGGTACGATGTCTCCCAGTTGCTGTGGCGCAAAGTCGGTCGGGGTCTCTCAGCGGGCCGTGTGCAGAGCGTCGCCGTGCGGCTGATCGTCGAGCGGGAGCGCGAACGGATCGCATTTCACAATGCGACGTACTGGGATCTCGAAGCGATCTTCACGACCGCCAATGGCGACTCCCTGCCAGCGACACTCAGCACGGTGTCGGGACGCAAAATCCCATCAGGCAAAGATTTCGACTCGGACACGGGGAAACTGATTAACGCGCAGCTCCTACAAATGGACGAGGCGGAATCCAAAGAACTCGCCCAACGTCTGCGCAGTGGCGATTTCCAGGTCACCCGAGTCGAAGTTAAACCTTTCGTCGAGCGGCCCAAAGCGCCGTTTACCACGAGCACGCTGCAGCAGGAAGCCAACCGGAAACTTGGCATGACGGCCCGCCGCTGCATGCAAGCAGCCCAGCGGCTCTATGAAAACGGTTACATCACCTACATGCGGACCGACTCGACAATCCTGTCGACCGAAGCGGTCAACGCGGCCCGCGATTTGGTGCGCAGCGAGTATGGCGAAAAATTCCTGTATGAGAGCGTGCGGACGTACAAAGGCAAAGTCAAAAACGCCCAGGAAGCTCACGAAGCGATCCGACCTGCCGGGACGCCATTCCGCGTTCCCTCGGCAGTCCAAGGCGAGCTCGACAGCGACCAGTTCCGGTTGTTCGAGCTGATCTGGAAACGCACGGTTGCCTGCCAGATGGCCGACGCAAAGAAGCAACGCATCAGCGTCACGGTCAGCGGCGGCGATTGCACGTTCACGGCGTCGGGCACCAGCATCCTATTCGAAGGTTTTTTGCGAGCCTACGTCGAAGGCAGTGACGATCCCGAAGCCGAACTCGCCGACAAGGAACGATTGCTGCCCGCGGTGGCCGAAAACGATCCGCTGAGTGTGGCCGAGATGGATCCGAAGAGCCACACGACGCAGCCGCCAGCCCGCTTCAGTGAAGCCTCGCTGACCCGCACACTCGAAGAGAAGGGGATCGGTCGGCCGAGTACGTACGCGTCGATCATCGACACGATCCAAAAACGCGATTACGTCTACAAGAAAGGCAGCGCGCTCGTGCCGAGCTGGACCGCGTTCAGCGTGATCCGCCTAATGGAGACCCATTTCGAGGCCTTGGTGGACTACGACTTCACCGCGCAGATGGAAGACTTCCTCGACACGATCAGTCGTCAAGAAGCCGAAGCTTTGGCGTACCTCAAAGGGTTCTACTTCGGTGACGAGGAAGGAGTCGAGTTCCCGGTCGGCCACAAAGCCGCCGTGGGGCTGAAGAAACGGCTCGAAGAAAAGATTGAAGAGATCGATCCACGCGTGTCGGCAATGTTCTCGCTCGGTACGCCCACGCAAGGTGACAACCGCGAAGAGGTGTTTGTCCGCGTTGGCAAGTACGGCCCGTTTCTCGAGCAGGGCGATCGCAAGGCGCCGATCCTCGAAGGCACACCGCCCGATGAAATGACGCTCGAGAAAGCGATGGAACTCTTCGAAGCCGCCGCCCGCGAAGATGAGCCGCTGGGCGTTCACCCCGAAACCGGCAAAAACGTCTACATCAAAGCCGGCCGGTTTGGGCAATACATCCAGCTCGGCGAGAAAGACGACGAAGACAAACGCAATCAGTCGATCCCCAAAAACACCGCTCCCGAGGACGTCACTTTTGAAATCGCCTGCCAGTTGCTGACGTTGCCTCGCGATCTCGGGAACAACCCCGAGAACGATGAACCCGTGATGGCTCACGATGGACGCTATGGACCCTACGTCAAATGCGGCAAAGAAACTCGTTCGTTGCCCGCGGGGGTTTCGCCGATCGAAGTCACGTTTGATGAAGCGATCAAGCTATTAAAAGAACCCAAGAAACGCGGCCGGGCGGCCCCCAAGGAACCCATTGTCGCGTTCGATAAAAAGAGTCCCGTCACCGACCAAGAGGTCAAAATCCTCGAAGGTCGCTTTGGACCCTACGCGACCGATGGGGAGACCAACGCGTCGATCCCGCGCGGGACCGATGCCAAGGAAGTCGCCTTCGAAGACGCGTTGAACCTCCTCGCCGAACGCGCCGCCAAGGGACCGTCGAAAAAGAAAAAGAAGAAAGCGGTCAAGAAAAAAGCGGCTAAGAAGAAAGCGGCAAAAAAGAAGACCACCAAGAAAAAGACGGCGAAAAAAGCCGCCAAGAAGAAGGGCATTATCAAGAAAGAGTAGCTTGGCTGACAATCTACTCAACGGCCGTTTGTTTCGAGCGAACGGCGATTCGCTGAGCCCATTTGAAACCGCCGCGTTGCCCGCCAAGTTCGATGAATTGTTTTGCCACGTGATCCCGAGGAAAGCTTCTTGGATCGTCGAAGCGATGGAGTCTTTGAGGTGGTAAGCAGGTTTGGGTAATTCATTCCGCATCACAGAGTGCCACGTTTTCATAACCCGACGCGTCAGCGAGGGATGGCGGCGTGAATTCCTCGCTGACGCGTCGGGTTATGATTGTCTATTCCATCGAAATCTTTGCCCGTATCTGCTTAACAACGGGATTTCATTGTTCTCCGAAAATGTCTCGATGTCGAACGGGAACGTTGTCCTCGGTGCTTGGCAGGATGACCAGTTCGAGCTCGATCGTGTTCTTGCTCGGTTGAGCACACTGCTGCGAGTCACACGCCTGCGACGTGATCGTCAACTTCAGTGCCGTCTTGCCCGGTTTGGCGTCCTTTGGAATTCGCAACGTCGTGACGAACATCACGTCGTCCTCGTAGAGGTTGATTTCGCGACCGATCACCGGATCTCGCTTCGCCACACCTTTCGGTGCCTTGGTCTCGAGCACTTCAGCCAGGTTGTTGTCGGCGAAGGTCAATGTGGTCGGATGCACAAAATCAACGTTCGAGTTGGCAGCGTAAAGATGCCACCCGTCGTCAATCATCAACTTTACCGCGACCTGAAACGATTGACCGGCCACTACCTTGACCCGCGATGAGTAGACCTTTCCCTGCACTGCCTTGGCCTTGAATACCGCATCGGGATTGGTGGGATCGGTGACGTGTCGTTCCGAATCGCGAGCAAGCGACGTTGCCGCCGCGATCAACAGGTGATCCGCTTGGCCAGCCGATTGCCACAGGAAGCCGGACAGACCCGCGAGCGTTCGCCGCGCCGCCGCAGCATAGGACGGTTGCTCGGTAAGCTCCGCGAGATCAAACAGCACCATTGCCATGACCCCATTCCCGTTGGGCAGATTCCCCCCGCCACTCAGGTTTTTAGATCGAATCACAAACTCGGTCGCGTCATCATCCGTTGAATTTTGCGTGAAATAAAAGCCGCCCGATTGTTCGTCTTGGAATTCCGCGAGAGCCGTGTCGGCCAGGCCCTTGGCGGCGTCGAGGTAACGCTGCTTCTCAGTCGCGCGGTACAATTCGATCAAGCCCGCCGCGATGAACGCGTAGTCATTCAAGTAACCGTCGAGCTTGCTGATACCGCCGCGGTGTGTTCGTTGCAATCGACCGTCGACGATCATTTTGTCCAGGATGAATTTTGCCGCTCGCTCGGCAGTTTCGATGTAACGCGGTTCGTCCAGGTTGCGGCCCGCGTAGGCGAGACCTTCGATCATCAGCCCGTTCCACGCCGCCAGAATTTTATCGTCCAGGTGTGGGTAGTCTCGTTTCTGACGCACTGCGAGCAGTTTTGAACGCATCTTCTCTAGCCGTGCAGAGAGCTTTTTTACGTCGATTTTTTGCTCGCTGGCGATTTGCTCCAGCGCGACGCTGCGGTGCAATACGTTATTTTTGGAAGGGGTACCCGATGCTTCTTCCTTGAAATTTCCAGCTGGTTCGACGCCGTAAACGCTCGCGAACAATTTGCCGTCTGCGTCGCCCAAAACCTTCAGAATCTCGGCATACGTCCAAACGTAAAACTTGCCTTCCTCAGCGTCGCTTTCCGAATCCACCGCCGAATAGAAACCGCCGTCGGGCGATGTCATTTCACGTTGCAGCCACTGAAAGATTCCTTCGACGGTGTCGCGGTGACTTTCGTCACCGGTCAACCGATAGCCATCGGTGTAAGCCCGCATCAACTGGCCGTTGTCATAAAGCATCTTTTCAAAATGTGGTAATAACCACATCGCGTCGGTCGAATAGCGATGGAAGCCGCCCCCGAGTTGATCGTAAATACCGCCGCGAGCCATTTGGGTCAGCGTGGTGTCGATCACGTTGAGCATTTTCGGATTGGGTCGGCGGCGGTATTGGTCGATCAACAATGCCAAAGTGGCATGAGGCGGAAACTTCGGAGCGGTTCCGAATCCACCATACTGGTCATCAAACCGCTCCATCGCGACGGCGATAGCTTGATCGATCAACTCTTGTGAAATCGGCTGATTGCTTTGCGGTGCATCACCGGATTGCTCGATCGCCTTGGTTAACATTGCCGCTTGTTTCAGAACTTCGTCGTGACGATTCTTCCAAACGTCGGACAATTGTTTTAAGACTTGTTTGAATTGCTTGCGGGGAAAATAGGTTCCCGCCATCCACGGTTGCCCTTCGGGTGTCAGGAACACCGAATTAGGCCATCCGCCGCGTCCGGTCAGCAACTGGGTCGCAATCATATATTGTTGATCGACCTCCGGTCGCTCTTCGCGATCGACCTTGATGGCGATGAAATGCTCGTTGATGATCTCAGCGACATCTTCTCGTTCAAAAGATTCACGTTCCATCACATGACACCAATAGCAAGTCGAATAGCCGATGGACAGGAATATCGGCTTGTTCTGTGCTTTCGCTTTCGCAAACGCTTCCGGTCCCCAAGGATGCCAATCGACGGGATTGTGGGCGTGTTGCAGCAGATAGGGACTCGTTTCGCCAGCCAGTGCGTTGGTGTGTTTGTGACTCGGATGCTTGCCAGATTTCGGTTTGGTTTCGTCACCCAATTGGGCACAGCAGGGGCTTGGCCAGCCAAGGCAGACCACCAGTAAAATCGGTATCAATTGAACATTGCAAAAACGCATGGCTGAACCTGTCGTGAGTGAGGGTGGATTCGTGGTCCAAAACGTGAGAATGCATTCGATGCGCCAAGCCGCAACCGCGTTTGCAGCAATGCCGACTAAGTTTCATTGCTGATGGCGATCAGTGATTGCAGATTTACCCCGCCATTCGGAGACTGCTCCACGTTTGCCGGCGTTGTTTGCTTCGTTCGACCACCGGGCGAATGGCTGAAACGCCTGCGGCGTAAAGATATTGATGCATAACTGACCGGCTCACGCCCACAACTCGATGCTGCCGTCGCTTCGCGATCAAAGTCAGCAAGCTACTGCAGCTCTTCTACCTGTTCGATGAAGCTGCCTAGTATTGGCTGGAGCGATTCAAGCAGTCGTTGCGTTTCGTCTTGGTCATTCTCGCGAGCCGCGTCGATCACGGGTTGAAGTCCTTCGATGGGCTGACCGGTTTCGAAGGCACTGAGCAATCCTTTGAGGGCGTGGCCGGAGTGGGCGGCCGCGTCGAGATCGCCCGTGCGGACTTCATCGGCGAGTTTGGATAGCAGGGGCGGTGCGTCCTCGGAGGCCATTGAAGCCAGGATGACGAGCATTTGTTCATCGCCACCGACTCGCTCCAAGGCAGCGGCAAAGCGTTGTTTCTGTTGGTCGGTCAAGGTTGCCATGTTTGCTTCCGATTTCATCCTGCGCCGGCCTCCACTTCGACATCGTTTTTCAAAACGATTCGGAACGATGTGATGCGATCTCGCAGTTTGCCGCGAGTGATTCCCAATATCTCCGCCGCCTGACTTTGGTTGCCATTGGTTTCACGCAGAACTTCCGCGATCACGTAGCGTTCCATGTATTGGGTCGCCTCGGAGTAGAGATTGGTTGATCCTTTGCTTAACAATTCTCGTACCAAAGTCGGCAGTCCCGCACCTGGCCCGGTCGCTTCGATGGCCGACGCTCCTGCGTTATGTGCGGATCTGCCGGTCACCTCACGCGGTAGTCCGTCGGGAGTGATCACCGGCATCACGGTGTCGAGAACACAGCGGCGGATCACGGCTCGCAATTGGCGCACGTTCCCCGGCCAATCGTAGGCCGTTAGCAGCTCAACGGCGTCGGGGGAAAGGCCTTCGAGGTCCGGTTTGTTGAACTCTCGTTTGGCACGGCTGAGGAAAAACTGGATCAATGCGGGCACGTCGCTGAGTCGATCGCGGAGCGGCGGGAGCTCGATCGTGACGCCGTTGAGTCGGTACAGTAAATCTTCGCGGTAGTCGCCGTCTTCGACCATTCTTTCGAGCGGCCGGTTGGTGGCGGCGATGATTCGCACGTCGGTCTTGAGTTCCTTGTTGCCGCCCACTCGCTCGAACCGTTGGTCTTGCAGGACACGCAGTACCTTGGCCTGTACCGAAGGTGTCATGTCGCCGATTTCGTCTAAAAAGAGCGTTCCTCCATTGCACTGTTCGAATTTCCCAATGCGTCGGGACTCGGCACCCGTGAATGCCCCCTTCTCATGTCCAAACAATTCGCTTTCGAGCAGATTATCCGGCAGGGCGGCGCAGTTCACTGCCAGGAAAATCTCATCGCTCCGCCGGCTGTATTGGTAGAGGGCTCGGGCGACGAGTTCTTTGCCGGTCCCGCTTTCACCACGAACCAAAATCGGCACGTCTTGCTTGGCAACT
>JBDNIG010000034.1:0-5178 GCA_041688415.1 Rhodopirellula sp. | reverse complement strand
TGCAGAATTCAAAGCACATCACGTGCGGCGACGGTGGCGTAGTCGCCTCAAGCGATCCGCGGTTTGGTCCGCTCCTCCAGCCCTCTGGCGACAAGGGGATGTTGCGCGGGGGTGGGGATGGTTTGTTCCACCGTTTCGCTACCAACTACCGCATGAGCGAGCCGCAAGCGGCGGTGGCGGCTGGGCAATTTACCCGTTTAGAAGAGATTGCGTCCACACGTGCAAGACTGGGCAACTTGTTGAGCGAAAAATTGGCTGGCACGCCGGGCGTCGACCTGCATCAGGTGCGCAGTGAGGATCGTTGTGTGTATTGGTTTTACATGCTGCGTTTGCAGTTAGAAGTCATTCCCGATCGCGCAAAATTTGTCAAAGCCTTGGCGGCCGAAGGTGTTCCCACTGCGGCGGGCTATATCTCCGTCCCGCTGTACGGCAATCCCGTATTCCAAAAACACGCCTTCTTTCAAGGACGCTGGCCAGTGAAGGAACTGGGGCTGACCACGATGGATTACACACGGGTCGCATGTCCTACAGTGGACGCAATTTTGAGTACGGGCGTGCGAGTGTTCCTCAACGAAGCGATGGACGAAGAGTATGTGATACAACTTGCGCAAGCTATTCGTAAAGTTGCCCAGCACATGGCGAGCTAGCGGGCTGTCGATTTAGTAACCCGAGGCGTAAGCGAGGGACCAGGTTGCATCCCTCGCTTACGCCTCGGGTTATGATTGACACGCTCATTTCGTAAAAACGATTCAATCGACAGCCCGCTAGTCCCCACCGGCGTCCGAGCAATGTCGTTCGACGGACATCAAACGTTCGGTTGATCAAGGGCTAGCAAGGATTACAATTCACCATGATTCTAGCTTACTCATTTTAGTTCAGCATGCACTCTCTTCAATCGCTTACCGCCGAAGAGCATTCCATCTACGAGTGGCAGATGTGGGTTCCCGATTTCGGCGCCGCAGGGCAACAGAAACTCAAAAATGCGTCGGTGATGATTTCACGCGTTGGCGGCGTCGGCAGCGTCGTCGCCTATGAGTTGGCTGCCGCTGGAGTGGGCAAGTTGGTACTCGCGCACGCTGGAAACGTCAAACCGAGCGATTTGAATCGGCAATTGCTGATGACTCACGATTGGATCGGCAAGCCGAGGATCGAATCCGTCCGTCGACGGTTGCTCGAACTGAACCCACGTTTGGAGATCGTGGCGGTCGATGAAAATGTGGGCCCCGAAAATGCCGCCAGTCTGGTCGAGCAGTGCGACCTCGTGGTCGATTGTGCTCCGCTGTTCCCCGAACGATTCCTCATGAACGAGCAAGCCGTTCGTCAAGGGAAACCGATGATCGAATGTGCGATGTACGAGTTCGAAGCCCACATCACCACCATTCTCCCCGGTCGTTCACCATGCCTGCGTTGCCTATTCCCCGAAGCGCCTCCGACTTGGAAACGTCAGTTCCCCGTGTTCGGTGCCGTCTCGGGGACTGTCGCCTGCATGGGCGCGGTCGAAGCGATCAAAGTCATCGCGGAGATTGGCACCCCCTTGGCCGGTCGATTACTGAAGATGGACCTGCGTGATATGAGCTTTCGTACCTTGAATTTTGCTCGGCGTACCGATTGCCCCGTTTGCAGCCAAACGCGGCAATCGAATACCACTTGAAAAGAGATCCCAAATTATGAACGTCATCATTCCCACTTCCCTGCGCCAACATACCGGTGGTCTGGGCATCGTCGATGTCCAAGGCCAGAGCGTTGATCAAGCACTGCTGTCTTTGGTCAAGTCGCATCCTGCACTGAAACCGCAGTTGCTCGATGCGTCGGGATGTCTCGTCTCCCACGTCAACGTGTTTGTGAATGATACGAACGCGCGTGATTTGGATGACGGTGCCACCTCCGTCGCCGAATCCGACGAAATCCTGCTGGTGCCTGCGATCGCAGGTGGGTAGATGAGCAAGAACGCCACGGCATTGTCGCCTGATGAACTCCAGCGATACGCCCGGCATCTCAGCTTGCCGGAAGTTGGCTTGGCCGGACAATCCAAACTTCGTGCCGCTTCGGTACTGATCGTCGGAGCGGGTGGATTGGGGTCACCGGTAGCGATGTACTTGGCCGCTGCTGGTGTCGGGCGACTTGGGCTGATCGATTTCGATCGCGTGGAATACTCAAACCTGCAACGTCAGATCATTCATACGACCGATAGCGTTGGTCGCTCGAAGGTCGAGTCGGCAGCCGAGTCCATTGCCAGGATCAATCCGTTGATCGCGGTCGATGCGATCGACGAAGCACTGACAAGTGAAAATGCGATGAGGATCGCCAGCGCCTATGACATCATCATCGACGGAACCGACAATTTTGCCACGCGGTACCTGGTCAACGATGTCTGCGTGCTGCTGAAAAAGCCGAACTGCTACGGTTCGATTTTTCGCTTTGAGGGCCAAGCGTCCGTGTTCGGCCACGCGGGCGGACCGTGTTACCGGTGCCTGTATCCTGAACCGCCCGCACCGGGAACCGTCCCCAATTGTGCCGAGGGAGGCGTCCTGGGAATCCTGCCAGGAATCGTAGGTGCGATTCAAGCCACCGAAGCGATCAAGCTGATCCTGGGGATCGGTGACTCATTGTCAGGCCGATTGCTGCTCATTGATGCCGCCGACATGCGGTTTCGAGAGTTGAAAGTGCGACGCAACATGGACTGTCCCGTGTGTGGTGACGCGCCGACGATTACCGCACCGATCGACTACGACAGTTTCTGTGGCTCGTCTCCGGCCCGCGAGGAAACTGACCAGCAAAGCCCATGGGATATCGAACCGAGTGAGTTGAAGCGACTGCTCGATGACGGAACGGAATTCATTTTGATTGACGTCCGCGAGCCACACGAGTACGACATCTGCAGTCTAAGCGGTACCCTGATCCCACTCGCGGAACTTCCCGATCGCCACCACGAATTGCCAATCGACAAACCAATCGTTGTCCACTGCAAACTCGGCGGCCGCAGTGCCAAGGCGGTCGATCAACTTCGAGAACTTGGATTTAAAGACGTCCGAAATGTGCGCGGTGGGATCGATGCCTGGGCAATTGAAATTGATTCGTCAGTTCCGCGATATTGATTGTGGTTTATCAGACACTTCTCGCTGAACGCCACCGTTTTCACCCGCTCGAGCGCAGCTTGGGAGGGTAAAGTCAGTGCGGTTTATTCGACCATGATCTTGCCATCATCAAGCACAAACCGGCGGTCGGCCAGCGCCGCAGCGTCTTCGCTACTGTGGGTGACGTGCAGCGTCGTCACGCCGGTGGTGTCTTTGACCCGCCGCAGCAACCCATGCATCTCGAACCGCGTCGATTCGTCCAGTGCGCTCAGCGGCTCATCGAGCAACAGCACGCTGGGATGAAATGACAACGCTCGGCCGAGTGCCACTCGCTGAGATTCACCTCCACTCAAGCCATCAATCTTGCGGTTCAGCAACGACGTGATGCCCAACATGTCGCTCAGCTCTTCACATCGGCGATTCATCGCTTCACGCGATTGACCACGCAACTTCAATGCAAACGTCAGATGTTCGGCGACGCTGAGCGTGGGAAACAATGCCAGATCTTGCGGAACATATCCGATTTGTCGGTCGCCGGGCATCCAATCGGTGACATCCGTTCCCTCGATGAGTAATTTGCCATGATGAATTCGCCGGAGCCCGCAGATCGCTTCGAGGATCGTCGTTTTGCCACGTCCGGTGCGGCCCATCAATACCGCGTATTCGCCGCTGCGTACCTGAAACGATAGCTGCGTCAACCGGAAGTCACCCGCGCCGGTGGTGACATCGCATAGTTCAATCATGCGCCGAGTCCCGTTCCCAAAACTCGTAAGACCAGCAGCACGACGACCGCCATCGCGACCATCAGTAGCGACACCGCGACGGCGGCATCCAGATGTCCGACACTGAGTTCCAAGAACACAGTCGTCGACAGCACCTCGGTACGCATTCGCGTCGCCCCCGCAAAGACCAAGATCGGTCCGAATTCGCCCAACGCCCTCGCCCAAGCAATCGTGGTTGCCGCGATCATGCCTCGCCACGCTTGCGGAATCGCGATCTGCATGAACGCTTGAGAGCGGGTGCACCCGAGCGTGCGTGCGACGTCTTCGGCACGCGGGTCGATCTGGTCGAACGTCACGCGCATCGTACGCACGGCAAAGGCACAGGCCACCGAAAATTGTGCCAGCACAACGGCGGGCCAGCGATAAGTAACGGGAAACCCGACACGGTCGCGAAGCCAGGCTTCCAGTTCCCAACCGCCAATCGAATAGTGAAATAGAATCAACAAACTCAGGCCCAACACCAGCGGCGGCAGCACAATCGGAATGTCCACCAGAGTGTCGATGATCCATCGTCCGGGAAAGCGATAGCGAGACAGCAGATACCCGAGCGGCGTGGCAACCCAAATCGAAAGGACTGCGGCAGCCGTGCATGTCAACATCGTCAGCCGAAACGCCACTTGGATTTCCGGCTTGGCCAGTGCATCGGTAAAGTCCGAGAATGACGTAAACAGGAGATCAGCAACCAGTAGCAAAACAATCAACAGCACAAAGAGGGCTGAGATCGCGCTCATGACGAGAAAGAACGGCACATCGCTGCGCCTGCGACGATGGGCAATTTTCTCGTTCGTTTCACTTGCCGCCGTGTACGGTTCGACTTCGCTCATCGTTGGGTGAGGGATGACGTGTCCATTTGCCATCGGAAACCTTCGGCAGCGAATGTCTCCTGTGATGGCTGCGAACAGATTTGTTGGAACAACCGCCCTGCCAATTCCGGGTGTTTTGACTCTTCCGCGACCGCCCAGGGTTGGGTAGCGATGCTGCACGCGATGCCTTGGATTCGGATCGCATCCAAGGATTCCGAGGCACCCGCTGCGTTACTCAAATAGACAACGGCGGCGTCGAGCGAACCGGTCAGCAATTGATTTACCAACATGTCGCCCGTCGGCGACTGAACCGTCACGTTTGGCATGACCTCTTCCTGAAGACCGCCTTCACGAAACGTGTTTTGAGTGATCCAGCCCATCGCGCATTGTTTCTCGTGGCCAATCCCAACTCGCAAGTCCTCCCGGGTTAGATCCCGCAACGATTTTATGTTTTTCGGATTACCTTTTTGCACAAGAATCACCAATTCGTTTTTTGAGACCGGAACCGGCTCGGGAAAC
>JBDNIG010000279.1:0-2183 GCA_041688415.1 Rhodopirellula sp. | reverse complement strand
CGACGGAAATGTTTGCTCGCGGCGAAACGACGAGCCCGATCGAACTCGTTCCCGACTATCTGAGGCCGAGTTCCGCCGAGGAGAAGTTGGAGTGAAAGTTGACGTTTGAGTTTGCGTGAAAGTCTAGGTGAAAGTGAAAGCGACTCGTCGTGGGAATTGGCAACGGCTTGTCACCGCTCGCGTTTCGGGGGATTCTAATGGCTGACTGAGATAGTGGGCGGGGTGACCGCTGGCGGCGGCGGTCGCGGTGGCTCGTCCATCAGCGATCTTTCGTCACTGGAGGAAAGTCCGGGCTCCACAGGGCAGGATGGTCGATAACGTCGACCGGCCGCGAGGTTAGGGAAAGTGCAGCAGAGAGTAGACCGCCGAACGGTTCGTTGCCGCTCGCTCGTTTGAGCGGTGGCGAACGCGTGGTAAGGGTGAAACGGTGCGGTAAGAGCGCACCAGCGACCGGGGTGACTCGGTCGGCTCGGTAAACCCCATCCGGAGCTAGACCAAACAGGGTGCATTCGAGGCGGCCCGCCTCGTTATCGACATCCGGGTAGGTCGCAGTTGAGGCGGCGAGCAATCGTCGTGCACAGATAAATGGTCACCAGCAGCGATTCGCTGTTACAAAACCCGGCTTACAAGCCCACTGTCTCGGTCATTTCCTGCCAACCACGCACCTTCTGCCCACTGACCCATGACCGTGTCCAGGTCCCACGAACGCTATCTCCGCCAAGTTCAGTTTGATCCCATCGGTGAGTCCGGCCAGCGTCTGATCGAGGCGGCCCGCGTGGCCGTGCTCGGTTGCGGTGCCCTCGGCACCGTCGCCGCCGACCAACTCGCCCGCGCCGGCGTCGGCTACTTGCGTCTGATCGATCGCGATCTCGTTGAGTGGAGTAATCTGCAGCGGCAAAGCTTGTTCACCGAGGCCGACGCGGAGGCGGGGGCCGCGAAAGTCGAAGCCGCCACGAGACATCTGCGCGCGATCAATTCGTCGATCAATATCCAGGAGCACGTCGTCGATATCACTCCCGGCAACATCTCGCGGCATCTGGAAAATGTCGACATCGTCATCGACGCCACCGACAACTTCGCCGCCCGCTTGCTGCTCAATGATTGGTCGCTGAAAACAAAAACGCCGTGGGTGCACGGCGGTTGCATCGGTGCGACCGGGCAAGTCCGAATGTTCACCGGCACCGCACCGTGCCTACGATGCTTGCTGCCGCATCCGCCCGCCCCAGGCGAAACCGCGACCTGCGACACGGCGGGGGTGATCGCCCCCGCGACTCATCTGATCGCCAGCCTGCAAAGCTGCGAAGCGATCAAATGGATTTCGGGAAATCGATCGACTGTTCGCAGTGAAATCTTGTCGGTCGACCTGTGGAATAATCAATTTCGCTCGATCGGGTTGTCTGGCGATCCCCAGTGCCCAGCCTGCGTCCATCATCGTTATGATTTTCTCGGCGCTGGCACCGCCACCGCAGCCGAATCGCTTTGCGGCCGCGATGCGGTGCAGATTGCGGGCTCGGGGCAAAGCATTGATTTGCAACGAATGTCGCGTGCATGGCAGTCGATCGGAACGGTGAAAACGTCCCGGTTCTTCGTCCGGTTATCGCTACAGGACGAGCAGACCGTCACGCTGTTTCGAGACGGACGAGCCGTGATCAGTGGTGTCCGCGACATCCCGCACGCGCGCTCACTGTTTGACCGCTACGTCGGTTCGTGAAAACAATAATGAAACCGATTGCCCGCTAGCGGGCTGTCGATTGAATCGTTTTTACGAAATGAGCGTGTGAGTCATAACCCGACGCGTAAGCGAGGGATGCAACCTGGTCCCTCGCTTACGCGTCGGGTTACTAAATCGACATCCGCGCCACTGACGGGCAAGAGTGCCGATCCTACGTCTATCAAATCGACAGGCGGCAAGTGCCGAGACCGTTAATAGAAAAGGGAAGGGCCATGGTGAAGCCCTCCCTGCCTCACCATGGCCCTGTCAATGTTGGAACGATGGCACCGATCGTTCCGCACTCCCAATCCATGGTACCCCTAGTATCGGACGGGGGGCGGCGGAACCTTCAGCAGAAATGTGAGAACCCGCAGTAAAATTTTTTTGGCTCAACTGTTAACCGACCGACGCCGGTATTCAATTTCGTGAGCTGAGTAGCTACGTTCGCCAGAACGTGGATTCCACCGTCTGG
>JBDNIG010000278.1:0-11933 GCA_041688415.1 Rhodopirellula sp. | reverse complement strand
TTTTCCATACACCGTACTTTCAGCATCCTTCAGTCCTGCGCACGCTTCAGTCGGATGAACCTTATTTTATCGCACCAACAACGCTCGGACTGTAGCTTGGACAATCCCTCAATGCGACTCTTCCTCTCAGTCCTCGTGTTTCTTTTCTTGGCGTTGTCTATCGGTTGCCCGTTTGCTGCGACAAATACAATCGAACATGACAACGTTTCCTTCGACGTGTCTCCTGATGGTGAGACAATTGTATTCTCTGACGCAGACGGCGATCTCTGGCTGTACGCATTCATCGATCGCAAGCTCACCCGACTAACAGAATCGAAAGAACTGGAATCCTGGCCATCATTTTCACCGGATGGGAAATCCATCGTTTTTGTCAAAGGGAATGCAGAGGAACATGGAATATCCGTGCATCACATGACGATCGATGGACGGACACTGCGGCGAGTCACTGGGACCGATCAGTGCAGCGACAGCCATCCGGCATTCTCCCCAGATGGTAACACCATCGCGTTCTCGCGATCGCACCTTCGGCGTCGATACAGCCTGGGAGGATGGACGTGGGACAACTGGGATGTCTACACCATCGACATCGACGGCAGCGGCCTGAGACGCCAAACGAACGGGAATCACTACGGCGTCGGCGGGGTGGCATTCTCGGCCAACGCAAAGGAAATCTACTTCACTGCGGACGAGTCCCGGAATCCCGATTCCAAAGAGACTCTCTTCACGATAACGCTCCACGACTCGTCGGTCGTCGCGACGAAGCCAGATAAATCAGGTGATTACTATGCTTGGTGTTCCGAAGTGAATATAAACAAGAAAGGCGAAATGGCCTTCATCTCAGATAGAAATTCACCGTTTCATTATGATATCGTTTTTGCGGGTCTTGACGGTCAACAAGAACCTCTCGGAGTCACCACAGTCAGTCGCTACAATCAAAATCCTGTCGTGACGAATGACGGTCGAATCATTTTCTTGGCTGGGACTGCCTGGAATTCTGGAAACCGTCCGATATTTAGTCTTTGGTCAGTGAACGTCGACGGTACCTCGCCGAAACAACTTGCCGGTTCCGACTTGTTCACGCGACCACTGCAATGGTCACGCCAACTAAACGCAACAGAACACAGCGATGAACCCAAGACAGATTAGGACGTCACGGCACAACCACCTCATACAACATCCTGGCTTTGCCGTCGTCTGCGATCGATAGCGGGATGACCAATTCGCCTGCGGCAGTCGTGCTCGTTTCAATGTTCCCAATTCGCTCGCCAGTTGTATCTAATGCATACACCGTTGCACCCTTCGCCTCGGCGACACGCAGCGTCATCGTCGCTCGGCCAGCAGCGACCAGATGCGGCAACCGGCCCCAATCGAGCAGCACTCGGCGGCTGCTGTCGGCGTAACGCGCCTCGGAGTTTTGTAAATCGGTTAAATGCGTCACCAGCAATCGCTTGCTCTCCACGATCGGATTATGATCCAAACTACTAACCCACACCGTGGCATCGGTATCTAAAATCTCAATCGTCGCACTCTTGGTCCTGATTACCGTTCCCGCCGGCGCGAATCCACCCGCCGTCCGGGCAGTATCGAGAACGAGGGTATTCTCCGGTGCATTGATCGTCACCTCACCATTGTCACTTTGAAAACAACGCGCCGCGATGTCGGTCGCATTGTCCGCATCAAGCCAGCCGAGTTGACGTAGCTCCGCAACCATCCGTTGAGTGGCATCGGCACCCAAGGGATCAAACGCACCACCAACGAGCGGCAGTTCGGCTTGATCGCCGTCCACTTTGGAACCCGCCGTAGGCTTACCATCTGCAACCTTCCAGCCAACTCGCGCGAACCAAGCCAGGCCATCCCAAGCGGGAGTTTTGTCGTGAGAAGACGGTGGATTCTTTAGCAATTGATCTTCGGTCGCAGTGATCGCGATGGAATGCTCGGCGGGCTGAATGTCACCTCGCAAGAACAAGCACAGACTGGCTCGTTCGGCTGCCTGATTCAACGGGTCGGCGGCCACGTCAAAATAGTTCAGTGGTCCCGGCTCGACGAGGTTGTTTCGATTATGTGCATAAGCAAAACGCCACACGCCGTCCCAATCCTGCAAGGCTCCGAGCGCTCCGGTCAGTATCCCGCCGACTCCGCGGAAACGACCGGGTGACGAATAGTTGAACTCGGTGATCGTGAAGGGCTTTCCATACAACCGCGTGAACGCACAGTTTCGACCACCCGGCGCTCCTTCCGCGATCGGGCTGGTGTTTGGACAACTCGACGGCAACCGCCAGGGCTGTTCCAAAAACCGAGGATGATCCACGTAAAAGTGATCGTCGATGTAATCAAACTCAGCCCGAACCGCTTGCATCTGTAGCGGGTTGGTCCAAGCGTTCATGTCCGTCAACAATGCATGGCAGTGCAATTCATCCCGCAGAAACGCACGAGTACGCTGAAAGAAATCCTGTTCAGTCTCAGCCAGAAAAACATTGAACTGGACCGTCGCCGGCGAGTTGCCGTGAACATTCTGCAGCGGCACGTTGCCGAGCGACGGATCTTGATCGTCAGGCAACTTGCCAATCGCCGATACCAACGATTGACGATTTGGATAACGCTGGCCCAACCATTGGTTCCACGCCGATTGCCAATCATCGCGAAGAGGGCCTTCCAAGCGGCCGATGAAGTTACCCGGATTGCCTTCGTTAACCAAGCTGATCCAAGCCAGCGTCGGATCATCGGCATAGCTCAGTTGGGTGTACGGATTGACGTGCGTGAGCAATTCGCGAGCGAACGCTTTGAAATCGTTGTAAGCATTCGCGTTTACGAGCACCGCCATCTTATACTCATCCATGCCGATATCCCCCAGTTCGCCCTGTTGATTCGGATAGATTACCGAATAGGATACCGGTCGTGAAACGAAAAGATCGGTCGTGACATACAGGCCACGCTGTTTCAACGCCGCAAACAAGTAATCGAGTTGATCGAGTTTCTCCGGTTTCAATCTGATTCCATTGCCGTTGCTTCGATCCACCAGTTCGCTTTCGTAGTGATGGATTCGCAGCGAGTTGTAACCGAGTCGCCGCAAGCGGTCGGCCAGAGCGTCGGCGACGTCGTGCTCAATGTAGTGAGCAGAAAAGCAAAGATTGATTCCATAAAACCTGGTCGCAGTGGCCGGTTGATCCGCGAATGCGAACTTACCGTTTGGATTGACAATGACGCGGCCAAGCTTGCCGGCGGGCGAATGTTGAGGGATCACGTCGCTAAAATCGAGTGCCGATCCCGGTTTGATGTCCAAGGCCACGTCCAGCGGCAACCAGTTCGGTCCGGCAGTAATGGTGATCGGTTTGTCCTCTTCGACATTCAAGCCGCCGTCGCCAGTGAGAGTAAACGCGATGGACAACGATTTGCCGGCAGCCCAAATCTCCGCTGGACTCGTTTGCGGTCCGATTCGTACCGAAAACTGCTCGCTCCACTGGCGGTCATCTTGCAGCAGAACCTGTGTCGGTTGATCAAAAGTCAAGTGCAGTGATGTAGCGCCGCGTCCCGAAATCGAGAGCGAGCTGACAGCACCCGAATGCACCGTGGTACCCTTCAACGCGGCAGGAAACGGCTGCGTTGTATCGTCAGCGGAAAACTCGCCGCTGCCCCAAACATCGGTCGGCAAACTTAAGTTGACGTGCAAACTGTTCAGTTGGACGTCTTCTGTGGGCGTCAAGCGATACTGGAAATACGGTTGCTCGTTTTTGGTCGAAAGCTGCAATTTTACTTCGACCACCTTTCCAGTTACGGAAACAATTTTGCCTTGATGCGTTGTGCCATGCATGACTTGCCCCGCTCTCGCCTCGCTCATGGACGAGAACTGCCAATCGCGTTCGAACAGCCCTGGGGTCAGTGTCGCGACCTCCTGGCCAGCCCGCTGGAGACGAACGGATCCAGTTGGTGACACGACCGCGCTCCAATTCGGCGACGCTGCCGAAGCATCAGTCCCCGCAAGTCCAGCACAAAAAAACAAGACTTGTGCAATCAAAGCGAAACGGAGTAAAGCAAGTGGTGCAAATCGCATCGGTATTGTTCCTATCGGTAGCTTTCAGCGGGGCTGGTGTGATCTCCGATATCTTACCAAATCGAGTGCTTGGAATCGCAGTCGCCCTCCGGGCTGGTGTTTCCAAGTTTTGCAAGACCGGTGGCTGACGCCACCGGCAGTTTCTGTGTCGCCCTCCGGGCTAGAATGCGGAACAGAATCCTGGCAACATTGATTGATGTCAACCCCAAAGATTTAACAGCCCAGCGCTAGCCTGACGTGAAGACGTGTGCCAACGGTTCATTGCTGTCGTCCCGCAGGCTCAGCACGCCGCAGGTTTTCGCGGAACACCGACGAGCTCACAAATTGTACACGTCGCTCAGCGGAAAAGGCAGTCACTACCCCTACCCGAACTCGAAGTTCCTCGCCGGCGAGGACAGCGACATTCTGCTAACGCTCAAACGAGGCGAGGCAATGGTCGTCGAAATCAATAGCCTGAAGAACACCGTACTGGATCGGCGAGAATACGAGTGGCAATTGAAATCAAAAATGTGAGCGGACAGCAACACAGTCGAGTATGTTGACGGTAAACACCCTCAAGATGGCATGAGCATGAAATTCAAGTTGCTGATTTTTGTTGTCACCTGCATTGGCGCAAGTCCTGGTTGGGCCGCAGCGCTGGTCAAGGCGAGAGTTCCGGTAGGAGAGTTTGTCCTGCCGCCCAATGCGGCGGAGGCTGAGTCGTATGCGACCGAGGATGTCCGCGATTGGATTCAGAAAATTACCGGCGCCGAGGTACCGATCGTTACCGAGCCTAGCGAGCACGCAGCCACCAAAGTTTTCGTGGGCACTGCCTTCGCCAAAGAGTTCCCCGCGGATTTGGACAAACTGCAAGGTAACGACGGGTTCGCGGTCCGCCGCAAGGGCAGCGACATCTATGTGTTTGGCAGCCGCCCGCGTGGGACGTTGTACGGATTGTATGCTTTGCTAGAAAAGAACAGCGATCTGATCTTTGCGCGACCGCACGATGACTTTGGCACCGTTCATGGACAGTCGCCCGACTTTGAGTTGAAGGAAACGGACTTCATCGACATCCCTGTTTTTCTCAACCGCCGTTTCGGCCCCAACTGGCCGGCGCATCGCGGTACGGGTGAGTGGCTACTACGAAACCGCGACAACACACGTGATGTTCGTGCCAACTACGACGGTTTTTTGAACCTCGACCTGATCGAGCCCTACGCAACGAATTTTGCCGTTCCGATCGCTCGCCATCAGGAACAACATCCAGAGTATTTTGGCTACGACCCGATTAAAAAATCCCGTCGCTTTGTCAAGCACGGCGAGGGCACGATGTGCCTGAGCGTTCCCGGATTGCCAGCCATCTGGGCGGAAGGACTTGCCGAAGACGTTGCCAAACACGAGGCCAGGTTTGGCCGCACAGTTGACCATGTTCGATTGGGGCCAGGAGACAATTGGTTCTGCTGCCAGTGTGACCTATGCACCGCTGCACTGACGCTGCCCGATGGAACGCAGCTCGAGTGCCGCGACCCCGATTCGATCAAGGACCCGCTGTTTCGTTCCACGCAGATCATGATGTTCATCAACGAAGCGATGGAGACATGGCAGAAATTGCGGCCTGAGATTCCGATTCACGTCTTGGCGTATATCCATTTCGCCGAACCGCCCCGCGTGGCCCCCCACCCTGATCTGGGTATCTGGTTTGCGCCCTATCCAACCAGCAACCTGCACTTCCCGCTACTCGATCCACGACAACCGAAACCCTGGGGTGCGCGGTTCGAAAAATGGCTGACCATGACCGATCGGCTGGGCTTCTACGAATACTTCGAAGCCAAACCTTCGCCCCAGGCGTTCTACGCGGCGGCCAATTTGAGGGCGGTGATGGAACGACCTGACCATGCAAACGCGCTGATCTACGCCGAAACGAGCAATGACTTTGGCACCGACGGGATCGGTAACGGGCAGTTCGGCTGGGACGTGGGGCTGATGAATCTGTGGGTTCACACGCGACTATTTTGGGATCCAACCCAAGACGTCGATTCGTTGTATCACTATTACATTCAGCGGACGTATCGCGAAGCTGCGCCGCAGATGCTCGCCTACTACGAGTTGATCAAGACCAGTTGGTTGGCGCCAGACAACCACACGGTCAGCTCGTGCCATGCGAGCATCGCGAGCGTGTACGAGGGATTGATTGTCGATCGCGGTTTGGAAAAAGAATGCATGCGTCTGCTGACCGAGGCCGAAGCGGCTGCACAGCATCCGCATTCCAAGATCATGATTCGCCGCACGCGTGAACAATACGAATGTTTTGGCAAAGAGATGGCCAGGCTGATGATCGCTAATATTCCAGAGCTGCACGGCGAGGCCGACGACTTTGATTCCCTGCAGTGGGAAAAGCCAATCGTGAACGACGATTTCAAACTTGTCACTCGCGGAATTCAAGACCCGGAAACGTTCTCAAGCACCAAGCTTCAAGCCGCACACGACGGTGAGTCGCTGTTCCTGCGATTTCGCTTGGGTGATCCGCCGCCAGCCGGTGCGGCGAGTTCCGCTTCCAATACGGAACATTGGCCAAAGGGAGATCACGTGGAATTTTGGATATTCGGCGGTGGGGCTCATTACGTGTTCGATTTCAACGCAGACGGTGTCCAGTACGACGCTAAGAATCTCGACCGCAACTGGGATTCCAACTGGAAATTGAAAGTTCGATCGACGCCGGCAGGCTGGGAAGCGATCGCCAGCATTCCGCTGTCAACCTTCCAGTTCGCGGCGGGACAACCGACAAACGTTCGCTGGTTCTGCACCCGTGAAATCCATCGTAGTGAACAGGAATCGAACGATGTTTCCTATCAGGGGAAACCACTTTATTACCGTAACTTTCCCATCGTTGTCGAATGAGCCAAGCGTTTTGATTATGAAACCATTTTATTGTCTATTGATAATGATTGCCGCGAACGTGGCGATCGCTGCGCCGCCCATGGCGATCGATTTTTCGGCTGGCCAACCCGCCGATTATTTCACTGTAGATACGGCCGGTAGGGTGTCGCGTTCTGCGGTTGATGATCCGCAGGTCATGCTGGTTTCGGATGCGACGGCCCACCTGCACGACGTCACCGTGACGCCGTCGAGCAGGTACAGTCTGACGCTGACTGCCGCGTTCGAAGGCGATGTCGAATCGATCGAGGAGAATCCTCGGTTCGAGATCTTCAACCAACAGGGGCAGACCAGTTCGCGGTTACCATCGCGTGAAATTCAGTTCTTCGACGCCGCAGGCAACCCCAGCGGACGGCCGCTAACGTACGTCATGCCATGTAGGAAATTGCACAACTACCAAGACGTGTTTTACACGCCCGACGATGCCGTCACGGCGCGGATCCGCCTCTCCTCTGGAAAAGGCATTCGATTGGTGTTGTCGCAGTTGCGGTTGGAGCCGAGCGTCAACGAAACCACACTTAACATCAATCCCTCGTTTGAAATGGGGCTTAACAACTATTCTGGCTGGCGGAACATCTCCGATGGCGGAAAGCTAATTCAGCGCGAGGGCAAAACGATCTTGGACACCAAATACGGTTCTACTGGTCAAAGGATTCCTCTGCAGGAACCGGGAACGTACGCATTTTCGGCACTCGCGACCGGCAACGGCTACAACTCAGTCGTGATCGTCCGCGTGTACGATGCCGAGGATAAGGAACTGATGCGGAGTTCGACGCGACGTTATGGTCCGCGCACGTATTTCGTTCCGCCCCCAGAGGCTGCCTACGCGTCGCTGTTGGTGTATAGCTGTCTGCTTGAAGAGGTTAGCCTAGTCCGCGTCGGAGACGAAAACGCGATCAACGCGTTGCCCAAGTAACGTTCTCGACTTGCCGAGACACCCATGCACAAGTTTTTCGGTTTAATCAGGCCCAGAGCGTTGGCTCACGGTTAGCGAGAACCGGACGCTACCGAGAGCGTCCCGCTTAGGCCGGAGGCCGACACAAGCACTGCCGGGGCCGTCAGGCCCCGGAACCGCTACACAGTCGTCCATAGCCCGGAGGACGGCACAAAAGAGTGTTATCAAATTGTGTCGCCCTCTGGGCTGGTGATCGAGAGTGGTTGCAATCCGGTGGCTCACGCCACCGGCAGGGGATATTTCGGCCTCCGGCCTAAGCGGGACGCCCTCCAAACGCGTTTCGGATGATTGGGTTATGCCAATCATTTTCGGCTCATCCGACGGAGGCGTACTTCGCTCGTAGAACCTAAGTGAATCGAAGCGATACAATTTTTCGGTAATTGTCTCAGAGTGTTGGATTTTTAAGGCATGGCTGTGGCATCCAAATGATTGCATCATGCTGGCTCAACCGGTATTCTCGGTGTGCCGGGAGAAACGGAAGTAGGCTCGAATGGCGTGGACTTAGTGAGCCGACGGCGCTAGCCGCGGGTTTCCACGCCGTTAATGCAACGCAATGCCCGAGGCTAGCGCCTACGGCTCACTCAGATTGCTTAAGTCCACGCCATTCGAAGTAGGCTCTGCTGGGAAGCAACCTACCAAGGGAGGATCGCGGTCGGGGTACGCCAAAGGTGTTTCTCGTCTGACGGCAGGCATCGCCTGCCGTCAGCATTTATTTGAATCGCCAGTGGTAACATTTTGGATGCCACCGCCATGCCTCGGAAAATCCACCATTCACCTTACCCTGTTCGACGATATTGTGTTTCCATACGGCAAAGGTACGCTTCCGTCGGATGAGCCTCATTTTCTTGGTTTAACGGTGGGCGGGCGTCTTGCCCGCTTTCCTCCGTTGCTGCGGGCGAGGCGCCCGCGCTCCGTTCGTTTTTGTGAAAAACTTATGCAGAGGTGCTTACCAGCAGAAACATCGGATCGAACGCTGATGCAAATTTTTGTCGGGTGAAGAAAATGGGACGGGGTTGAATGCGCTATTCAAACCCCGTCCCGTTTTCTTATCTAGTGAACTGAAAAGATCCGTTTCATGTTATCGCCGAATTACCATCCTTGTGCCGCAACGCTAGTCATCGCCACCTGTCTGCTGATTGGCAATGCTGCGGCGATGAATCCTTGGACGTCGAATAATACCTCGGGGGTCTTTTCCGTCCGCGTGGCCACCCAAGCGATCGACAACATCAGTAGATTTCCTGACATCGACATCACGCAGACCGCCCCGATCGTCCACGCCACAAAACGGAAATATCGGCCCTGATGCGGCTCGCCGTTGAGATATCGAAATGCGTATCGACCCGTCACCCAACCGACGAAGCTAACCAGCGTTATCATTAATAATGAAGTTCCATCAACCCGCATCGAAATCGAAAACAAACCGTCAGCCAGATACCCGTTGCCCGACCAAAACGCAACCGTACCTGATCGGATCAATCCGGTCGCCAAAGCCGCCGTCATGACTGCCGACGTCAAAAATTGGACCAGCAGCAGATGGACGACTGCGGCGCGATACTTTGATGCGTGGCGATCTGCCCAATTCGATCCCGCGAACGACAACACGAACAAGCCCGCCATGGGGACTGCTAGCAGGACCGCCAATGGACCGGGAAAAGGCACGATCGGTGCAAACATAGAAAACCTCCAAGACACGAACTGAATTACATAAATGCTAATGCACGACAAAAATGTCGTCAATTGCATGTCGCGATAAATATTTTAGTTTTTACTAGATTTGGTCTCTGCCAATTTTCGGCAGGTTTTCGTGTGACGGATTTCGGAGGTTCCAACGCCAGCTTGATGCTCGCCACCAGCGATTTCTCAATCGGCTAAAAACTATCTCCGGCAATGAAACAGGCTTCCGATCGGAGACCAAGAGTACCTACTTCCGGGCGCCGTGACTTCTTTTGTTGGGAGGATCTTGCTATCTCTGATTGTTCGCTGCAGCGGCTTGTTGGGTCGACGTAGTCATGACCGATGGTGACCATGCCGTTTCGCTTTCATGCCCCTTGGCAGCCCGGTGACCAATGCCGCCCATTTCCGGCAAGACGCTGGCGGCGAGCGATAGAATCTCTTGATTTATCTCTGGGAACGCGTTCTGCAAAGCGATTGATAGGTTCAGCGGACTGTGAATGAAGACTTCGCCGCGACCGTCCCGACATGCTTCTAAAATCTGCTCGGCGGTCGTCTCGGCACTCTTGATCAGCACATCGACACCGCCGAAACGATCTTCGACACCCGCAACAAATGACTCGACTTGCTTGTCGTCTCTCACGTCGCATGGCGCTGCGACCACTTCGACGCCACGCTGTCGCAGTTCGTCAACGGCAGCTTCAAGATCGCTTTGGGTTCGGGCGCAAATTGCTAAACGCGCTCCCAGGTCGGCCAAATGCCGAGCGAGCACCAACCCGAGACCACGCGAAGCACCCGTGATGATCACTCTCTTGTGCGGCCAGTCAAAGTTGCGGTGCTGGCGGACAACCCTGCGGGTAAGGTGCAATATTGTGTACGCAGCCACCGTTGCGACCGCCAATTTAGTTAAGACGTTCATGCTTTTTGACAACTCACTCAGTGCTTCAGTCCATCGAAACCGATGCGTTTATCGATGCCTCTTTCTCCGGCTTCTCACCCTGCAGGTAGGCTTTTTCAGCCTTGATGAGATACTTGATCCCCGTCAGTCCCGAGCTGTCCCAGTACTCGCCACGCTCCGGCACGATCTTTAGCAGCGTGATCGAGGCGTCATCCTTGCCTTTGGGAAACCATACCTTCCAGGCCTCGCTCCACAGCGATTCAATCTTCGCTCGATCGTCGACCACGCGAGCCTGCCCCGACACGGACACGTATTTGCCGGAACCTTGCATGGTGACGACGACTTCGCGGTCGAGCATTAAATCAGCGATCTTTCCCGAACTGCGATCCGTAACAAACCAAAGTTCTCCCGCATCCGTCAAATCGGCGACCGCCATTGGGCGCGCATCCAATTGACCATCGTCAGTTCGAGTGACCAACATTGCGTTGTCAAAATCGCCCATAAGCCCGATGAGTTTCTCATGCGTATCCATGTTTGATTCCTCTTAAGTTCGTGATCGTGAGAATGTTGCGAGAGCTTGAAACTTATTGCGAACGGTGTGCCAGCGACTAGCGATCCGCTTTTCGGATCGCTAGACGAACCGCCTCAGTAATGCCGTGCGGCTTGATGTTGAATGACTTTTCGGCTTTATCCGTTCGCACGATCGTCGGGTTCTTGAGTCCTTCGATCAAATGACGTGCGACACTTGCCGAGGCGGGCGTGACCAGACCGAGCCATAAACTGGAGAGATAGGGCGTTAGGAACGGAACGGAGATTAACCAACGTCGCAGTCCCGATTGTTGAGCATACTCCTGAATCAGTCGTCCGTAGGTGACCACATCATGCCCGCCGATTTCAAAAATTTCGCTTTCGCCTTCTGGTAAGTCAAGCGCCGCCAACAGGTACGACAACACGTCCGCAACGGAGATCGGTTGCGTATCGGTCGCCAGCCACCGGGGGCACAGCATCACCGGCAATCGCTCCGTCAACGACCGGATCAAGTCGAAGGACAGACTTCCATCGCCGATCACAACCGAGGCACGAAATTCAATGGTCTGGATACCCGATTCACGCAAAATCTGGCCGACTTCGTGCCGACTTCGCAAATGCCGCGAAAGATTTGGATCGTTCTCGTCACCTAAACCACCCAGGTAAATGATCCGGCGGACGCCCCCGTTTTTCGCAGCCGCCGCAAAATTTTGAGCCGCAATACGATCTTTCTCTTCAAAGTCATCCCCCGAACCCATTAAGTGGATAAGATAATACGCTGTCTCAACGCCTTCAAGTGCGTTTTTCAGCGTGGCTGGATCCATCACGTCGCCCGCGAGGGACTCGGTGGTGGGACTGGTCGAGGTCAGCTTGGACGGATCGCGGACCAGGCATCGCACAATGCGGTCGCGCCCCTCTAG
>JBDNIG010000033.1:0-3758 GCA_041688415.1 Rhodopirellula sp. | reverse complement strand
GGGCTCATCCGACGGAAGTGTGCGCCGGAGGTTTTTGAGGCATGGCTCAAATGTCCAATGATCATTTGTGTGCGTTGGTACTGGAGCATATACTGGATCTGCCGGGAGAAACGCCAGTCAAGCTCTGCAGAGGTGCTGGCTTGACAAGGGATATCCCGGTCGCCCGCGATCTCCTGCATAAGCTGGGCGTCAACGGTGCCGACGGTTCTCGGCGAGTTTCGATTCGCCGAGGACGTTTTCTAAAAAAATCATTGGACATTGGAGTTATGCCTAAAAAAACCTCCAGTCAACATCGCGCACCCTTTTCGTCGGATGAGCCGGAAAAACGGCCTATCGGGAGAAGCCCGAACAAAGGCTGGCATGGCGGCAACCATCAGGCTGAGATCTCGCCCGAGTTCGTCGCAGGTGACCAACCAATCGCCCGGCCGCCCCATGCACGCGACCAGCGTCACTGCGGCCAGACAATGTTTAGGATTTCGCACGTAAAACCTGATATATTTTGCTTACGAAAGTTTTCAACTTACGAACTGGCTCGACGGTGCGGATACGGCGCTTCTTTGCGACGGTCGCATTGATCGTGAGCAGCGGAGTCGGATTTGGTGAAGCCTCCAACGAAGGAATCTTGGTCATGAATCGTTCAGAGTCAAACGCCCCCAATGAGACACCCCCGATCGTGGTGGCGGTGCTGGAGCGAGATCAGTGCCGACTGGGCACGGCGGTCGAGTACGATGCGGCGCTGACGCTATGGGCGACGATGTCGGAGGATCCGGCAACTTGGGACGAGATTGCTGGCTACTGGGCGCGATACCGTTGTCCCGCTGTCAGCGAATTTGTCGACGTATTGCCAATCGCGATCTGTGACCCGCGCGAAGCTCTATCGGCGATCGAAGGTCATGGAAACTGGATCGTGATCGACTTGTTGCAAAAGCGAATCTTTACCGGTGTCGATGTTCAACCGCTCGGACGCCACGCAACGTTGGCGCTCGTCACGGACGAAAAAGGAATGCAGCACTGTCCACTGCCATTTCGATTGCCGCCATGGTGGGAATTGCACGAGGCGGCGACGACAAATCGGGTGTCAAAGCTGCGCGAGAGCGAGACCCACATCCCGCGAACAGATCGGTCGTTTCTGTTTGGATCTCCCATGATCGAAGATTTGGCTGGGCGGATAATGCGAGTCGTCTGCGAAGACGGATTGCCCAATGAAACCACTGACGAATACGGACCCTCCCGTGCTCTGCATGCCTTGACCGTCGAAGTGCATCGGGACTGGTTGATGACACCCCGACCAGAATTGGGGCTGCGGTGTCCACGCGAGTTGTTGCACGGTGGCCATGACTGGATTGATGGAATCGTTGGAGGTCAACGACAAAGATTCGAGGACGGTGCGCCGATGACTGCTGCTCCCGATGACGTACGCGGCTACGCGAACGGCCCGATGGGAAGCGAAGAGATGGTGATCTACTTCGATTTATGCCGCGAAGTGATCACGTCAGGTTGGTTCTGGTGCGAAAAGGAAATCGAGGCGAACGGGAAATGGAATGCCGCTTCAATCGATGATCGACTCGGACCATTGATGTTGTACTTGTCCGATGTTCGTGATTCTTGGTTGGAGCAACCCTTTGAAGGCGGTTCGCTGCCGAGCTTTATCATTGAGTGCAGTCGTCGTCGGGTGCCACGTGGGGCGGGCGTCGCAATCATTGGAATGGACGGCGAAGAAGGCGAGCAACACATGCCGGACTGCGATTGTCCAATTTGTGACATGATGGCGTCTGGAATGTTTGGAGTCGGTTTCACTTCGCTCGACGGACATCACTTGGACCTCGACGATGAGTTCGCTTTTTCGACACACCAATTCATCGAGGACTGGGAACGTCAGCAAGAGGAATACCGAGCCTTCAGTGAAAGATTCAATCGGGAGCAAGCCGAGCGGGACGAGAGAATCGCGGCGGGCGAGAGCGAGGAAGACGTCTACGCCTCGGCTTGGGCCAGTCCGATGGCGGACGAGATGTTGCCGGGCGATCCGTTGGGGCACTTGAAGTTGTCGTTCCGACTAGCAGAAATCATTGGTGACCTGGAGCGAACGGACGCACCCAATGAGGTCATCAAAAGCTTGAACGTATCGTTTCGCGAGTACTGCGATTCCAGCGATGTGGACAGAGCAACAAACAAAGTCGCGATGCGAACGGCGATCGACGCGGTCGCTGATCAATATCCCGATCTGCTACCCAAGGTGACTGACTTTCAGTCTCAGGTCGACGAACTCGAGCGTGCGCCACTTGATACCACAAATAGCGACGAATAGAACGCTGTGCGAACTTTTCTCGCCGCCAGGTCATTGACCCTCGGCGCCGAGAATGCGTCGATACAAGGTCAGTTATTGAGAAACCCGCTTAGACTCGCTTTCTGGATCGTTGAGCCGATGAAACGCAAATCGGAGGTGAATCAAACCGATTGAACAGACGGACGAGAAGCCTTATCCTTCAGCCATGTTGATTGGCAGCTCGTGAACTGGCCGATGCTTGGAATTGCACAGGCTGGGGGATCTGCCAAAACCAATGAAATCCCAAGCCTTCCCGCCAACGAAGACGTCCCGCGGGTGCCATGCAACTGGAATCGAAGATGATCGGTATAAGAGAATTGCTGTCGGCGAAGCTGACTTCAACAAGGGCAGCTTCGCTCAAAAACCAAACGTTTAGTGATCGATCACCTGGCCCACTCTTGACAGACATTGCTTGTCTGATTGACGTGATCGGCGACGGGGTGTCGACAACCAGTGATTACTTCGCCTTGCCACAAAGACTACTTGCTGAATTAAATGAGTCGCTCGTTGATCCGTTACCGAATGACTTAAAGCGTCCGCAACTGCGATCCTTTCCCACCATCATGGGCTTGTTCATGATATTGCGAAGCACGGGGATGGCCATCGGCGAGACCAAACCCAAACGGGCCGTACTCATTGATCCTGCGGTGAAGGAGCAATGGCTTCTATTGAATTCAACGGAACGTTACTTTTCGCTGATGGCATCTTGGTTATATGAAACGACTTGGGATTGCGTTGGCACGCAAGGTCGTTGGAAAGTGGGGATGCTCAGTGAGGTGCGTGACACCTACCTGCGATTGCCCGATCGAACAACGGTTCTCGGCAGCGACCGTTATGGAATGCAGTATGGGGTCGAGGCATCGGTCGCACTCAGCCTAATGCATCAATTCGGTTGGATTCGAATGGGCCATGAGGCGAAGTCGCAACCGGGTAAGGCCGCTAACGTGCGAGAGATCCAGCGCACCGACTTCGGCGATGCGATGTTTATCGTGTCATGTCAGTTTGAATCGCCCGAAGGTGAGACGCCGGCCGCACTTCACGCGAAGTTGCAAAAATACTTTCCAGATTGGAAGGCAATGCTCATCCAACCGCCTACGGAGTTTCGTAAAGGTCTGCACGTGTTCAAAGTTGCGATTGGTCAAATTTGGCGGCGAATTATCGCTCCGGCTAGCGTTAATCTCGAACAGCTTGCCGATACGATCCTAGCTGCATACCAATTTGACAAAGAACATCTCTACCAGTTTGAGCTACGCAATAAGAAAGGCAGCACGATAGAAATCGTCGGACCCTACATGGACGATGCTGATTTCTTCGCGGAGGAAATGCGAATCGGTGATGTGCCGCTGTTAGTCGGAGATTCGATGGTTTTTCACTACGACTTCGGCGACGATTGGCGGTTCAAAGTGACCCTTGAATCAGTAGACGAAACGAGTGC
>JBDNIG010000277.1:0-8990 GCA_041688415.1 Rhodopirellula sp. | reverse complement strand
GCCGGGATCATCGTTTCGGTTTCTTCGAGCTGCACGTCCACCCGGTTCAGATCGATGGCGGCACGGTTTTGGCGTTCTTCAATTTCGGCGACCCGTTTGGCTGCGTCGGCTTCCGCCGCGGTTAGCTTTTCTCTGGCTTGCGCGAGTTGTGTTTCCAGCGTATCAATGCGTTCGAGTATTTCGAAAACTTCATCGTTCTGCACGCTGTTGGCTTGTTCGTCCGCGGCGATTTGTTCTTTGAGCAACGTGAACTCTTTGTTGGTGGCCGCCTCGTTGAGTCGCCGCTGGAGCTGGCTGACGTGCGCTTCACGAGCTTGCAACTGCAAATGTTTTTCGTCCGACACCATGCGTGCTTTCTTCAGCACAGCGAGTTCGGCATCGACGGCAGTGGTCGCGGCATCCACCGACGCCTTCACCGCTTTAATCTGCATGGGACCCCGTCTGGCCTGACTCTGCAGATCAGAGCGTTGTTGGTGGATGCGGTGCAATCGGCGGAGCAGTTCGGTACTGATTTCGGTGGGTTTCGGACTGGCCATTTAAGTTCAATGAGGGTGATAAAAAGTTTTGGAGAGCGGCGCGGATCATGTCATGTCGGGGCATATCATGTTGGGTCAGTCAGCTTTCTCTGGAACTTTTTCGAGAATGTCCAGGAGCACCGCATCCGGCTCGATGCCCTCGGCTTGAGCCTCGAAATTCAGCAGCACACGATGCCGCATCGCGGGTAAGAAAACTCGCCGTAGATCTTCGAAGGAGACATTGAAACGTCCGTCGAGCAAGGCCCGCACCTTGGCGGTCAGTGCCAGGGTCTGGGCTCCCCGTGGGCTACTGCCCCAGCGCACGTACTCGTTCGTGATCGGTACGCTATGGGCGCCCTGCGGGTGCGTCGCCATCGTCAATCGCACGAGGTAGTCTTGAACATGCGGCGCGAGAATCACGTCACGTACTAGTTTTTGCCAGCGGATGATCTCGTCACCATCCATGACTTTCTCGATCGCCGGCTGTTCGCCTCGCGTCGTGCGATCGACAATCGTGCCGAGTTCCTCACGTGATGAGTAACCGACGACGAGTTTGAACAGAAAACGATCCATCTGCGCTTCGGGCAACGGATACGTGCCTTCCTGCTCGATCGGGTTTTGCGTGGCGAGAACAAAGAATGGCTGTGAAAGCTCGAACCGGGTTCCCGCCGCGGTGACGGTGCCTTCCTGCATCGTTTCGAGCATCGCGGATTGAGTCTTCGGGGTGGCCCGGTTGATCTCATCGGCGAGCAGGATTTGAGTGAACACGGGCCCGCGTTGAAACTCGAATTTCCGTCGACCGCTTTCCTCTTCGACGATCATGTTCGTGCCCAAGATGTCCGCGGGCATCAGGTCCGGGGTGAACTGAATGCGGCTGAACTGCAGATCGAGCACATCGGCGAGCGTCCGTACGAGCATCGTTTTGCCCAGTCCAGGAACGCCTTCGAGTAGGCAGTGGCCGCCGCACAGCATCGCGGTCAAGACGCCGTCAACGATTTCAGTGTGCCCGACAATCACGCGGCCGATCATCTCTCGCACGGCGGAGTAGCGGGCTCGAAATTGCTCCGCGTCCGCCTGCATTGTTTCAACGGTCGACATGAATAAACGCCACGGGATGGAAGAGCCGGATTGAAAAAGAACGTGTGCTGCGAAGAATTCTAACACAATCAGTAATGCGGCGGCCTCTCATCGCTCGGTGCGCCCGGATCGCTGAGGTTGGTTTTGAGATCCTTGATCTGGTCGACCATCCGCTGGATCAATCGCTCGCGTGACTCGGTGGCCAGCGAAAGCTCCGTCACGACGTCGTTGAGCTGCTCGCAAGTCCGCTGGGTATGGGCCAGTTGAATTTCAAGTTCGGTGAGGCGTTGTTCGATGGAATCCGACATGGTCCGCGGCTATAAAAAGGGTAAAAAGCCGAGGCCGCTTACGGCTTCGCCGGCGCAAAACCGCGTTTTCGCAGCAGCGCGTCGGTGTCAACATCGCGACCGCGAAACGCACGATACGCTTCTGCCGGGTCGATCGTGTTGCCAACGCTGAGCACGTGGTCGCGTAGTTTTTGCGCGACGGTGGCATCGAAATATCCATCGTCCGCTTGTTCGAACATTTCCGCCGCGTCCGCCGTCAACGCATCGCTCCACAGATAGCTGTAGTAACCCGCCGAGTACGCGTCGCTACTGAATAGGTGACTGAAGTGCGGCAAACGGTGACGCATCGGCAGTTCCGCCGGCATGTCGATCGCCGCCAACTCTTCGGCTTCGAATTTATTGATGTCGATATCGGCCGCGTTGGCTTGGTGCAGTTTCATGTCGAGGATCGCACAAGCGAGATACTCGGTCGTTTCGAATCCACTGTTGAACTTGGATGAACGCTCGATCTTTTCGAGTAGCTCGGCTGGCATCGGCTCGCCGGTTTCATAATGCGTCGCAAATTGGCTGAGCACTTCGGGCGTCGATAGCCAGTGTTCGAGAAGCTGCGACGGGAACTCGACGAAGTCGCGAGCCACATTCGTACCGGACTGGGACGGATATCGCACCTCGCTAGATAAACCATGCAGGGCGTGTCCGAACTCATGGAACAACGTCGTCGTATCGTCCCACGAGATGAGAATCGGACCGTCACCGGGGACGGGAATGAAGTTGCTGTTGTTGGAGACAATCGGAGTTGTGACGGGAATGTTTTTGTCGGTGGCCGCCAACTCCGTTCCAGATTGTTCACGGTAGTCGGTCATCCACGCGCCACTGCGTTTCCCTTCACGCGCGAACGGATCGAGGTAGAACAGGCCGATGTGCTCGCCATCACGGGTGACTTCGTACACGGTCACGTCGGGATGGAACGTGGGCAGACCGGAGATGGGTTCAAAATGCAGTCCGAACAATCGCTCGGCGCAGTACATCATCGCCTCTCGCATCTTGTCGAGCTGGAGGTAGGGCCGGACCTCAGCCATGTCGAGGTCATATTTTTCCTTGCGAACCTTTTCAGCGTAGAAACGATAATCCCACGGCTCGAGCTTGATCGGCGACGTGTTGTCCGCAGCGGCTTCGGCGTCCGCGATCTGCTGCATGTCGGCGACTTCATCGGCCACCCGCGCGATTGCGGGTTTCCAAACCTGCATCATCAGCTCCATCGCTACTTCCGGTTTGGCCGCCATCGTCGGCTCCATCCGCCAGTGCGCGTGGGTGGGATAGCCGAGCAGTTTGGCGCGTTGGCTGCGGAGGTGCAGGATCTCGCGGATGATGTTTTTGTTATCGAACTGATCGTTGTTGTCACAGCGATAGTAATAGTTCCGCCATACCTGTTCGCGCAGCTTGCGATTTTCCGCATAGGTTAAAAACGGGTCCATGGAGGAACGCGTGTTGGTAACCGCGTACGCTGCTTGGTCGCCTTTTTCTTTGGCGGCATCGGCCATTGCGGCGATCGTCGAATCGGACAGTCCCGCTAGATCAGCCGGCGAGTCGATCCACGTGACGTGCCGTTTCTCTTCTTCGAGCACGTTCTGGTTGAAATCGGTAAACAGCCGCGCCAAGCGCGCATTGATCTGGGACAGTTTCGACTTGTCAGCGTCGGAGAGTTTCGCGCCGCTACGAATGAATCCCTTGTAAGTCTCGTCGAGCAACCGGCGGGCGTCCGGTCGCAGTTCGACGGTCGCGTTGTCAAACACGTCCTGATGAACGGCGTCGATTCGCGCGAACAACTTTTTATTCTGCGTGATCGCGTCGGCGTGTGCCGCGAGTTTGGGCGTGATCTCCCGCTCGAGGTCGGGGATCGGGCCGACATTGAGGTTTGACGCATGGACATCGAACAGGATTTCGAGTCGCTCGAGCGATTCGCCAGCGGTCTCGAGCGGCAAGAGCGTGTTCTCAAACGTCGCTGGCTCAGGATTATTTGCAATCTCGTCGATATCCCGCTCGGCTTGGTCGATCGCGACATCAAATGCCGGGGAAAACTCATCCACGCGGACGGCGCGAAATGGCGGGACGCCGCCGTAGGGACCGGTCCACGAACCCAGCATTTCAGAATTTGTCGTCGTATCTTTGGGAGTCTTCGTTTCGGCCACAGTGTGCTCCGGTGAAGTCGGTGGAACGGCGAGGCAGTAGGAATAGTTCAGCGCCAGCAGTACAGCGGTCACGCTGAGCACGCGAACAATTTCGAATTTCATTTCACGAATCCGCGAGTTTTCAAGAGGTCGATCACGGCGTCGGCGCAGTCGCCGACGGACGATTCCGACGGGTCCACGACGAGAGCGGGGGAGGTGGGGGCTTCGTATTCCGCGGTGACGCCGGGGAAGTTGAGCAACTCGCCCGCATCGGCCTTGGCGTATTGGCCCTTGGTATCTTGCTCGCGGCAAATCGCCAGCGGTGTGGCGACATGGACGACGAGGAAGCGTGATTCGCCAATGAGTTTACCCACCTTCTGGCGAACATCTTCGGCCGGGGCTACCATGGATGCCATGCAGATCAATCCCGAGTCGTTGAGGGCGTTGGCCAAGTGGCTGCCACGGCGTAGGTTTTCGCTGCGGTCTTCCGAGGTGAAGCCGAGATCGCGACTGAGTCCGCGGCGAATCTGCTCCCCGTCGATGACGGCGACGGCGCGGCCGCGATCGAACAGCTTCCGCTCGACCGTTTTTGCGATGGAGGTCTTGCCGCTACCCGTCAGCCCCGTCAGCAGCACCGTGACGGGCTTTTGACCGAACCGTGCGGCCCGCTCGTCTGCCGAAACCGTGGAGACCGTGGTCTCACCCTCGGCGGCGACCGCTTCGATATCATCGTCCCACACCGATCGCGATTTGCCGGTTGCGCCACGATCGAGAATCATGCCCGCCGCGACGGTGGCGTTGGTGATCCGGTCGATCAAAATGAACGCGCCCGTCGAGCGGTTGCGGCGGTACGGGTCAAACTGAATCGGTGCGGATAGCTCGATCGCCACGCGACCGATCTCGTTGAGTTCGAGCGTGGGAGCGGGCGTGCGGTGCAGCGTGTTGACGTCGACTTGATATTTCAATGTCTGCACATTGCCGGGCAGTGTTCGCGTGGTGTGTTTGACCAGGTAGGTCTTGCCCGGCACCATCGCGTCTTCGCCCATCCACACGAGCATGGCCTCGATGTCGGAATCGTTGCGGGGCAGGTTGCCGCTGCGCACGACCATGTCGCCGCGACTGGCGTCGATCTCATCGGCGAACGTCAGCGTGATCGACATCGGTGCGAATGCTTCGTCGATGTTGCCATCGTAGGTAACGATTTCCTTGATCTTGGATTTTTGCCGACTCGGCAGCACCATGATTTCGTCGCCGGTGCGAACGATGCCGGATGAAATCGTGCCACAGAACCCGCGGAAATTAAGGTTCGGACGATTGACGTATTGCACCGGCAAGCGGAAGTCTCGCAGGTTGCGATCCGAGCCAATGTTCACCGTTTCGAGAAAATTCATCAGCGTCGAGCCGTTGTACCACGGCGACGATTCGCTGCGGTCGACAACGTTGTCACCGTTGAGGGCACTGATCGGGATGAAATTCAAGTCCGGCAGATCGAGCCGGGCAGCAAACGCACGATAATCGGCACAAATTTCTTCAAATCGATCCTCGCTGAAGTCGACCAAGTCCATTTTGTTGATTGCGACGACGACGTGCCGGATGCCCAGGAGGGATACGATAAACGAGTGCCGGCGAGTTTGCGTGAGCACGCCATTGCGAGCATCGATCAGGATAATCGCGAGGTCCGCGGTGCTCGCCCCCGTCGCCATGTTGCGGGTGTACTGCTCATGGCCGGGCGTGTCGGCGATGATGAATTTACGTTTGGCGGTACTGAAATAACGGTAGGCCACATCGATCGTGATGCCTTGCTCGCGCTCCTCCTTGAGTCCGTCCATGAACAGCGCCGGGTCGAATCCGCCCGCGACGGATCCTTGACGAACCGAATCGTTTTGGACTTTGGCGAGTTCGTCTTCGTAAACCAGCTTGGAATCGTAGAGCAGGCGTCCGATGAGCGTGCTCTTGCCGTCATCAACGCTGCCGCAGGTAATGAAACGTAGCAGTTGTTTCTGCTCGTGCTGCTTCAGGTAAGCGTCGATGTCGGTCGCGATGAGATCAGATTGATGTGACATTTTTAAGCTACTAGCGGTTAGTTTCTAGCTGCTAGCTAAAAACAAGACGGTGGTGGTTGGATGTTCTTGAGCTAGTAGCTAGAAGCTAATCGCTAGCAGCTGCGGCGCAGCCGCTAAAAATAGCCGCGTTCTTTTTTCTTTTGCATGCCGACGCCGCCTTCGTCTTGGTCGATCACGCGGCCTTGGCGTTCGCTCGTGCGGGTCAGCAGCATCTCTTGAATGACTTCGGGAAGCGTCGCCGCTTCGCTTTCAACGGCGCCCGAAAGCGGGTAGCAACCCAGCGTACGGAACCGCACCATTTTGGTCTCTTCGACTTCGCCGGGTAGCAGTGGCATCCGCTCGTCATCACGCATCAACAGCACGCCATCGCGTCGAACCACCCTGCGGGGAGCCGATAAATACAGCGGCACGATGGGGATGTTTTCCAAATGGATGTACTGCCACACGTCCAGTTCGGTCCAGTTGCTCATTGGGAACACACGAATCGACTCGCCCTTGTTGACGCGTCCGTTGTACAGGTTCCATAGTTCGGGCCGTTGATTTTTTGGATCCCAGCGGTGTGATTTGTCGCGGAAACTGAAGACGCGTTCCTTGGCACGACTTTTCTCCTCGTCGCGGCGGGCACCGCCAAACGCAGCATCGAACTGATACTTGTCGAGCGCCGCTTTCAACGCGTCCGTTTTCATCAGTTCCGTATGCCGCTCGCTGTCTTCCCACGGATAGATGTTGAGCTTGAGTGCTTCCGTGTTGGTATGCACGATCACGTCCAGGCCGAGTTCACCGCGCACGTATTTCTCGCGGTGCTCGATCATGTCTTTGAATTTGTAAGTCGTGTCGACGTGCATCAGTGGGAACGGCAGTTTCGCCGGATGAAATGCTTTGAGTGCCAACCGCAGCAGGACGGCGGAGTCTTTGCCGATCGAGTACAACATCACCGGCTTGTCAAATTCCGCGACCACCTCGCGGAAAATTTGGATACTCTCGGCCTCGAGCTGTCGGAGGTGAGTGAGGCTGTAGTCTGACATGGGAATCGCTGAGCGAATGTGTTAGAGAGAAATGACGGAAATCGCGGGCGTCGAGACGGACGAGTATAGTCGTCTGCTGAAAATTCGACAGGCCCATCGATGGCGACGGTTCTATTCGACACGCCCTTTGCGGGACAATTGCAGTACCACGCCTTGAGCTGCGACATCCGTATCCGCGTCGGCATCCCGCGTTTCCCCGGTCGCGTCAGATTCCGGTGCATCCTCGGTACCTGAAACAGGACCTGAGTCAAGCGTGGGCGGTCCGAGCGGGTAGTTGGCGACAACGCGCAGATCGAGACCCTTGAGGGCACCGTGGTGCCGCGCTTCACCACGCTCCTCCACCCACCGCGGTCCTTTGACGAGCAGCAAGCGATCGACGCTGCTCCAGTGCGGCTCGACCCAGCGGCAGAACTTCAGCAGGCTGCCGACCGCTCGACTGACGATGGTCGTGAATCGAAAATCCTCGAGCAGTTGCTCGCCCCGGGCGGCGTAGACCGGCACCGCGAGGTTCAACTCCGTGACCATCTCATCGAGCACTTTGGCGCGTTTGCCAACCGATTCGGCGAGTGAAACCTCGACGTCGGGGCGGAGGATTGCCAGCGGGATACCCGGCACGCCATTACCGCTGCCCAGATCGAGCACGGCCTCGTCGGGTTGGATCAGGTGGGCGAGTTGCAAGCAGTCCCTTAAGTCACGGCCGACAAACAGATCCCAGGTGGTATGGCGGGTGAGGTTGAGTTGCTCGTTGTACCGCCACATCAGCTCCGCGTATTGCCGCAGTGACTCAGTGAGCGGCGCATCGAGCTCCATTCCATGTCGTTGCAGGGCGGCCTCGAAGGTATCGTCAGGGTCCATGTTTTCAATGTGCTCGTTCATGCTCGCAGGTGATACCAAGCCGCCGTGCGGGCGGAAAGGGAGGGACGCGTGGTTTGCCAGTTCAATTTTGCCAGTTCAATGCGGTGATCGGTTGCTTGTCGCGGCGGGCAACGCGCGGGGGCAAATCTGCAAAATTCCGCGCAAATTGCTAGCGCGGGTCCGCATTCGTGCCGATGGGTGAGGTTCGTGGCCATCCTGAACGTACAAAAGTAGAAGATGCATCGCACGGGCTCATCCGTCGGACGTGTCCACCGTGGTTTCGGAGGCGACCCCGCTTACTCGGCCGAAGGCCAACGCTATCGCACGCTAACGGCGGCATGCGCCACCCATCGCGAACCTCGGTCGGGCCGCGGCGGTCGTTTTGCATGCAAGATGAACCGGTCAGGAAAGATTTTTTGTTTCTCAGGAGTTTTTTTGCACCAATTCCGTCTTGTTCCGAATCGGCGGATCGGTACACTCTGCCTTCCCTGGTCGGCAACAGCGGCCAACGTAGCTCAGTTGGCAGAGCAGCTGATTTGTAATCAGCCGGTCGTGGGTTCGAATCCCTCCGTTGGCTCTTGGACGTCGTTGCTCGAAACCGAGCGGTCGCTCGGCGGCGGGTCGCGACGAGCAGGGAGATACCCAGTTGAGTGGTACTCAGTCGAGAGATGCTCAGCCGGGTGAATTTGTGCGTGAAGGCGTTTCTTCACGTGCGACCGCTTAAATAGATTGAAAGACATCAGTATGATGCAGTTCGTCCAGCGACATGGAGCTGGCCGAAGCAGAGTGACGAACGAACGACTGAAGTGATTTTTTGGGGGTTTGCCCGAGTGGTTAAAGGGGGCGGACTGTAAATCCGCTGGCTATGCCTACACAGGTTCGAATCCTGTAGCCCCCATTGGAAACAGCGATTAGCGACGTGCCGTTGGTTGTTTCCTGCCGCGGGTGTAGCTCAATGGTAGAGCAGCAGCCTTCCAAGCTGAATATGAGGGTTCGATTC
>JBDNIG010000276.1:0-2709 GCA_041688415.1 Rhodopirellula sp. | reverse complement strand
CGTTCGGGAGAGGGGGCGTCCGAGTGTGCGAGCCTCGTTTGAAACGGTTGGCCGGCCCCCTCCCTCGCATTCGCCTGAACGGCTCTGCTCGACCTCCCCCAACTTCGTCGGGAGAGGTGAAATGGAGCTGACCAGTGGAACAAAAAGGGATGACAGAATAGTGGCGTCAACCCCAAAGGTTTAGCAGCCCAGCGCAAGCCCTCCAGTATCCCGGAACTGGACGTCTCGCGCCGTCGCGCTAAATGCGAAATTTGTTTCCGAGCAGTTCCTGACTCTTCAAAACCAACGCAATCGCCACGAGGCTGGGGACGAAGACAAAGGCGGCATCGGAAAATCGACCGATCGTCGGGCTCGTCAGTGCCACAAAGGCAAGACCCGAGGCCGCGTAGGTGACCGCGATGAGCGTCACGGCACGGCGTGCCGGCGCGGAACGTTTCGATTCACCGGCGGCGTCGGCCACGCCAGCGTTAGCCGCTGAGCTTTGTGGCCAAATGCAAAACACCACGGTGACGCTCGCGGCCAGCACGATCATGACCAGGAAGATGGGTTGCATGACGATGTTGGCCATCGACCCCCACATACCGCGGCGGATCGCCAACAGCCACCAACGCGCGTATCGCCACGGATACGCCCGCACAATCTGCCGATCGAGCTCGGCCAAGATTCGATGTTGCGCAATCGGGTCGTCCCCGGCGACCTTGACCGCCGCCGGAACCACGACGAAGTAGGTCATCGCGTCCCAGCGATTTTCCAAGGTCATGTAGGAGTCCGCACGAAGCGACGGATTGCTCGCGACACGCAGATCGAGCCCATCAGTTGGAGTCGATCCGAGTCCGGCGGCGCGGCCACCCGTTCCGTCCGCCACCGCAACGCGGCGGCTGGCAATCTCGCGGGCGAGTTCTCCGACGCGCCCCGGCAACTGCCGCAGTTCGTCATTGTCGAGTAGCTGCGTCGTCACGGCGGCCATGTTTTGATGGCCGAATGGTAGCAGCGAAAAATCACCAACCACATTGTATCGAAACGTGCACCAACCGAGTAAAACGAATAGCGGAAGTGGTACCCACACGGCCACGTCTCGCCAGCGGCGAAGCCATGGTGTGGGGATGCCATCACCGCTACGAAACAACAGCAGGAGGGGCGTCAGCGGCAACAAGAATAAATACGCAGGCCGTAAACTGATTGCCAGCAAACTGCACGAGGCGACTGCCACGGTGAGTCGCGTCGAAAACCCAATTCGCCAGCCGCGTAAGATGCACGTTGCGGTCAGCACGCCCCACGACATCGCGGCGCAGTCAGTCGCAATCGTGGACACATTGTCCCAAAACGGGCAGCCGATCGCGACTGCGGCAGCCGCGGCAATGGCCGCCCAACGTGACAGCCCCCAGTTCCCGAGTTCGATCATGAAAAATGACACCGCGGCGGCTTGCAGTATGATCTGGAGGAACACAATCAATTGCAGCCCCACCATTTTGCTGGGCGTGATCGCCTGAGCGGCACCCAAGATCGCTGGATACGCGGGCATTCGCGTGTGCCGTGCCATCGCTTGGGACGACGTCCATGGATAGTCCAGGTAGCTCGCCGAGTCCGCGACGAGATGAGGCTGCCAGCGTCCCGAAAGAACGCAGACCGCAACGAGAACCAGTGACCATAGCAGCAGCCATATCACGTACCTCGCGAACCGATTCGCGGCGGCTGGCGGATCGATTTCTGCAGGCGTGCGTGCCGCCGCCAGTTCAGCTCGTCGACTCACTCGTCGTGATCCTCGGACGCCTCCTCGCCATCAAAGAAATCTTCCGCCCCTGGGGTCTTCGGATCGATCGGGGCCCGTTTGCGAAGTTTGCGTTGCAGTGATCGGCGGTGAATTCCCAATCGCCGGGCCGCTTCGGAAATGTTGTTATTGCAATCGGCGAGAACGCGGTGGATATGTTCCCATTCATTTCGAGCTAACGACGGAGCTGGGAATGCCAAGCCACCTTCGGGGACGAGTGGTTCGTCGCCGCGAACAAACGCCGACAAAATGTCATCCGCGTCCGCCGGTTTGCTCAAAAAGTTGACGGCTCCGGCGCGTACGGCGTCGATCGAGGCGGGGATGCTGCCGAAACCAGATAGCATGATGATCCGGCAATCGGGTTTGATTTGTAGCAACTTGCGCAACACATCCAATCCGCTGCGCCCGGGCATGCGTAAATCCAGCACGGCTAGATCGCTGGGGCTGCGCGTGAAGACGGAGACGGCCTCGTCATAATTGCCCGCCGTTTGGACGTCCAAACCACGGCTCCGCATCGCCATCGCGAGTCGCTCGCGGAGCACCTCCGTGTCATCGACCAACAGAATTGATTTGGCTCCCACCGTCTCAGCAGTACACGCTTCGGACGGATCAGGATATTCGGGAGACAAACTCACAAGTCGTGCTCTGGTAGAGGTGATAAGAAGAGGAACGTTCCACCCTAAGCATCGTCGCAGCGGGCATATCTTTCAACATCCCGACGTCCCCCTCACCGGTTCAATTCAGGGTTTCAGGGGCGTACGTGTCAGCGGCAGGACCACGGTTGCCGTCGTCCCGTCTCCGGGAACACTCTGGAATTGCAAGCTTCCGCCCAAACGTGTGATCACGTTTCGACTCAAAAATAACCCTAAACCGATACCTCGACCTGGTTCTTTCGTGGTGAAAAACGGGTCGAACGCCTTTTCAAGAACTTCGGGCGGCAT
>JBDNIG010000275.1:0-14755 GCA_041688415.1 Rhodopirellula sp. | reverse complement strand
TAACGCGTCATGAAATGTGTCGCCCGCTGGGCTGAACTGCGAACGGCTTCGTCTCCGGTGGCTCACGCCACCGGCAATTCATGTACCGCCCTCCGGGCTATGATTGCCAGTTCACTTAACTTCACTAATAAAATCGACGTCGCGAGCGGGCGGGGGTTCGCAAGTCGTTTCTGCGACAGCACTTAAAAGCCGTACGACCTCTACAGAGCCAGTTCCGATTGATAAATTAACGATGAAGCGGCTAGTTGAGACTAAAACCCCAGCCACTAGCTGAGTATCTAGCTCATTCTCAGCAATATTGACGGCAGGTGCGTGGCGGGACTGCATCGCTTGGAAGCGGCTGTTGAATCCTCGATAAAAGTCAAAACAGATACGTATGATCGCCCAGGTCCGATTACGCAGGAGATGGAGCTGCACAATTACGTTGATCAGGTCGTAGCACGGACGATCCAGCCGCCGCCGAGGACTCGCTCGCCATCGTAGACGACGGCGGCTTGGCCGGGAGCGACCGCGGATTGCGGTTCGCAAAAGCGGACGACGAAGTGTGCCGGGTCATCGGGGTTGATTTCCACCCGGGCCGCATGCGGGCCTCCGTTGTAGCGAATCTGCACGCTGACCAGGTCCGGCAGGTCTTGCGGATCGATCAACCAATTCGTTTGATCCGCCTCCAGCCCTGGGGCGAGCAGTTCTTCAGGACTGCCGAGCACGACCCGTCGCGTGTCGGCTTCAATTCGGACCACAAAATGAGGTGTCCCGAGCGCCACGCCCAGCCCCTTTCGCTGGCCGACCGTGAATGCTTCGAACCCGTTGTGCTGGCCCACGACGCGGCCATCGGTCGTGACGAACTCTCCCGCCGTGGTGCCGACGCGGTCGGGACGCCGCGATTTCACGAAATCGCTGTGGTGGCCCTGGGTCACGAAACAGATCTCTTGGCTGTCTTTTTTCTCGGACACGCCCAATCCGAGCGACGCTGCTATTTCGCGAATTTCTGACTTCGCAAAGTCGCCAACGGGCAGCAGCATCCGTGACAATCGCTCGCGGCCGATGCCAAACAACGCGTAGGACTGATCTTTGCCGTCATCGAGCCCCCGCAGCAGCCGCTGCTCGCCACCGGCGTGCTGCATCCGGGCGTAGTGCCCGGTCGCGACGAAATCCGCATCGACTCCGTCGGCGTAGTCAAAAAGCTTGCCGAACTTAATCCAGTGATTGCATTTCACGCACGGATTCGGGGTCCGCGCACTCAAATAATCGTCGACGAAATAATCGACAATTTTGCGAAACTCTTCCTGCAAATCGAGCGAATAGAACGGGATATCCATCGACATGGCCACGCGTCGGGCGTCGGCGGCGTCGGTGGCACTGCAGCAACCCTGTTTGTGATCGGCCCGTTTGCCGGTCGACGCATCTCCCGGTACGAGACCGCCGAGCACGGGCAAGCCCAGCGGATTGGGGTCGGACGCATCGTCGCTGTTGATCCGGCACGCCGACGCGGAGGCCTCGCCATGCCGCATGAACACGCCGATCACCTCGTGACCGGCGTGGGTGAGCAGGTGGGCCGCGACGGACGAATCCACCCCGCCACTCATCGCAAGAACGACACGAGACATGTATAAATAACCCGGTGAGAGAACCACACAAACAATGAAAACCTGTCCCCATCATACCCATTGAGCCTGATTTGTCATGGACGCTGAACTGACCCAACGCAGTAAATCGATCGTCGCTCGCTTGAAACAACTACAGGACTCTCTTTGACCACGCTGGTAAGAACGAGAAAATTCACGCGATCGAGACTCAGATGGCGGCCCCCGATTTCTGGGACAATAGCGAGTCAGCACAAAAAGTCGTGATGCAGCTGAAGTCGCTCAAAGGCATTGTGGGACCGCTCGACGACCTATCCGAGTCGGCGACCGATCTGGCGGCCTTGTTTGAAATGGCGGATGAAGACCCCTCGATCGAGCAGGAGGTTGGTACCGAAATCAAACGACTTGAAGTGGTTCTCGATGATCTTGAACTGAAGGCCCTGTTGAACGGTCCCCATGATTCAGCCGGTGCGATTCTAACGATCAACGCGCGCGACGGCGGCACCGATGCCAACGATTGGGCCGACATGATGCTGCGAATGTACTCTGCCTGGGCGGTTGGCGAAGGCTACAAAATCGAGTTGCTCGATCGGCACGAGAATGAAGAAGCAGGGATCAACAATGCTTCGATCGCCATTCGTGGCCCGATGGCATACGGATACCTCAAAGTGGAACAGGGCATGCACCGGCTCGTCCGGATCAGTCCGTTCAATAGCGAAGGCAAACGCCAGACCAGCTTTGCAGCCATCGGCGTCTCTCCTGAGATTGATGACTCGATCAAAATCGATATCGAGAAAAAGGATGTCCGTGAAGACACTTACCGGGCCGGCGGTGCCGGTGGACAACACGTCAACAAAACCGACAGCGCGGTGCGATTGACGCACCTCCCCACCAACACCGTCGTGCAGTGCCAGAACGAACGCAGCCAACACCAAAACCGTGAAACGGCGTGGAAGATGTTGCGTGCGAAAATGGCTCGAATCGAAGAGGAGCGACGCGAGGCCGAAGAGGCATCGAAATACGCGGGCCAGGCCAAGACCGGATTTGGCAGCCAAATCCGCAACTATTTCCTCCATCCCGACCAACGCGTGAAGGATTCACGCACGGGACACTACGTCGGCAATTTCGAAAGCGTGCTCAACGGCAGCGAACTGCAAGGCTTCTTTGACGCGTTCCTGCGACTCAAAGCCGGCAAAACCGAAGCCGTCGTCGATGACGACGACTAGCGAGCTGTCGATTTAATCGTTTTTACGAAATTAGCGTGTCAATCATAACCCGACGCGTAAGCGAGGGATGCAACCTGGTCCCTCGCTTACGCGTCGGGTTACGAAATCGACAGCCCGCTAGCGGCGGAATCAGCATTTTCTCCTTGCTAAGTCCGGCACAAGCGGGCCGGGTAAATCTGAGATTCAAGCATGATTTGTTCCATCCTGAGTCCCGATAGGGACGAAGAGCCAAGCAACTCCTAATTAAAAATGTCATCAACCTTCACTATCAAAATGCCTTGTCACTCCCGGCTTTCTAGTAACCCAGACTACTGGCTGAAACCCCATTCGCGATAGCGACACTACAGCGACATCTGGACCAGTTCGCGGGCGCTCGCGTTCGCATTGGCGGTGATCGCTTTCTGTTCGAGTTCCTCGTCGACGAGATTGTAAAACACGTCGCGTTGGCGGGGTTCGAAACCGTGTTCCTCGATCGCCTCACGAATCTGCTGCAATGACAGGAAATGCACCGTACCGGCTTCGGCAACGACGTTTTCCTCAATCATCAGACTGCCCATGTCATTGGCGCCGAACATCAACGCCATCTGGCCGATCTTCAGTCCCTGAGTCACCCAACTGCTCTGCAGGTTGGGGATGTTATCGAGGTACAAGCGGGACACCGCGAGCATTTTCAGGTACTCGAACGAGCTCAGCTTGGGCAGCTCGCTCATGTCGGTGTGCTCGGGCTGGAAAGTCCAGCAGATGAAGGCGGTAAACCCGCCTGTTTCGTCTTGCAACTCACGCAATCGCCGCAAGTGCTCGACGCGTTCGGCGATCGTTTCGACATGCCCGAACATCATCGTTGCTGAACTGACGCCGTCGAGCTCATGCCAAGCCCGCATGACGCCCAGCCAATCGTCGGTCATCACCTTGCCGCGGGTGATTTCGCCGCGCACCCGATCGTTCAGGATCTCCGCACCGCCACCGGGGATACTGCCCAGTCCCGCGGCTTTGAGTCGGGTCAGGACTTCGGTAATGGAGAGGCGATTGAGCTTCGTGAAGTGATGCAGTTCGGGGGGCGAGAAACCGTGGATGTTGACTTCGGGAAATTTCGATTTGATGTCGCTGAGCATCTCCTCGTACCAGTCCAGTTTGTACTTGGGATGCAGCCCGCCTTGCATCAGAATCTGGTTGCCTCCGAGATCGACGGTCTCTTGGATCTTCTGCAACAGCACGTCACGCGACAACACGTAACCTTCATCGCTCTTGGGGCCGCGATAGAACGCACAGAAATCGCACACGGCGGTACAGATGTTCGTGTAGTTGATGTTCCGGTCGATGTTATAGGTTCGATACGGCTCGGGGTGCTTTTGTCGCGATACCGCTTCCGCAGCCGCCCCGATGGCAGCGAGGTCGTGGGATTCCAACAGGGCAATGGCATCGGCGTCATCCAACCGCGTGCCCGCGACGGCTTTGTCGAGGATGTGGCGAACGGACGATGAACGGGAAACGGTAGCGGTGGTCATAGTTTCGGTCGGAATCAATCCGGTAGCCTCTGATTTCTGGCGGAACAGGTCAAGTCCCGCATGCTCGCGGGTGCCGAGGTGGAAGTGCAGGTTCTCAGCAAAGTAACGGTGGAGGTCTTCGTTCGTCAAACCGTGGCCCGCCGCTTCGCGGATTGCGATGGTTTCCAGGCACTCTCGGCCTTCGTCACGGGACAGGTTGAGCGTTTCAGCAATACGATCGCGCACGGCGGTATCCGCAGTGACTTCGCGGCGAGCGACCCACATCGCGAATACGAATGGCAGTTCGGTCCAGCGGCACCAGCGATCGCCTAAATCCCAGATTTCGTGGTAGACGCCGTGTGGTGGATGCATGGCCCGGTCGCCAATCATCAGCACCGCGTCCGCGGCAATATCCGCGGCATCAGTCCCGATCGGGAATGGGACCGCAGTGAGTTGTGGCGAGCGAATTGGTTCAGCGCCATTGTCGACCGACGGCTCCGCCCGTCGTGAGAAAAGGTCATCGACCGACGGCTCCGCTCGTCGTGAGAGTGAAGACTTATCCAGCTCAGACGGACCGAGCCGTCTGGCTACATTGCCACCAATCGGGCGCAAGCCGTGCATTTCCCAGAGTAAGAGCTGAGCCATCGCGGCGCTGGTGCGGCTGCCTTCGTCCAACGCGAGCGTGCGAATGTCTTGCATCGGCACGCGGCTGAGCAACCGCACGCTCCACACCGGACCACGACAGGCGATCGCGGCATCGGAGACAACTTCATATTGGTCGCGGTGCCGAAAGTACTCCACACTCGGGATCAGGGCCACGTCGAGATCGCCGCACGCGAGGTCTGAGGCGAGCCGCGAGGGGAGGTCCAGGCGGAGCGAGCCCCAGCCAGCGAGACGCTGCGGCAGAGTCTCGATCAGCGGTTTGGTATTGAGATAGGAAACGGCACCGAAGCGGAGCATGGAAAATTCTGGAGTACGAGTGAGATTGGAATGGCTCAAATCCGCCGGCCGACGGAGAAGTTCGCGATTTCGATCAGGGAATCGAGGGCGGGCGACGGTGCCAGGTGCTCGATCGCGGCGATTGCCGAGCCGCGAAAACGATCCGCGACCTCGCGAGTATATTCCGCCGCATCGCTGTTACTCAACAGCGGGAGGATACGCGCCAAACGCTCCTGCGGGGCGGCCCGGAGTGCGTCGCTCGTTTGGGAGGCGATCGATGGATCGTCATGGCGCAGCAGTCGGATCAGTGGCAGGGTGATTTTGCCCTGGGCCAGATCGGTGCCAAGTGTCTTGCCAATCTCCTCCGTGTGGCCCCATAAATCGAGACAATCATCGGCAATCTGGAATGCGATCCCGAGATCGTTGCCGTACTCACTCAGCGCCGCGACGAGCTCGTTGTCGCCGCCCGAAAGGCTGCAGCCAAGCCGGCAGGCAACGCTCGTCAGCTCCGCGGTTTTGCCACGCAAGATGTCCAGGTAGGTTTCTTCGTCGATGTCCAACCAATCGCGTGCCAGGACTTGCCGCAGCTCGCCCTCGCACACCTGCTGGGCGGCCCGGCCGACCCAGCGGCAGGCGCGCGTCGAGGGCAGCGTCGCGGCCAAGTAAAAGCTCTGTGCGAACAGATAATCCCCCAGCAGAATGCTGGTGTCATCACTCCACTTCGCGTTGATCGTCGGAGCGTGCCGGCGGGTGGTGGCCTTGTCGAGGACGTCATCATGGACGAGCGTCGCGGTATGCACCATCTCGACCACCGTTGCCATCGTGATGTGGTCGTCCGTGAGAGCACCGTGATCGGTGCGTTGGTCTGGTGGTGATGCCTGAGCGGCGTGATGATGCTCGGTCGCAACGGCGGAGAGCAGCAGCAGAGCGGGCCGCAATCGCTTGCCACCGAGCTGCGTGCCGTGTCGCAGCACCGGCACGATGGCTTCGTAGCGAGATTGCAGTTCGCGGTGCAGCCGTGCGTCAACGGCGGAGAGGTGGTCGGCGACCGCTGCGTAGACTCGCTGCATCACGTCGGGCGGAAGATGAATTTTCCTCACGACGGGCGGAGCCGTCGGTCGACAATGCGCCGTCGGTCGGCAATGTAGCCGGACGGCTCCGTCCGTCCGAGCTGATACGTCTCCATCCTCATGGCGGGTAGAACCAGCGGTCGACGTTGCGACAGTACGCGAGGTGGCAGCAATTGATCGGTTCATAGCGATGCGGGCTGAGTTAGAAAACGTAGGAGTGCGGCAGTTGCCTAACCGTTTTTTTGGTATGGGTCGTAACGCAGTCGACGAACTCAATCTCGCGAAAACGTGCCTGATTTGCCGCCGGATTTGAAGTCCAATCGGGTTTCAATGATTTCCATCGCGCGATCGATGCTCTTGAGCATGTCATAAACAGTCAATGCCGCCACCGAGGCGGCAGTGAGGGCTTCCATTTCCACGCCCGTTTTCGCGGTCGTCCGCACGGTCGCAGTGCACCGCAGCGATTCCTGAGGCGATGCCCCGGCGTCGACAGGCACCAGCCACTGGAACTCCACCTCGACGCCTTCGATCGGAATCGCATGACAGAGCGGAATCAGGGTCGACGTCGACTTGGCCGCTCCGATCGCGGCGATGCGGGCGATTCCGAGAACATCTCCCTTGCGGCTGGTGCCTGATCGAATCGCTCCGGACGCGGCCGCGTTCATGCGAATGGTCGAGGACGCCGTGGCGATGCGCGCGGTGACGGGTTTGCCGGTGACATCGACCATGTGAGCTTGGCCGGCGTCATTGAAATGCGTCGAGCCTGGCGAATCCGATCGGTTCATAAAATCCATCCGTTCTGCGAAAAAACTGCGAAATAAAGCGGTTGCGAAAGTTGGGGTGAGGGAACCGACAGCGGTTTGATCACGTCGTAACGTTCGGTGGAAATAGTTTTCCGCGTATCGATTGATCTTGACTTGCAAATTACGACAGTTGGCCGCTTGATCCGCTGATAGTGGTCATTCCTGCTGAAACGCATTAAAGAGTTACCCCGGTTTTGCTCGACACTAAGCCTTGGAAGGACACTTTCACTTTTCCTTCGATTCTCTACCCCGGTAGGTTATCGAAGTGAACGGCGAAGGTCGACGGACACCCAGGGGGGAATTCTGGGAAACGTGTTCGCGTTGCTCCGCATCGTCAAGCTTCGCCATCAGACTCTGCTCTGACGGTGCGGTGGCCGATGCGGAGGACCAGAACACGGTCGATGAGCGATCCTGTGCGGATGGTTCTGATTCGAGTCAGTGATTTTTGCCGCCGATGACCCGTTAACCGGGTTTTCAAAGCGGTCAGGAATCGATCTCGATCGAGAACGCTTCGCAAGCGGAAGAGCGACAAACGGCATCTACTTTTTCCCCTCGACATTCACGTACCCGCGTGGATGAGCCACCTCATATTTACATTTATCAACAGCGAGGATCCCACTTCGGCAAAGCGTTCAGCAGGATGCGAGCCGGCTGGCCCAGACCCAGCGTTTTGAGAATCGTTTGGTACAACCAGACTGCGACCCACCGCAAACCCCAGTTGCACTGACAAACGATAGGACGAACGACCACGGGCCATCGAGAATATGGTTACCGACGCACCATGTTCTCAAGGGATGAATCAACGAGGCGTTTGGAGCACCTAGAATGAAGGTCTTCACAACTGGTCAGGTCGCAAAGATCTGTAAAGTTGCCCCGCGAACCGTTAGCAAATGGTTTGACTCGGGGCGTTTAAAAGGCTACCGGATTCCCGGATCGCAAGATCGACGGATTCCGCGAGAATATCTGATCAAATTCCTGAAAGAGCACGGCATGCCGCTGGGCGACCTGGAAGACGAAGCGATGGCGAAATGCCTGATCGTTGCCCAGGATCAGGTGTTGATCGAAAATTTGAAGCGAGAGTTACCCCCCGAAAAATCGTTCAAGGTCGCCGTGGCGGCAAGCGGTTTCGAAGCCGGGATTCAAGCCGAGAGTTTCAACCCAGACTGCATCATCGTGGACTTCTCGATCGGCAAGATCGAAGCGGTTCAGATCTGCCAGAATCTGCGGAAGAACATCGACTTCACCGACATCGTGCTGATCGCGTTGTTGCCCGATGACGGCCAACCGATGAGCTTCGATCGCAGCAGCATCAACGAAACGTTCAAGAAACCATTCGACGCGCACTTGCTCGCCGAACGCTTGCGAACTCTCGTCGGTGCCAAGAAAGAGTTGGTTTAGGGACCAACCGATTCATCGCCTCGCTCAAAAACGCCACTGACGCTTGCCCGCTCGCGTCAGTGGCGTTTTTTTTTGAGCTAGCTACTAGCTACTAGCTACTTAGCTTCTTAGCTTCCAAACCGCCACTTCCAAAAAAGCTAGCAGCTAATAGCTATTAGCTAGCAGCTCAAAAAATAGCTAGCAGCTCTCCTATGACTGATCGCATCTCTCGCTTGGCCGCCTCGCTCGCCGATTTCGACGTTGACGCCTTGTTGATTGTCAACGAAATCAACGTCCGTTACCTCAGTGGGTTTACGGGCGACAGCTCGTGGCTGCTGATTCTGCCGAACGCGACGGTGACGATTCTCTCGGACGGACGCTATCAAGTCCAACTCGCTCAAGAGTGTCCCTCGCTACCCGCTGCCATCCGTCCACCGGGACAGAAAATCGGCGAGCTGTTTGCCGAAGTGGCTTCGTCCCAGGGGCTGCGCCGGATCGGCATCGAAGCCGGGCACGTCTCGATCGCGATGCTGCGGGATTGGCAAGAAAAGCTCCCCGAGATGACTTGGGTTGAGACTTCCGCCGTGGTCGAGAACTTCCGCGCCATCAAAGATGACTCCGAAATTGCCACGATTCGCCAATCCATCGCGATTGCCCAACAAGCCTTCCGCACGGTCACGGCGAATTTCAAACCGACCAAAACCGAGCAAGACATTTACTACGAACTCGAGGCCACGATGCGGCAACTCGGGGCCGAAGGTGTGTCGTTTCATCCGATCGTGGGTGCCGAGCCGAGTGGGGCGTTGCCGCATTACCGGCCCGGCGACATGCCGCTGGGCGCTTGCCGCACGCTATTGATCGATTGGGGGGCACGGGTCGACGGATACTGCAGCGATCTGACCCGGACGCTGCACCGTCCCGGTACGAAATCCGCCAACTCAGATCGCTTTGAAGCGGCCTACGAAGCGGTTTTGGAGGCACAGCTCGCGGCGATTGCAACGATTCGCGACGGCGTCGACGCGGTGGCCGTCGACGCGGTCGCCCGCGCGGTGCTCGCCAAAGCCGGCTTTGCCGAGTCCTTCAGGCACGGTCTGGGACACGGCTTTGGACTCGAAATTCACGAGGATCCACGGATGGGCCCCGCCTCGACCGAGACGCTCCGCAGCGGCATGGTGTTAACGGTCGAACCGGGAGCCTATTTTGAAGGCGAATTTGGCATTCGCATCGAAGATGATCTGTTGGTCACCGATACCGGCTGCGAATTGCTCAGTGACTTGCCCAAGGGTCTCGATGATTGCCCGCTGGTAATGTAAAACACCGATCTGAATCCCCACGCACGCACCCTTCGTTTTGTAACTCAGGCCTTTCGCATGACTGCTGATTCGCCCAAACGCGGCTCGTCCAAGAGCGCTGGCTCGAAATCCCCTCAAGGATCAAAATCTCGATCAGCGGCTGGACCGGGTGACGTTTTTGACATCGACCGAATTCGCCAGATCGTCGAGTTGATGGAGCAGCACGAACTCAACGAAGTGGATTTGCAGCAGGCCGATGATCGCATTCGGTTGACCCGTGGCGGTTCTCAGCCCCCGCCGGCAGCCTACCCGCCGGCCGCCTATCCACCCGGCGCCGTCGCACCGGCGCCCTCGGCGCCGCCCGCTGGCGGCGGAGCCGACGCCGCAGCCACCGCCGGCACGATGACGATCAATTCGCCCATGGTGGGGACGTTCTACGCCCGAGCGAACCCCGAGGCACCGACCTTTGTCAAGGTCGGCGACCGGGTCAGCGAAGACACCGTCGTGTGCATTGTCGAAGCGATGAAAGTGTTCAACGAGATTCCCGCTGAATGCAGTGGCAAAATCGTCGAGGTGCTCGTGGGCGATCAGGAGCCAGTCGACTTCAACAAGCCCCTCTTCCGCATCCAAACCGGTAGCTGAGCGATGTTTCAACGAATTTTGATCGCCAACCGAGGCGAAATCGCGCTGCGCATCATCCGTGCCTGTCGTGAAATGGGCATCGAATCGGTGGCCGTCTACAGCCAAGCCGATGCGGACTCCATGCACGTGAAGCTGGCCGACCGGGCGATCTGCGTCGGCACCGCACGCAGTGCTGATAGCTATCTCAAAACCGACCGGATCATTGCGGCGGCGGAGGTCACGGGCGCCGATGCCATCCATCCCGGCTACGGTTTCTTGGCTGAGAATGCTCAGTTCAATGAGATGTGCCGCAGCAGTGGCTTTGAGTTCATCGGCCCGTCACCGAGCGCGATGGAACAACTCGGCGACAAGAACACCGCCCGCGGCATGGCAGTGGCTCAGAACGTTCCCGTCGTGCCCGGCAGTGACGGGTTGATCACCGATTTTAGTCGCGCCGCCCCGGTGGCTCACGAAATTGGTTTTCCAGTTCTTATCAAAGCGACCGCCGGTGGTGGTGGCAAAGGCATGCGCGTCGCCGAGAGCGAAGAGGTGCTCGCCAGCCAACTCGAAGCTGCCCGCAACGAAGCCATTGCGGCGTTTGGAAACGGTGGCGTCTATCTTGAGAAATTTGTCGAGAACCCGCGACACATCGAAGTCCAAGTCATCGCGGACACTCACGGCAACGTCTGCCACCTGTTCGAACGCGATTGCAGCGTCCAACGACGACACCAAAAACTCGTCGAGGAAGCCCCCAGTCCCGATCTGCCACAAGAATGCCGCGAAGCGATCTGCGATGCCGCGGTACGCATGATCGCTGGCGCCCAGTACGCCAGCGCGGGCACCGTCGAGTTCATCGTCGATAAGGACTACAACTTCTACTTTATCGAGGTCAACGCGCGGATCCAAGTCGAGCATCCGGTATCCGAAATGATCACCGGCGTGGACTTGATCCAAGAACAAATCCGCGTCGCGGCGGGACAGCCCTTATCATTTGCCCAGCACGATCTCCACGTCAACGGCGTGGCGATTGAGTGCCGCATCAATGCCGAAGATCCTAAGAAGAACTTTCAGCCCTGCCCGGGCAAGATCGAGTCGATGTTCGCGCCCGGCGGACTGGGAGTGCGGTTTGATTCGCACGTAACAACCGGTTACACCGTACCTCCGTACTACGATTCGATGATCGGGAAACTGATCGTCCACCGCCCCACTCGCGAGCTCGCGATCGCCACGATGCTCCGCGCCCTCCGCGAGCTGCAAGTCGAAGGGATCTCGACAACGGTCCCCTTCCACCAATGGATCCTTCAAGACGAGGCGTTCTTACGCGGCAGCGTCGACACCAAATACGTCGACCGAGCCTACAAGGGCCAGTAAGCGACAACGAAAGAATAAGGGCTCATCCGACGCCAGCGTACACCGGAGGGTTTCGAGGTCCAACTCAAGTGTCCATGGATGATTTGTATGTGAGGTCTGCCGACGGTACACTGCAAGGGCCTGGAAAAACGGAGTCGAGCTCGAATGGCGTGGACTTAAGCAATCCAAGTGAGCCGTAGGCGCTAGCTTCGGGCGTTGCATTGCGTTAACGGCGTCGAAACCCGCGGCTAGCGCCGTCGGCTCACTAAGTCCACGCCATTCGAGTCGAGCTCTGCCGAGGTGCTGGCTTGACAAGGGATATCTGGACCATCCGCGATTCCCCGCAGAAACTGGGCGTCAATGGTGCCGACGACCGTCTGCGAATTTCGGTTCGTCGAGGACGCTCGTCAAACAAAATCACTGGACACTTGAGTTATGTCTAAATAAACCTTCCACTCGCGACAAAATGCGCTTCCGTTGGATGAGCCGGACAAATGAATAGAATCATAATCCTTTTGATGTTCTCGGCGGTCGTATCGTCTCCGGCGATCGCGATCGAGTTGTTTGACAAGCATTGGAAAGAGTATTATTTGGCGGACAATCCCGACGAACTGTTTGTTGAACAGGCGAGACGCGCGGGATGCTACATTTGCCACGTCAAGGGACAGAAAAAACGTGACGTCCAAAACGAATACGGCAGCGCACTGGCTCAGTACCTCCATGCGGATGACTTCCCTCAGGACTGGGTAGACGCAAACCCAGAGGAAGCGAAGAGAAGGATCATCGAAGCATTTCAAAAGGTGGAAGAAGAGCTTGCCTCCGACGATCGAAGACCTGGCAAGAAGAGGGAGGCGGGCGAAGCCCCGGCAACTGATTCACTTCCCTAAACAGGACCAAAACAATGCCTGGCTTTTTTGAAATGCTGATGATCGCTGTCATAGCCTGCGTCCTCGGTGGCGGCGCCCTACTGCTGTTCAGGGCTGGCACGCGAAAATAGCCTCCGCGCCGCGCGGGATGCTGCCGTTGAGTCGCCTATTGGACGATCGCATGCAAAAAAGCATGGCTAACTCATTACCAGTCACCCCAGCTTCCATCGTCGTACATTTTTGTCGGCGCCCGCCAATGAAAGCATTGTTCAACCGTCACGCCACTTGAATGTCGCGTTTCGAGTCAATCTCGCTCCCGGTTCGACACTCTCTTGCCGCGGCGAGCCGCTGCGCGACGCGGGGTGGTGGCGTTCGCCAGCGGCGGTGCAGCCACCAATACTGTTCGGGAGCGAGGTCGATGGCTCGCTCGAGTTGTCGATTGTACCAAAAGGTCAGCGATTCCACTGACTCACACGCTGCACGACTGCGGTCATCATCGTCACCGGCGAGCGGGTCGACCATCTCCACCAGCGCGGATTCGAACTGCATCGGACGTCCGTCGACGCGCCGCGTGTAGACGGCCAGCATGGGAGCCTGGTTGGTCAACGAGAACAACGCCAACGCTTTGTGACACGAGGCGGGAATGCCACAGAAGTCGCCCCACAGACCTTTGTTGCCCGCGTGCTGGTCCGCCAGCAGCGAAAGCGTTCCGCCCTCGCGCATGAATTGATCCACGATCGGCGCGCAGCCATTCTTGTCGACGAGCCGTTGTCCTTTGGCACCGCGAAACCGCTCGACCCAGCGGTGGAGATAGGGGTTGTCGAGCGTACGCGCAATCGCGAGCGTCTGCATGCCCATCAGTCCGAATGTGTAGCAGCCGATTTCAAAGTTGCCGAAATGGCCACTGACGAGAACCGACGGTCGCGGTACCAAACTCGTCGCGAGAATCTCGCGGTTACCCACCAAGCGAATATGATCGGTCCAGTTCGCGCGATGCAGTCGCCCCTGGGCCCAGGCAACCTCGCAAACCATCAGCATCAAATGATGCCACATCGAAAGCGTCAACTGACGGGACTGCTCGGCCGTTGCCGTCGGATACACGTTCGCGAGCGTCTCCGCGATGACCCCGCTGCGAATCGCCAGCGGACCGGTCAATACGTGGGCCAGACCGCGACAGAGATGGTCGCCCATGTCCAATGGCAACACTTGAATGACGGCAACGATGGCCCGTACGGTCGCATAGACCATCGCATCGGCAAACTTGGTCGTCAGTGTTCTCGATGTCATCGAACGCCCTCGTTGGCGGCAATAGGTAATCGTGGCTGGCGGATTGACAGTCCGCTGGAAGCCCATTCTGTCAGGATTCCATGTGCGAAAGCCAGTGCGGTTGGTGAATCGGGAAAAACGGACTTGTGGCAACAGGATCGAAGTAGTTAGGTTCGGGTGTCGTCCTTTTCTCTGTCTCTCCCATATGTCCTATTCGAGCGTGAGCGACGTTGTCATTGTGATTCGGTACCTCAACAGAAACGTCTCCGCTCCGCAAACTGCTTGCGGACACCCCGCCGTGGCTGGAACTCTCGCAGTGGCTGCGATGTTCCTAGTTGGTACCCTGGCTCCGACGATCGGACACGCTCAGGCCAAGTGTATTCTGACGGTTCGTGCGGCGGATTCATCCGTCGTCGCAACGGATTCCCCTGCTCGTTTGCCGACCATCTTGTCGGCGGCCTCGGTTCCTCTACAAGGCCAGGTCGAGTTGGCCAGTGAGACCACCGTGGATCTGGCGGATGGGTCGGCACCCAGTGATCCGGCACCCAGTGATCCGGCACCCAGTGAGTCGGGCGCCCGTGAACGGGTTCCCAGTGAGCCGGCCACCAAATTCAGCCTCGTCGTTACGTCCATGCTCGACCAACGGGTGATCGATCGTTGTGAACTGGCATCCCACCCCACTGCGCACACAACGCCACACCCACCGCTGGCAAACGCGGCGGCGAGGAAAGAGCGGTGGGACTTCCAATTGACTCAGCCGTTGCCTGGTGGCGTTTACCAATTGAAGCTGGAGCCGACCGTTTCGGCAAGTTCTCGCTTTCGAGAATTGCTTTCATGGGAACGCAGCGCCGCAAAAGATCATCTGGACCAGATTGCTC
>JBDNIG010000274.1:0-4007 GCA_041688415.1 Rhodopirellula sp. | reverse complement strand
CCAGCGGAGGAACCACCAGCGGAGGAACCACCAGCGGACGAACCACCCTCCGCCGCAGAACCTGAATCCGAACCGCCCCCTGCGGAAGCGGACGCTACACCGGCAGGGTAGGGAACCCGTTGGGACAATCATTGTCCGGCGTTCTTTCGTTTTGTCCCCTCGCCGGCTTGTCCGGCAGGAACGCAGTTTTGCCATTAGCCTCGTCGCAAACAATCCGAACGCTCCCCTGCCAGCTTGACTGGTAGGAAGCAAAAGTCCATCGCTGGGAACTTTCCGTTCCGGTTGGGCAAGCCAACCGGGGAGGCGTCAAAGGAGACGGGTTCTCTCATTTCAAACCGTTCGCTCCTGCTGGACAAGCCAGCCCGCGGCACCTTGTGTGAAGTATCAACAGGCTGCCAACGGAACCTCACGGCTGTTGACCAGCCGCACGCCCGCCTGCTGCATTTCCTTCAGTGCACGTTCACAGTCGCCTACCTGCAATTCCACGCCACGGCACCCGTCCTCGATTACATACGTGGTCAATCCTAGCTTCGCTGCGTCGATGGCGGTGGCGCCGACGCAGTAATCGGTTGCCAGTCCCATCACGTAGACGTCGCTCACGCCGACGCTGTTGAGATACTCCGCCAACCCCGTTGAAATCACACCGCCGTTGTCGAAGAACCCGCTGTAACTGTCTCGCCGGCGGTCGGCCCCCTTGGGAAATGTTTTCGTGATCATTGTCTCATTCAACTCGCTCGGAAACTCGCTGCCCGGCGTTCCCGCGACTCAGTGAACCGGCCAGAGGACTTGAGGCAACCCGTCGAGTTCCATGCACTCACCGACTGATTTTCCCGGATGCTCGCCGGCGAAACTCAGGTGGTTTTCCGGATGGTAATCTTGAGTCGCGATGACGATGTCAAAACGCGACATCAAACGATTGGCTATCTCGACGACCTCATCACCGCGCGGCACGGCGAGCGCACCGCCTGGCAAAAAGTCATTTTGTAGATCAACTAGAATCAATACGTTCATGTTCGCTCCCGCGCTGCCTGGATCATTTTCGCTTTCAAATCAAACAGTCCCCGCTCGAGCCCGACCGGATACTGATGAGGGTAGTCAAATCGCTGGACCGCCAAGGGTGTCTGGCTGAGTTGAGCCCGCACCCGATCGCGGATCGACTGCAAACTCGGTGGCTCGCCAATACGTTCGCCATGCCGAAACACGGGTTGCAATAGATCGGTAAAGGGCATGTCCGCCGCAAAGGTCTTTTGACGATTTCGGTCGGCGGGGTCGACCATCATGACCTCGCCGTTGTGGTCCCAGTTTGACTGCTGATCATAGACCATGTCGCCACGATGTTCGGACGCTTGCTCGAACCGGCGGACCTGCAGAATGCCAGGGTTGCTCACCTTCACGGTTTGTTCAGACAGTTTAATGCGGTGTTGCCACGCGCCATGTTCGTCGCGAATCGCGCCAAGTTTATAGACGCCACCGAGGGCGGGTTGATCGAAGGCAGTTACCAATTTGGTGCCCACGCCCCACGTATCGATGCGGGCACCCTGCAGTTTCAAACTCGTGATCAAACGCTCGTCGAGATCGTTGCTGGCCACAATGCTCGCATTGGGAAATCCACCGTCGTCGAGAATCTTCCGCGCTTCGATACTCAACCACGCCAGGTCCCCGGAATCCAACCGAACACCGAGCAGCTCATGGCCGGATGCGCGCAGTCGCCGTCCAACCTCCACCGCTTGGCGGACACCGTCGAGTGTATCGTACGTGTCGACGAGAAACACGCAGTTATTAGGCATCGCATCGGCATACAAATCAAATGCCTCGCGTTCGCTCCCAAATGTCATCACCCAGCTATGGGCGTGCGTTCCGACCACGGGGATCCCATGCAATCGCCCCGCCAAAACGTTCGATGTGGCCGCACAACCCCCGATGAACGACGCCCGCGAAGCCGATAACGCGCCATCAATGCCCTGGGCGCGACGCAAGCCAAATTCAATGACACGATCAGTCGCGTGAGGTGAAAACACACTTGCCGCGGTGCAGACTCGCGCCGCTTTGGTGGCAATCAAAGTCTGGAAATTGATCAGGTTGAGCAACGGTGTCTCGACGAGTTGACACTGCAAAATCGGTCCCGTCACCCGTACCAAGGGCTCGTGCGGATAAGTCGTGGTGCCCTCGGCCACCGCGTCGAGATCGCAGGTCCAACGCAGTTTGCTCAAATAATCAAGAAAACCATTCTCAAAGAGCGGATTTTGGTCGGCACCCGTGAGTGTTCCCAAATAGTTCAAATCCTCGGTGTCAAATTGGAGATTCTCAAGATATTCAACCGCCGTTTGCAATCCACACGCGATCGAATATCCACCGCCAAACGGAGCTTTGCGAAAAAAGAGATGGAACACGGCTTCGCGCTCAGCCAAACCGTGCTTCCAGTAACCGTACGCCATCGTGAGTTGATAGAGATCCGTCAATAGCGATAAAGACGGTCGATACAAGTCGTTGAGTCGGTTCATTTCGACAGCGCTATTGAGCAGGTAAAAAATGATTCTCTAAAACTCGTCGACCCACTTCCTCATCCGGGCTGCGTCTCAGAAACGATCTTAAATCACGACAGTCTACCGTGATTCTGGTTCACCGGCTTGTTGATTTCAGAGCGTGGCGGTTATCGAGGGATTCGATGTGATCCGTCGCTGACGCCTTGGTTTTTGATTGACATGCGAAAAATTGGGGACACGATTAGATCAACAAATTGCTGATGCGTTGGGTCACGCTCCAGCGGCATTCGATGCGTGGCGTCTGCAAGTTTTTTCACCAATGAGTGCAAGTAATTGCATTGAATGTTCGTTGCATCCGACATTTGCTGATAAAATATCGGTTAAGCTGATGACCACCCCAATGGGTACAAAACCCACGTTTCGGGCAATTTCGTGGTCTGAGATCGCAATGCTCGTCGACACCTTGGCCTCTTTCCCTTGGCCTATTTCAAGGTGTTCGGCCCGCGACGTGCTGTCACTGCAACGTTCGTACCTAGAGCGAAGTTATTGAGTTGCCCGCCCGTCACCTGGTCCCGCAAATTATTCAGCCTTATGCCCCACTCCGATCCGTTTGGCGTCTTGATCGTTGACGACGAACCCAACATTCGATCCGGACTTGCCCGCGGACTGGCTGGAGGTGCCGACCATGTCGAAACGGCCGCGAATGCATCCGAGGCGCTCGCCAAGCTGGAAAATGGCGACTTCCCGCTCGTCATCGTCGACGTGAGATTGAATTGCGAGATGACGGGGATCGACTTGTTGCAAAAGATCGTGCATTCGCGACCGCAAACGGCGGTGATCGTGATCACGGCTCACGGCACGGTAGAAACGGCCGTGGAGGCGATGCGGGCCGGCGCGTTTGATTTTGTGTTGAAACCGCTCGATCTGAATCTCGTTCGGCAACAGGTCCGTCGAACCCGCGATCATTTTGACTTGCGGATGGAGAACCAACGGCTGCGCAGCCGTTTGGTTGACTCCGGTGAAATGTCCGAGATTGTTGCCGGCGGAGCCGCGATGCAGGATGTGTTTCGGCAAATCCGGCAGGTTGCGGCCACCGAGGCCACCGTCATGATCCACGGCGAGAGCGGTACGGGCAAGGAACTCATCGCCCGGGCCATCCACGAACTGAGCGACCGCAACAATGGGCCGTTCATCGCAGTCAATCTCGGCGCGCTGCCCGAGACGCTGCTCGAAAGCGAGCTATTCGGTCACGAAAAGGGGTCCTTCAGCGGCGCGACGAGACAGAAACCTGGTTGTTTTGAGCAGGCCTCCATGGGCACGCTGTTTCTCGATGAGGTAACCGAGATGTCCGCCAAGAGCCAGGTCGACTTGCTGCGGGTGTTGGAGACGCGTGGTTTTACTCGGGTTGGCGGCGAGGAGCTTTTGCATTCTGATGCCCGCGTCGTTTCGGCGACCAATCGCCCCGTCCAAGATCTGATTGATGAGGGGACGTTTCGTGAAGACCTGTATTACCGGCTCAATGTG